>DAIUKO010000122.1:0-19292 GCA_036848175.1 Vicinamibacterales bacterium | reverse complement strand
CGTTGTCGCCGGTCCAGTACTGATTCACGCGCGGGTAGCGATCGACGATGCCGCCGAACTGCGAGTTGTTGACGATGAAGAGCGGACGCACGTCGCGATCAATGCGCGTGTCGAACAGGAACGATCCGAAGACTTCGGCGCGATCCTTGATGCCGAACCCGAAAGTCCCGGCGAAGTCGCCGACGTTGGTGTAACCCTGAATCCAGTTGGTGCCGCGCCGGTAGCCGCTAACGCTGAACTTCCCGTGGGGAAGGATTTCGGCGGTCGGCACGTACCACAACCCAGTGTCGCCGTAAAACGTCGTCGTCGCCGGTCGCGTCTCCTCGGTCGTGGCAGTTGATGACGGAGTGGTCTGAGTGCCTTGTGAACTCCGCCCCGTGGATGTCCCTGAAGACCCGTTCGTCTGCGCGCTCCCGCTCGCCGCCACGGCGAGCGCCAGTGCCCAGGCCAAGGCTACGCGTCTTACCATGGTTGGTCGCCTCCAAAGCGTCGTCTGTCGTCGGTCGAACGCGCGGATCTTTGATGGCGTACATCATTTGCCCGCGGTCGTCGATGCCGCGCTGTCGTTGATGACCGGGGTCGACATGGGCTCTGCCGGCGCGACGATCAGCCGACCGCGTCCGCCGCGGCTCACCTGACCGCCCTTGCGCCCTGCGTTGCGCGCTTCGTCCGCGGTCCACTCGTGCGCGGTGCCTTTCTCGTGCGCGGCGCGGCCGCCCTTGCTGGCGATCTCACGCTGCTTCTCCGGGGACATCGATGCGAATCCTCGCCGTTCTTTGCGTTCTGTATTCACGACTGGGCCTCCGTTTTCATGTGCGCGTCTCATCGCGCACGGTGCCGAACTACGTAGGGACCTTTTTGATCCGGTTGCGGCGGAGGATCCTGCACGCGCGGGGGACGCGGCTCGTCGAGAGGTGTCTCCGGCGTTTCGTCGGGGTCTTCGTCCTGCCCTTGCTCGTTCGGGTCCCTACCCGTAGACCGTCGCGAATCGACCCCGACTGTGTAGATCCTCACCGGACCCCAGCGTTATCAAACTCTATGCCCACCGGCATAGTTTGACCGGTCCCCTAAGTTATTGTTTCTAGGTGTATTTGCACGATCGCGCGTGTACGGGAGCCGTGGGGGGTTGCAGCGGTTTGCTACAGTAGGGCTGGTCGCAAGTAGCGAATGACTGCAAGGCTCAGGTGGATTATGAGGGTCGGCTAAGGCCGCTATTTCGTCTGCTGCGGCACGTAACCAGGTGGCAGCGCCGCGCCCTCACCGAAGAAAAAGTCTTCCATGTGCTTGGCGACGAGTTCCTGCGCCTCCTTCTGCCAGGGCATCAGGCGATACTCGTTGAGGATCATCTTCATGCGATCTTCCCAGAGCTTCCACGCCTGCGCCGAAATGTTGTCGTAGATGCGCTGGCCGAGCTCCCCCGGCCACGGCGGCGAGTCGAGGCCGGGAAGCTCCTTCTGGAACTTCTTACACATCACCATGCGACCGCTCTTGTTGCCAACCGGCGCTTCTTGATGTGTGGGTCCGCAGGGATCAGCCATGGAACGGATTGTACCGTGTTTACCTCGATGTGAGCATCGGCAATTCAGGGTCGATGAGAAAGGTCAGCTGCGCGTGCGCGTCGCGCAAGGCTCGCTCGACGACGGCGGCGTCGGGCGCGCGCGCGAAGATGAACCCGAGGTAGCTGGCGCCTTCGGGCAGCGGCACGAGCCGTTGATCCGGCTTCGCGGTGATGCGGACGTCTTCGACATGCGGCACCGATTTCGCCGACTCCACGCCGTGGACAACGCGAAGCACGCCGCGCCGCGGAATCGGAATCATCATCACTCCGGCAGCGCCGCTCTCCCGGCGATGACGCGCCGGATCGTCGCCGAGCGCGTGCATCAGGAGGAGATCCTCGAGCGAGATTTGGGATTCGGGATTCGGGATGTGATCCCGAATGCCGTCGGGCGCGAAGCGTAGCACGCGTGCGCAGAGACCGCCGATCGGACGCGCGGCGACTTCGAGGACGAACACGTCTCCGGTCGACGGGTGGACGCGACACTCGGCATGAATCGGACCGTGATGCAGTCCGATCGCCTCTGCCGCCGCGGCGACGGCGCGAGCGATGGCGTCCTGGACGCGCCGCGGCGCCGCCGAGGGCGTCACGTAAATCGTCTCTTCGAAGAAGGGGCCGTCGAGCGGATCCGGTTTGTCGAAGATCGCCAGCACGTGAAGGTGACCGTGATGGAGAATCGCCTCGATCGCGTACTCCGCGCCGGGAATGAACGATTCGATCAAGACCGCATCGTTCGCCGCGTCGCGCTCGCCGCGGACATCGGGCGATCGCAGCAGCGCGCGCAGCCGTTCGAACGCCGCCGCCAGCCCTTTGGGATCGTCGGCCCGTATCACACCGCGGCTCCCTGAGAGCGCCACCGGCTTGACCACGCAGGGATAGGTCAACGGGATGCTTCTGATGTCGAGCGGTTCGTCGTCGATTGACAAATGAATGAAGGACGGCACCGCCAGCCCGGCCTCGCGCAGCCGCATCCGCATCATCTCTTTATTGCGCGCGATGCCGGCCGCCTCCGGCGGGTGACCCGGCCGGCCGAGCGCCCGCGCGACGCGGGCGGCGATCACGGTCGGCCGATCGCCGACGACGAGGATGCCGTCGAGAGGATGGAGACGCGCCGACTCCAGGATCGCCGCGACCGAACGATCCTCGTCGTGGAAGCGGATCGGGATCGCCCCATCGCGCCACGGGTCGTCGATCATGTCGCAGCGATCGGTCGCGAAGACGAGCTCGACGCCGAGCCGCTCGGCGGCTTCGCCGAACGACCGGGTCTGATATCCCGTCGTCGTGGCCAGGAGCAGGACGCGCGCCATTCAGACCAGAGCTACCTGCTCTGGATTTGGTTCCGCTCAACAGTACCAGGGTTCGTTCAAAAACGGCACTGTCGCACGATCGCGCGCCGGTTTGCTGGCCGGCCGGCGGAGACCCGCGCGTTGATGCGCGAGAGCGCTGATGGCGTCGAAGGTCGTTTGCCGATCGGCCCTCGGCCTCGCGCCGACGATCTCGGCGACGTCGCTGTGCAGCGCATCGACGCGCGGGTCGGCGTGGGTCCAGCGATAGGTCAGCGTCACCGGGTCGAATGCGCCGACGCGGCGGCGCATCTCGTCGAGCTCGAGCAGTCTCGATCCCTCCGGAATCAAAAGACGAATCGCGAGTTGAATCGGCGCGACGTGGCCGACCAGATCGAGATCGGCGATCGTGTCCAGCAGATCGCAGTAGCTGTCGAGCGTCGACCACGGATGGAACGCCACGAACGTCGGAATCAGAGTGATGGCGGCGTCGCGGCACAGCCGGACGGCCTCGACGAAGTCAGCGCGTGTGTGGCCCTTGTCGAGCCGTGCCAGGACGCGATCGTCGAGCGACTCGACGGCGCTCGTCACGAACGCGCAGCCGGTCGCGGTCAGACGCGGCAGCAGATCGCGATGCGCGAGCAGATGTTCGATCTTGATGATCACGTCGTAGCTCACCGAGGGATGCGCCGCGTGCAGCCTGTCGAGGATGCGCATGGCGTGCGTCGGGCCGTTGAAGAAATCCGGATCGCCGAAGGTGATGTGCTGCGCTCCGGCCGCGACCTGCGCCTCGATGTCCGCCAGCACGACATCCGGCGGCACGACGCGGAACTGCCCGTTGTAGACCGGCACGATGGGGCAATGCCGGCACAGATGCTTGCAGCCGCGGCTCGCCTCGGTGTAGCCGACCAGTCGTCGTGTCCCGTCGGGAAGCTGCAGCGTGGCGTAGCGGGACAGCGGCGGCAGCCCCGATCGATCGGGGACGAGAAAATGGATGCGCGGTACCTTGGGGTGCGGTGGGCTCGAGAGCGGTTCCCGGTGGGATGCGCTCGACGCGCCCCGCGTCCCTGACTCGCTCGTCCTCAGCCTGTCGAAGGACGAGCCCGCCCACGCCGTTAATTCTTCTTCGAACTCGCCGCCGAAGATCGCGTCGACGCCGATCGATCGCAGCCACTCGGCGTTCAGCGGCGCGTACAACCCGTACGCACAAATCCGCGCCGACGCGTTCACGCGCCGCGCGTTGGTAATCAACGGCGCCGCGAGCCGCGTCGCCGTGTGCATCGGCAGATGAAACGCGATGAGATCCACTGACGACAGCGTCGCCGGGTCGAGCTGTTCCTTCGCGGCGTCGACCGACGTCACATCCCATCCGGCGGCGCGCAGCCATGCCGCAGGGGACGCGAGGCCGAATGGCTGACGCCCCATGTCGTAGGTGCTGATCAGAACCGCGCGCATGGAATCATTGTATTCTTCCGGGCAGCATGGCCCTACCGGCAACACACGTGCCTCAGTACGATCGCGCCTTCTTCGGTCATCCGCGCGGGCTCTCGACGCTCTTCTTCACCGAGATGTGGGAGCGTTTCAGCTACTACGGCATGCGGGCGCTGCTCATCCTCTTCATGACGGCGCCGGTCGCCGCGGGCGGCCTCGGATTCGACACCGGAGTCGCGGGGGCGATTTACGGCCTCTACACGTCAATGGTCTACATGACCAGCCTGCCGGGCGGCTGGATTGCGGATCGCCTGATCGGTCAGCGGCGCGCGGTGTTGTACGGCGGCATCATCATCGCGTGCGGCCACTTCAGCATGGCGTTCCAGTCGCTGACGACGTTTTACATCGGCCTCACGCTCATCGTCGTCGGCACCGGCCTTCTCAAAGGCAACGTCGGCGTGATCGTCGGTTTTCTCTACGGGCCGCACGATCAGCGGCGGGATGCCGGCTTCTCGATCTTCTACATGGGCATCAACCTCGGCGCGTTCATCGCGCCGCTGGTGTGCGGATACCTCGGTCAGCGCGTCAACTGGCACGTCGGATTCGCGGCGGCCGGCGTCGGCATGACGCTCGGCATCGTGCAGTACGTGCTGGGCGGCAAGTACCTCGGCGACGCCGGCCTCTATCCAGCGCCCGCCGAATCGGCCGCGGCGGCGGCGAAGCTGCGGCGGCGCGTCACCGCCTGGGGCATTGCGACAATCCTGGTCGTTGCCGCCCTTGCCGTCGGCATCTACACCGGCATCGTGCCGATATCCGCGCGACAGATTTCCGACGGCGCCGGCTACTTCCTGCTCCTCGTCATGCTCGGTTTCTTCGGGTGGTTGTTTTACGGCGGCGACTGGACACCGGCCGAACGCAAGCGGCTGTTCGCGATCGGCGTGCTCTTCCTCGCGTCGATGATCTTCTGGTCCGAGTTCGAGCAAGCGGGATCGACGCTGAATCTCTTCGGCGATCGCGCCACGCGGACGGAAATCCTCGGGTGGCAGTTCCCGAGCAGCTATTACCAGTCGCTGCAGCCGCTCTTCATCATCGCGTTCGCGCCGGCGTTCGCGTGGCTGTGGCTCCGTCTCGGATCGCGCGAGCCGTCGAGTCCGGCGAAATTCGGCATCGGCCTCCTCTTTGTCGGCGCGGGATTCGCCGTTGTGGCCGTCGCCGCGGACCTGTCGGCCGCTGGCGTCAAGGTCTCGCCGTGGTGGCTCGTCGTCACCTATCTGCTTCACACCTTCGGCGAGCTCTCACTCAGTCCGGTCGGCATGAGCGCGGTGACCAAGCTCGCGCCGATGCGCGTCACCGGCCTGATGATGGGCCTCTGGTACCTGGGGATCTCGGTCGGCAACTTCATCGGCGGCCGCCTCGCCGCGCTTTACGGATCGATGGCGTTGACGACGCTCTTCGGCCTCATCGCGGCGGTGGGCATCGGCGTAGGCCTCATCATGTTCGCGCTGACGCCGCCAATCAAACGGCTCATGGGAAACGTGAACTGACATGGCACTCGAGGAATACAAGCGGAAACGCGATTTCAAGAAGACGCCCGAACCCGAAGGGACAGTCGAGAAGACCGACGGGACGGAGCACTTTTTCTGCGTTCAGAAACATCTCGCCAGCCATCTGCATTACGACTTCCGCCTCGAGCACGACGGCGTGCTGCTCTCCTGGGCCGTGCCGAAAGGTCCGTCGCTCGATCCGAAGACGAAGCGTCTCGCGATGAAGGTCGAGGATCATCCGGTCGCGTACGGTGACTTCGAAGGCGTCATCCCGGAAGGCTACGGCGCCGGCATCGTCATGCTGTGGGATGTCGGGACGTGGGTTCCGCAGGTCGACGACGTCAACGCGGCGCTGAAGAAAGGCGATCTCAAGTTCACGCTGAAGGGCTACAAGCTCAAAGGCTCGTGGGTCCTCGTCCGCACCGGCGGACGTTACGCCGGGTCGCGCGGTGGCGGCGATCGAAGCTGGTTGCTGATCAAGCATCGGGACGAGTGGGCCGGCGACGTCGATATCACGGAGTTCGCGCCGAAGAGCGTGAAGAGCGAGGGCGACTTCGAAGACATCCTCGCCGAAGACACGCCGGCGGTATGGGTGTCGCACCGGCCGGCGCAGGGCGGTGAAGCGGGCGCCATGCTCGCCAAGATCATCGAGCGCGCGGCCGCGCTGAAAGCCAAACGCGCAGCGCCAGAGTCCAAGAAACGAACAACGGCGAAGACCGGCTCGAAACAGAAAACCACACGTTCCAGGAAATGAGATTCGGACGGTTCGTCCTGTGGGCGGCGATCGCAGTCGTCGTCTCGGGGCGGACGCACGGGTCCGCCCCGACCGTGGGTGCAGCGGCCGCGCTCGTCGGGGCCGACCCGCGCGTCGCCCCAGCCCAGGACGCCTTCACCACACGCACGATCGACGTCACGCTCACCGAAGGCACGTCGATGGCGGCGTCGGCGTCGCCCGACGGCCGGTGGATCGCGATCGATCTCCTCGGCAGCTTGTGGCTCCTCCCCGCGCGCGGCGGCGAGGCCAGACGAATCACCCCGGACCTCTTCGAAGCGCGTCAACCAACCTGGTCGCCCGACAGCGAATCGATTGCGTTCCAGGGTTACGACGACGGGACGTGGCACATCTACACGATGCCGCGACAAGGCGGCGTCCCGAAGCGCGTCACGACGGGCGTCTTCGACGATCGGGAACCGGATTGGTCGCACGACGGACAGCGGATCGTTTTCTCATCGGATCGCGCCGGCGGCGTGTCCACGATCTGGCAGGTGATCGTCGCGACGGGAGACGTGATGCCGGTCAGCAGGCGTGACGGCTGGATGCCGTGTTTCTCACCGAGCGACGACGATGTCCTCTTCGTGTCGTCGGACAATCGCACCGGCGCGGTACCGGCGCCGCCAGGGGCGCCGGGGTTGTACGCGGTCGGCGCGCAGGGGCAGGAGCGGCTGGTGTTGCTCGCCAAGGACATCGCGTTGCCGTTTGCACCGGCGTGCGGCCGGAGCAACCAGCAGCTGGCCTACGCGAGCATCGACGGACTGCATATCGGCGGACAGCCGGTCTCGAAGAAGGAAGATGTCTTTCCGTTCCGGCCTCAGTGGCTGAGTCGCAACGACATCCTCTACACCGCCGACGGCCACATCAAACGTCGATCGATCCTTGGCGACACGATCACTGATATTCCTTTCAGGGCGAACGTCACGCTGCAGCGCTCCACCTACACGATCGCGCATCGTCCGCTCGACATCACCGAACCGCAGCGCGTCAACGGCATCGTCAGCCCCGTGGTCGCGCCGAACGGCCAGTCGATCGCGTTCGTGGCGGTGGGTGATGTCTGGATTCTTCCACTCGGCGGCGTGCCGTATCGCGTGACCGAGGACTCGTTTGTCGAGCTCGATCCGGCATGGGCGCCCGACGGCTCGAAGATCGCCTTTGCGTCGGACCGCGCCGGCGGCATGGACCTTTGGATCCACGACTTCACGACGAACGAAGAGGTGCAAATCACGAAGGTCGGCGCCGTGTCCGGACCCGCGTGGTCGCCCGATGGCGCGCACATCGCCTACGTCGTCGACGGCCGCACGGTTCAGATCGCGACGCTCCGCCCAGACGAGCACAAGATTCCGATGACAAGCCTGTCGAGCGGCGCCGGAATCGGACGTCCTACCTGGGCGCCCGATCAGAACGGCGTCGCCGCCGCTGCGCTGTTTCCGTTCTCGATTCGCTTCCGCGAAGGTCTCAATCAGGTGCTCGTTCATCGATTCGATCCGAACGCGATGTTGTCGTCGGTGGTGTTTCCCGATCGTTCCGCCGGCGATCGGCTGCACAACGGGCCGGTGTGGTCGCCGAACGGGTTCCAGATGGCGTTCGTCAGCGGCGGCCGGCTGTGGAGCGTGCCGGTGGACGCCAGCGCCGGGCCGACCGCTCCACCGATTGAAATCGCCGACGATTTTCCCGAGGCGCCGAGCTGGGTCGGCGATTCGCGGCACCTGGTGTATCTGACGCCGAACGGGTTCAAGCGCGTGCCTGCCGGCGGCGGCAGCGGCGATCGCATCCCGATCCAGATGTCCTGGAGAGGCAGCGCGCCGCCGATGCGCGTCGTCGTTCACGCCGGCCGTGTGCTGGACAGCGTGTTCGAAGGTCTGCGCAGCGAATCGGACATCGTTGTCGAGAACGGGATCATCACCGAGCTGTCGGCTCATCGTGACGATCTGCATGTCGGAATGGTGGTCGATGCAGCCGGCGAAACGGTGATGCCCGGGCTCGTGGAGATGCAGGCGCATTATTCGCGCGAGTACGGCTCGAGCTTCGGCCGGCTGATGCTCGCCTACGGCATCACCACCGTGCGGATTCCGGGGATCAATCCGTACGACGGCCTCGAGATGCGGGAGTCGTTCGAGTCGGAACGGCGTCCCGGCCCGCGTGTCTTCATGGCGGGCGATCTCCTCGACGGTGCACGAGTCTACGAGCCGGGCGGCGTGTCAATCACGTCGGACGACCAGCTCGACGCGGCGCTCGAACGCGCCGCCGTGCTCGGGTCCGACTTCTTCGAGACCGGCGTGCGACTGCCGGATCGTTTCCAGAAGCGCGTCGTCGAATACGCCCACCTGCGTGGCCTCCCGGTGACGTCGCACGAGCTGTTCCCGGCGGTCGGCTTCGGCATCGACGGCCTCGAAGATCTGGTGGGCACGAGCCGGCGCGGCTACTCGCCGAGGATGAGCGCGAACGGCGTCGCCTACAAGGACGTCGTGGATCTGATCGCCAGGTCGGGGATTGCGTTCACGCCGGCAGTCGGCATTCACGGCGCGTTCATCGCGCGCGCGACCGGAGACAAGGATCTCCTCACCGACAAGCGCTTCGCGTTGTATCCGAGACCGGTCGTCCTGATGCTCGCCGACCTCGGTATGAAGCGCGCAGACCGGCGGCTCGATGCGTCGCTGAAGCCGCTGGAAACGATGTTGAAGGCGATCGTCTCTGCCGGCGGCACGATCGTCGCCGGCACGGATGCGCCGACGGTTCCGTACGGTTTGAGCCTGCACGTCGAGCTCGAAGAATACGTGCACGCCGGGCTGACGCCGTTCCAGGCGCTGCAGAGCGCGACGATCAACGCCGCGCGCGCGCTCGGCCTGGCCGACGAGCTCGGCACGATCGAAGTCGGCAAGCGCGCCGACCTCACCTTCATCGGCGGCGACCCGCTGCAGGACATCCGCAACACGCGCGACGTCCGCCGTGTGATGAAAGGCGGGCGGATCTACACCGTCACCGAGCTGATCGCGCGGCCTTCTCGATAGGCGACAAGCGATTCAATCGTCGACGAGCAGTCGACGCGAGAGCACACTCCACACCGCGTAGGCGAGGCGCGGACGATCGTGGCGCGCGATGTCGCCGGTCCAGAATGCGCCGCCGACGAGCTCGCAGTGCGAGGGGAGATCGCCAAGCGCGAGCGGTTCCTTGTGCTCGAGCCCGTAGCGGCCGAGCACCTGGGGCGACGGCCACTTCATGTTGGTGATGACGACGTCGACCTGACGGTGAATCGCCTCTTCGATCCGCGCCACCGCGTCGGCGGCGGTGAAGCCGAGCATGCCGCGTCCCTCGGTCAGAAGATTGGCGATGAGGATGATCGGTCCTTTCATGTTCGCGAGCGCTTCGGCGACGCCGCGAACGAGAAAGATCGGCATGAGGCTCGTGTAGAAGCTGCCGGGCCCGATGATCGCCGCGTCGAATTCGGAGATGGCTTTGGCGACGGCCGGATGAATCGATACCGGCGGCTCGAGCCAGATGCGCCGGACGAACCGGCCGGACGACTGCAGCGCATCGACTTCGACTTCCCCGCGCGTGACCGAGCCGTCGCCGTACTCCGCGCACACCGATGCCGCCTGCACGCTGACCGGCCAGACGCGGCCGTTGCAGCCGAGCAGCGCGCGCAGACCGTCGATCGCGTCGAGGAAGTCGCCGCTGTAGCGCTGCATCATCGAGAGCAGGAGGTTGCCGCCGGTGTGGCCGCCGAGCCGGGCGTGCTCGAGCGTCGGCAGCCGTGCGAGCAGGACGCGCCGCGCCTCGCGCGCGTTTCGCGACAGCGCCAGCGCGCACTTCAGGATGTCGCCCGGCGGCAGCACCCCGAGCTCGTCGCGCAATTGTCCGGAGCTGCCGCCGCTGTCGAACATCGTGACGACGGCGTTGAGATCGAGCCACGGATTCCGCTTCAGACCGCCGAGCAGGCTCGGCAGACCGGTGCCGCCGCCAAAGCACCCGACGTTCAGCTCGCGCAAACGCATCGGGCTTCATTCTATCTACAATGGTCCGATGCAGACCTCGTCGGCCGTCGAGACGTTGGAAAAGGATCTGCGCGGGATCTTCGGCGCGCGGCTGCAGTCGCTCGTCGCATATGGCGAGCGCACGCGCGAGACGACGCGGGCCGCACACCCGCACGACACGCACAGCGGGCATGGTCACGCCCACGACGATGCCGCGGGCGTGCAGACGATCGCGATGGTCGAGACGCTGACCGGCGACGATCTGCGCGCGTGCGCCGGGCGCGTCGCCGCGTGGCACGACGCGGGGCTCGCCACGCCGCTCGTCCTCGCGGCGCACGAGTTTGCGCGATCGCTCGACGCCTTTCCGCTCGAGTTCGGCGCGATCATCGCCGACCACACGCTCGTCGCCGGCCGCAACCCGTTCGAGGGGATGGCCGTCGACGCCGCCGATTTGCGCCGCGCCGTCGAAGTGCAGGCCCGCAGCCACCTGCTCCACCTGCGCGAAGGATTCCTCGAGACGCGCGGGCGCGCCGACGCCGTGGCGCTCTTGATCGAACAGTCCGCGCCGGCATTCGCCGCGCTGCTGTCGAGCCTCGCGCGCCTCGATCGGCAGCCGTCGCACGATCCCGCCGCGATCGCACGGCATGCCGAACGGCAGCTTGCGGTGCCCGGTGGCGTGATTGGGGAGATCGTGGCGCTTGCCGCACCGCGCGAGATCTCGTCGCAGGACGCCGACCGCCTCTTTCCAGCCTATCTCGACGCGGTCGACAAGCTGGTCACGTATATCGACAAATGGCGTTGATGGTCGGCCGTCATCGGTCGTTGGTCGTCGGTCATTGGTCGACAGTCGCTGGTGACCGGACGCTGCGCGTTCGCCGTTGGCCCGCGATTGCCCTTTTTCTTTGGTCCGTCGTGTCCGGCTTCGGCGGGCCTGTTCTCGCGGCCGATCTTCCGGAACTCACCCAGCCGGTCAACGACATCGCGCACGTCATCGACGCCGCGAACGCCGCGGAAATCGATCGGATGTCGCGCGCGCTCAAGGAAAAGACCGGCGACGTCGTCGTCGTGGCGACGGTCCCGACCTACGAGCCATACGGTGACATCCGTGAGTACGCGGTCAAGCTGTTCGAGAACCACGGGAAGGGGATCGGCGAGAAGGGCAAAGACAACGGCATCTTGATCGTGCTCGCCATGAAAGAACGGAAGGTCAGGATCGAAGTCGGCTACGGCCTCGAAGAGTTCGTCACGGACGGGTTCTCGGGCGAAACGAGCCGCGAGATCATGGCGCCGGAATTCCGCCGGGGCCGTTACGGCGAGGGCCTGCGCGCCGGTGTCGAACGTCTCGTCGGCCGTATCGCGCAGGCGCGAGGCGTCACGCTCGACGGCGTGAGCGTCCCGACTGAGGCGCGCCGATCGCGCGAGGGTGGCACGCCGGTCGGGTTCGGCGTCATCCTGTTGATCTTCGTCGCCGTGCTGATCATCAGCCGCATCGGCGGCGGACCCGGCCGGCGCCGCAGAGGTTACTGGGGCGGCGGTCCGTGGAGCGGATGGTCGAGCGGCGTCGGGCCGTTCGGCGGCGGCTGGCGTGGTGGCGGCTTCGGTGGCGGCGGCGGCGGATTCGGCGGCGGCGGGTTCGGCGGCGGGTTCGGTGGGTTCGGTGGTGGACGAAGCGGCGGCGGCGGCGGCGGCGCGAGTTGGTAAGATTGCCCTTATGAAGATGATGCGAAGAACCGCGCTTCGGCTGATCGGTCTCGCGCTCGTGAGCGCCGCGGCGATGCCGCTCGCGGGCTGCTCGTATAACAAGTTCGTCTCACAGGAAGAGGCGATCAAAGCGCAGTGGGCGCAGGTCGAGAACCAGCTGCAGCGTCGCAACGATCTGATTCCCAATCTGGTCGAAACCGTGAAAGGCTACGCGTCGCACGAGTCGGGCGTGTTCAAGGAGATCGCCGACGCACGATCGCGGCTGCTGGCGGCGCAGTCGCCCGAACAGAAGATCGAAGCGGCGAATCAGCAGACCTCGGCGCTCGGTCGGCTGCTTGCCGTCGTCGAGAACTATCCGCAGCTCAAAGCCGACCAGCAGTTCAATCGATTGATGGACGAATTGTCGGGCACCGAGAACCGCCTCGCCGTCGAGCGCATGCGCTACAACGAGAAGGTGCAGGACTACAACGCCGCGCGCCGCCAGTTCCCCGCCAACGTCACCGCGAAGCTGTTCGGCTTCAAGGAATATCCGTACTTCCAGGTGCCGCCCGACGCGAAGCAGGTACCGAAGGTCAACTTCAGCAAGCCATCGTAGGTCTTCGTGAGCGCACCACTGCCATGGGAACGGCTGCTCTGGAGCGGCCGTCCCCTGCGGTTTCGCGCGCTTCTGTCCGGCGAACAGTACTTCCTCACCGACTTCCGTCTCGCGCGCGTGATTCGCGGGACGACGCCCCGCGTCGAGGACCTCGTCCTTCATGACGTCGGAGACGTCCAGCGCAGCGAATCGCGGCTCGATCGACTGCTCGGCACCTCGACGCTGATCGTCTACGCGAGAAGGCGCGGCGCGGCGCCGCTGATCCTGACCGGCATTCGCCGCGGCGCGCAGCTCGCGGCGCTCCTCGAGTTGCTGTCCGGCGATCCGCGCGCGCAGGAGACGTTGACCAGTAGCGAGGAGGTTCGCGCGGCGCTCGCGTGGGAGCCGCGACCGCCGGTCAGCGAGTATCGGCCGGCGCTCACCGGCTTCCTCGCGATCCTCGTCGCGATGGTCGCGGTCGTCGTCGGGTTTCACGGAAAGGTGGCGCCGGTTGCCTTTGCGGCCGACGATGCGATTGAGCCGAATGGCGTGAAACGCAGCCGCGACGACATCGTCCGGTTCATGGAATTGGATGTGATGCCGTGGGCGCGCGGCGCGCTCGGCCGAATCGTCGGCGGTCCCGATCGCGTGACGTGCGAGACATGTCACGGCGCCGGCGCGGCGAGACTCGAGTGGAAGATGCCGGCGGTCGCGGCGTTGCCGCAGCCCGACGTGAAGGAGCGCGGCTGGGAGGCCTACGGCGGCGGCATGGACGCGCAGATGCGCAACGCCATCTACGGGTATCTGGCCGATTCGGAAAAGCAGACGAAGGCGGGCTACATGCGCGAAGTGATCATGCCGGGGATGGCGCGTCTGCTGCGCAGGCCTGCATACGACTTCACCCGGACCTACGATTACAATCGCTCGCACCACGCGCTGGGCTGTTATCACTGCCACCGCGTCAAATAAATTCGCTACAATAGCCATAGCGGTCAATGGATTCGACCACGATCCGTCATTCGGCGGTGCCTGCCTCGGCGGTGCTCAGCGCGTGGCAGACCTATCCGTGGCACGACGGAATCCAGATCGATCAGTTGACGGCGCTCGATCGCGTGACGGTGCGCACCAGGCACAGCGTCTACGAGATCATCGTCATCTCGACGGCGAACGCCGAGGTGATGGTCCGCGGCGGTGAGTTCTTCCCGGAGTTCACGCGCGCGCGTCTCGCCGGCTGCACGCTCGGCGGTAGTTTCCTGAAGCTGCGCAGCATCCACATCGGCTTCCACATCGAGTTCGCGCTCGGCGGTGACGGCGTCATCATCACGAGTCCGGTGCGCACCATCGATATCGCGACCCCTGCTCCTCCGTCCGACAGCGTCATCAACTAGTGGCGTCGCTCCTCGAGTCTCTGGAGGGCCGCTCCGTTGTCGCGGCCCAGGATCGTCGTCCGAGGCTTGTTGTGTGGTAGTACCCGTACAGTCCAATCGAGCCGCTAAGTGAAAGGTGCGGCTCGCATCTTCGTCGCGATCGTCATCGCGGCGGTCACGCTCGGCGCGCAGCGCGCGGCGCCTCCCGATTCGATCCTGCTCCTCATCTCGTTCGACGGCTGGCGATGGGACTACATCGATCGCGAGCCGGCGCCAAATCTGAGAGCGCTCGCCGCTCGCGGCGTGCGCGCGGCGGAGCTGATTCCCTCGTTTCCGACGTTCACGTTTCCGAATCACTACACGATCGTGACCGGGCTGTATCCGGATCATCACGGCATCGTGCAGAACACGATCGACGACCTCGCCTATCCCGAGCGCTTCTCGATGTCGGCGGCAACGGCGCGGGAAGCGCGCTGGTGGGGAGGCGAGCCGATTTGGGTCACCACCGAACGTCAGGGGCGGCGGGCGGCGCCGCTCTCATGGCCCGGAAGCGAAGCGCCGATCGGCGGCGTGCGGCCGACGGCGTGGGCCCGCTTCGACGACACCTTGACGCCGGCGGAACGGGTGCAGGAAGTGCTCGCCGTGCTGGCGCTGCCGGCCGATCTTCGTCCCTCGTTCCTGACGATGTACTTCAGCGATGTCGATCATGCCGGACACGAGAGTGGACCAGAATCGCGCGAGTTGAAAGCGGCGGTGTCGCGGCTCGATGACGCGCTCGGCCAGATCGTCGCCGGCATCGGGCGCCTCGGTCTCGACGATCGCACGACGATCGTCGTCGTCTCGGACCACGGCATGACGCCGACGCCGGCCGATCGGGTCCTCTTCCTCGACGACTACATCGATCTCGACGCGATCGACTTCGTCGAGTTCGGCGCCTTCCTGCAGCTGCGTCCGTATCCCGGACTCCTCGATCCGATCTACCGCCAGCTGCACGGCCGCAATCCGCACCTCGCGATCTACAAGCGCGAAGAACTGCCGGCGCGATTTCACTACGGCAGCAACCCACGCATCACGCCGATCGTCGGCGTGCTCGACGAAGGCTGGACGGTGACGACGCACGAGCGCGAGGCGGCGCGCCGGCCCGACGCCATGGCTCGCAACGGCGCGCACGGATACGATCCACAGCTACGATCGATGCACGGACTGTTCGTCGCCGCCGGACCGCGCGTCCGCCGCGGCATCGTCGTGGCGCCGCTCGAGAACATCCACATCTACGATTTTCTCTGCACGATCCTGAAGCTCACGCCCGCGAAGAACGACGGGGATCCGGCGGTCACGAAGGATTTCCTCAGCGCGGTCGAGGCGCGGCCGACGTGGCGTGATTGACGAGCGTCATCGTCGATTCTGCGTTCGCCTGAACTCCGGTGCGACTGAACACGAGCGGCACGAGCTCATGCGACGACCACGCGGTCGCGAGATCGGAGAAATGCGGGCTCGCCGGCGATTCCGACTGACCGGGCGCATTCACCGCGCGCGAGCGATCCCAGTCGTTCACGTCGAGCACGGCGCGGAACGGGCTGTCATCGTCGACGGGACGCGCGAGCGGACCGATGTCGAATCGCTGGCGCCTGGCGGCGGTGACGGCGAGTGGATGGGCAAACAGCGCCTGCCTGCCCGCGGTTGAACGATGGTTGCCGCGCGCGTCCGCGGCGGTGATCGCGTCGCCGCGCGGATTGAACGCGTGCGGCAGATCTTCCGCGGTTCGCCGCCCGATCCATTCGCCGGCACGGCGGATGGGGACGAGCGCGGCGTCCTGAAATCCGATGTTGCCGGCGGTGTCGGCGTAGACGATTCGCCTCGCCGGCATCTTCCATCGCGCGACGGCGTCGCGAAACTCCGCCCATGTCGTCGCGCGATCGATCGCCAGCGACGCCAGCTCCGGCGCCGTCCCCGCTTCAGTGCCGCTCCATCTCACCGTGAATACGGACCGGTGCTCGAGATCCGAGGCGATGATCACGCCGTGCGCGGCGTATGTGCGATCGAAGGTGAACGGCGTCGCGCGCCCTTTGACCACGATGTATTCCTTGAACGCGCCGGTCAACCGGTCCGCGTCGTCTGTGAAGACGTCCAGCGTGTCGGCCTCGATTGCGGTCATGCCCCACGCGATGTGCTCGTTGTGACCGATCGCGACGCCCGGCCGCCACGGCGCCGTCCCGCCGATGACGTTCCAGCCGGGCGCGCTGAGGTGGACGAGATAGCGGCGCGATGGATGTTCCAGCCTGCGCCCCGATTCGGCGAGCGACAGCGAGCCGGACCGCGTGGCGGTGGCGCGGCCGATCGATCCGAGCGCCACGAGGTCCGGATCGATCGGCCCGCCGCCGGCAAAGAACGGCGGCGCGCCGACGCTGCGGAGCGCGTCGGCGATCACGTCGCTCATCCCGCCGCGGCGAATCTTGCCGATCGCGTCGCCGCCTTCGACGAACGCGTCGGTCCGGTTCAACAGGTCGACCGGCGACCAGAAGGCCGGCTTCCATCCGGCGGCGACGAAGGCTTCGGGCGGCCGTTGGCGCGCCAGCCCCACCCACGCGTTGATGCCGATGACGAATGCGGCGGCGATCGATTTCGTGTCGGCGCCGTAACTGGCCCAGTCCGCCTCGAGATCGCCGTGGTACTGCATGCGCCGCGTCATCGCGTCGCGCTCGACGAAGTTCGGACCGAGGACTTCCGACAGCCGGCCCTGAACCGATCGCCGCCACAGATCCATTTGAAAGAGCCGATCCTGCGCCTGCACGAATCCCTGCGCGATGAAGAGATCGTCGGCGGTCTGCGCGTAGATGTGCGGCACACCCCATCGATCGCGCACCACCTGCACCGGCGCTGACAGTTCCGGCACGACGTACGTGCCGGACACGTCCGGCACCAGCAGCGGCGGTGGCGGCGCTTCACGGCACGTCGTCGTCACCAGCAGCGCGCACGCGACCAGCGCTGCACGCGTTACACTACGGCGCATGGCGATCAAGGACGGACTGCTGGCGGAATTCGATCACGAAATGGGCACGACGCGGAAGCTGCTCGAACGAGTGCCGGACGACAAGCTGTCGTGGAAACCGCACGATCGATCGATGTCGATGGGCGGCCTCGCCACGCATCTCGCGAACCTGCCGAACTGGGGCGGGAATATCCTGAACGAGCCGTTTTTCGATCTGGCGTCGGCGCCGCCGAACCTGCAGGCCAAGACTTCACGCCACGAGATTCTCGAGACGTTCGACGAGACGATCAAGCGGACGCGCGCGTGGCTCGACAAGAGCGACCCCGAGCTGCTGGCGCAGTGGACGTTGAAGCGCGGCGGTCACGAGATGTTCTCCATGCCGCGCATCGCCGCGTTCCGCAGCTTCGTGCTGTATCACACCGTCCATCACCGCGGTCAACTGAGCGTCTACCTGCGCCTCAACAACATCCCGGTGCCCGCGATCTACGGTCCGTCGGCCGACGAGGGCGTGTAACCGAAGTCCCGCTTCACTCCCCAGCGAGGCGCCACTTCAGTCGGGACTCGAGTGGCGCTCTAATGCGGACGGCTGGCGGTTGAGGACGGCATCGGTTGAAGCGTCTGACGCTGTTCCGCCACCGAATCGACCTTCGCCCGCGAGTAGAAGATCGGGAAGTAGCGGCCGCGCGACCAGATCTCGAAGAGATCGCGGTAGTGCGGACTGTCGGGATCGCCCGACTGTCCTGGATTGTTCAGTCCGAGCGAGTTGTCCCAGTTCTCGGTGTCCGCGATGATCTTGAGCGACCCGCCGGACGTCTGATTGTCGGCGTTGCCGGTCGCGCTCACCGTGAAGCTGTCGCCGCCGCGCGGCCACGGACCGACGTTCAGCTTCGCGCGCGCGTCAGGCGTCGCGATGTCGGCCAGCGGATGGCGAATCAGCGCGTGGTGATATTTTTCCTGGCCCCAGCGCCAGGCGTTCATGTCCGGGCCGAGCTTCTTCGCCAGTTCATCGACCGCTTCCGTCAGGCTGCGCACGAGGATTTCGTCGCGTCCTTTCTGCGGGTCGGGGCCGAATCGGCCGTCCGGCGCGTTCAGCCAGTCGATCACACGCTTCATGCTCGGCTGCCCGACGAACGACTGCGCCTCCTTCGGCACGACCAGATTCCGCATGTTCGCCGTCAGCCGCCGTTGCCACATCTCGTAGATGCCGGCAGCGACGGAATCGGCGTCGACGCTGTAGTTCCACGCAAGCAGCATCTCTCGAGATTTCCTGGCCGCATCGGAACCGGCGGTCACTTCTCGAAGGAGCGGGACCAGGCTGCGCGCCGGCAGCGAGACGTTGTCGTTCTGCAGGCGCATCATGTCGGCGACGGTGTGCAATCGACCTGATCCGAGCACTTCGCTGATACGCGACACGCGGAATGGATCGGCGCCGGTGTAGTGCCGCGCTTCCTTGTAGGGAAAATCCGGCGGGAACAGATAGTTGTTGGCAGTCGCGAAATACCCCTTCTCCGGATTCGCGACGTGCGGCAGCGCGGTGATTGGCAGGAAGCCGTTCCACTCGTAGCGTCCGTCGCCGGGAACCGGCACGAGTCCGGACCAGTTCGGCCGCAGCGGCGTGATCGCGACCGCCTGATACCCGATGTTGCCCTGGCGATCGGCCCAGACCATGTTCTCCGACGGGATCCGCGAGTAGCTGCACGCGTCGACGAATTCCTGCCAGCTCTTCGCTTGATCCATCCGGAGACTCGCGAGGTACGGCGCCGCGCCGATCTCCATCCACGCGGCGCGCAGCGCGTAGGCCTTGTGATGCGCCTTGTCCTCCGACAGCACCGGACCGTGACGCGTATACTTCAATTCCACCGCCACCGGCGACTGCCCCTTCACTGGGATCGTGTCGGCGACGACGCGCATGTCTTCCCACGTGCCGCGGTACTTGTACTGATTCGGATTCGACGGGTTCGTGTCGTAGACGTAGAGGTCTTCGCTGTCCGATCCGAAGATCGTCAGCCCCCACGCGGCGGACTCGTTGTGACCGATCGAAACGCCGGGCAGCACCGGCTCGCCGCCGCCGATCACGTTCCAGCCGGGCGCGACCAGGTGCA
>DAIUKO010000121.1:13092-19309 GCA_036848175.1 Vicinamibacterales bacterium | reverse complement strand
TGAGGAACGCGGCGTTCATGATCATCTTGTCGCCGATCGGCTTGTTGATGCGCGACGCGACCGACACTTCCCGGAGCTGTTCGAGAATGTCGGCGACGTTGCGTTCGGACCGCGTCTGCAGCGCCGAATCGATCAGGCGGCCGTACTGCATCCGCGCGAAGTAGGTCGGACCCTTCTGGCCGGAGATTTCCTTTTTCAACCGGCTGATGTCTTCGTCGTCGTTCTCGACCTCGCGGATCGCCTGGTCGCGATCCCACAGGACTTTCAGACCGAACTCGAGCTTGTTCTGCATCTTGTTCAGCACGTCGCCGAACGCTTCGGCGGCCGACCGCAGCAGCTCGACGATGTCTTCGCGCGTCTTGAAAATCGTGCCGAACGACATCGGGATGACGGTGTGCTCCCGCATCACCGTCTCGTTGACCCGCTCGTGGGCGAGCACGTTTTCACGGGTCGAGTCGAGCACTTCGAGCGGTGCGTCGGACACGACCGCGGCGAGGCTCTTGTAGTGGACCGTGTAGACCTCGGATGGATCGGCGCCGATGCCGATCGGACCGAAGCGCAGCGCATCGGGCGCATCGATGATGCAGTACACGTATTTGCCGCGGCTCGCGCTCGTCGCGGCCTCCATCGTCGGCGTGATGCGGCCGCCGTGCAGTACCCGCTCCGACGCGCGCCGTTCCACCGCCTTGCCTTCGCGCGGCGCCTTGGCGACGCGCCCGACGCTGTTCTGCTTGGTCGCACTGGCCACCGGCGCGATCGACTTCTTGCCCGGCTTCACACTCGCTTTGCCGCGAGCTGCCATCGTGCCGCGGCCCCGGTCCCCCTTCGCCGCGCTACCCGATGCTTTTCGCATATTTGCCGCTCCTGCGGGCTTTCCGGTTGGCCGCGTCCGGCGCGTCGAGAATCTTCCTGATTTCCTTGACGAGATCTTCGGGCAGACAGGGCTTGGTCACGAAGGCGTCGCATCCCGCCTTTTTCGCGCCTTCGGAAATGCCGGCCAGCGCATGGCCGGTCAGCGCGACGACCGGAATCGGCGCGGTGCGCTTGTCCGCCTTCAAGCGGCGCGTCGCCTCCCACCCGTCCATGACCGGGAGCGACAAGTCCATCAGGATGATGTCGGGCGAGGTCTCGACCGCGCGCTGCAGCGCCTCCATTCCGTTTTCCGCCTCGACCACCTCGAAGCCCGAGAATTCCAGGTACTCCGCGTACATCTCGCGGGCATCGGGATAGTCGTCCACGAGCAACACTCGCGGTCGATCGCCTTTTTTCGCGTCGCCGGTTGAATCCGCCTTCGTAGTCATCTGCGTCCCTTGATCGGCAGAGTCAGCGTGAACGTCGAGCCGTGACCCATCTGGCTCTGCACTGAAATACGGCCGTCGAGCATCTGGGCCAGCCGGCGGCAGATCGACAGCCCGAGGCCCGTGCCGCCGTAGGCACGCGTCGGGGAGTTATCGAGTTGACGGAAGTCCTCGAAGATCTTTTCCTGGTCAGCCGACGCGATGCCGATGCCCGTATCGGAGACCGAGAGCTGCACGGTCCGATCCCGTTTCTCGGCGCGCGCGGTGATCGTCACGCCGCCATGATGCGTGAACTTCAGCGCGTTGCTCAACAGGTTCAAGAGAATCTGTTTGACCTTCTGGCGGTCGCTGTAGAGCGACGGCAGATCCTTCTGCAGCGTCAGCGTGATCGTCAGCTTCGAGCGCATGATGATCGGCTCGAGCTCAGCCTTCACCTCGCCGACGAGCTCGGGGATGCGGACCTTCGACATCTGCAGCGGCATGCGTCCGGCTTCGATGCGCGAGATGTCGAGGATCTCGTTGATGATGGTCAGCAGGTGCCGCCCGTTGGACTCGATCCGCCCGAGCTGCCGTTTGACCGGCGGCTCGATCGCACCGCCGACGCCCTGCAGCAGCATCGAGGTATAGCCGAGCATCGCATTGAGCGGCGTCCGGAACTCGTGCGACATGTTGGCGAGGAACTGCGACTTCAACGCGGACGCCTGCTCCAGCTCGATCGCCTGGCGACGCAGCAGCTCGTTCTGCTGCGCGATGTCGGCGGTCGCCGCCTGAATCTTCCGCTCGAGCTCATCGGACGCCTGCTTCAACTGCTCGTACAGCTTGGCCTTCTCGATCGCTTCGCGGCGGTCGTGCAGGATGGTGACGACCGCAGTCAGCTCGCTGTGCTCGGAGAGAATCTTGCCGGCAATCGCCTCGACCGGCATCGCTTCACCGGTGCGTGCATCGACCAGGCCGATCTCGCCGACGCGGCGTTGATCCGCGCTCACCAGCATCCCGGCGATGAACGACGAGAAGTGCGCGTCGTTGGATTGAACCCACCGCTGTTCGATCGCGCTCGCGCCTTTGGGAATGGTGAACAGCCGCTCCGCCGGCTCGTTCATCAGCGAAGTCGCACCGCCGGCATCGGTGACGACGATCGGATCGGCGACCGAGTCGATGATCAGGTTGAGGCGATCGCTCTCGGCGCGCGCCTGCGCTTCGGCGACGCGCATCTTGCGGTAGTTCTCTTCGATTTCCTCGCTGGCGCGGCGCAGATCGGTGACGTTGCGCAGAATCGAGACGACGCCGCTGCCCTGCCGCGGATCCTCGGTGACGGTACTCAGCAGCTCGAACACGAGGTCGGATCCGTCGATCGGGTTCACCAGCAGCAGCTCGCGGCGGGTTGCGCCCGTTTCCTCGATCGCCTTGCTCGACAGCGCCGACGACAACAACATGTTGTTCATCCGGACGGCGCTGCGCCGCCCTTCGCTTTCTTCCTCCGTCGCGGTGAACAGCGTCAGCGCGCGGCTGTTCGCGATCAGCAGCCGCCCTTCGGTATCCGTCAGGAGAATCGGATCGCTGACCGCGTTGATGATGCTGTAGAGGAGCGAGCGCTCGCGTCCCTGCCGGCGGTCCCCTTCGGTCAGCGCCTCCTGCCGAAGAATCTGATCCAGCTTCTGGCTGAAGACGCTGGTGAACCAGTGCAGTTCGGGAGAGGTCGGGGCGCTGTCGCCGAGCAGCAGCAGGCCGAACGGCTCCTCCGAAAAACCGGTCACGCCGAGCGGCACGGCATGGAACGGTTCGTCCTCGAACGGCGTCGCCGGACGGCGCTTGCGGTCGGCGGCCGAGTGCGGCTCGGGAAAGAAGATTTCCTTACGGTGGTTGAGGACGCTGAGCAGCGGATTGTTCCAATCCTCGAGCGAGAGGCTGAAGGACATGCTGGCCGAGCCGAGGCCTTGCGCGCCGACAACGAAGAGCGAACCCTCGCCAGAGGGGCGGATCAGGCAGATTGATTGTTTGATGCCGGCGACGTCGCGCAGCCACTGCAGCGCGACTTGCGCGCAGTCGGCGATTTCGGCGCGGCTGACGAAGCCTTCGAGCAGACGGACGCGCGCCCCGCGCTGTTCCGCTTCTTCGGTCGACGTCTCTTCGACGGCGACACGGACGCGCGGAACGCCGGTGTAGGGCGCGGAACCGTTACGCTTTGTCGCTGGCCTGCGTGCGGCGCCGACTGCTACCAGCGCGGCGGCGGCCGGTGGAGCTAGTCTGGAGCTGAGCCCGGAGGGCGGCGTTTTCAGCAATGACTTCCTCATACCCCTTGCCCTCGATCGCGGGCTTCGAAACCGGGCCGACCGAGCCGACCGCTTCTGAATACTTCAAGTAGGTGTCGATCGATGCGACGACGACGCGCGCTTCGACGGTGATCAGGTCGATCCCGACGAGTGACACGCGAACCCACGCGTCGATGACAATCCCCTTGTCGAGTACTCGATCGAGGACGTCGATCAGACTTGTACCACCGGCTGCACGTTCAACGGGCATCGGACACTCCTTGCGTCGCCACTGCGCGGTTGGGTTATTTCGCCCCCGGGACCCGGCTGCGCCGCGTCAGCGACGCCAATTGCCGTTCCAGCGCCCGCACCTGCTTCTTCAACTCTTCGTTCTGCGCCGACAACGCCTGTTTCCCAGGCGACAAGTGGTGATCGTACTTCCACCAATCGAGGCCGATCTGCTCCGCCTTGTCGATCGAGCAGATGAGCAACCGAATCCGGATGGTCAGCAGTTCGACTTCAGCGAGCGAAACTTTGACGTCGCCGGCGACCACGAGTCCCTTGTCGAGAATCCGGTCGAGGACCTCGACCAGACCCGTAGAGCGTCCATGCCCTCCCTCAGTCAGTGGCATCGGCATAGGTTCGGTATTCTACGCGTCTTTTTTTGTGCGCTCGCTTGGTCGTGACTGGGGCGAGAACAGGCTTATCTCAGCAATGGTCGTACCACGAACGTTACGGAACAAATTCGTTTGAGTGACCGAAGACGCGCATCAAAGCCCGACAGTAGATCAAATCGCATCGTACTGAATCCTTACAGGCTCGCCAACTGGCCCGGGTGATCGATCACGCGATCATCCGCGGTCAGTTCGTCCACCGGAAATCCTTCGAACCCGAATCCGTAGCGCGCCAGGCAGATCGATGTCGACGCCGCCCGCGCCGTCCGCCAATCGATGATTGAATCGCCGACGAGCAGCGTGTCACCGTGTGCAGCTCCGGCGCGTGCGGCGAGGTGACGAAGGGCGGACGGATCCGGCTTGCGCGGAAACGGTCCATCGCCGCCAATCACCGCATCCTCGTCGAAGAATCGCGCGAGGTCGAGCCCCGCGAGAATCCGCCGCGTCGAGGCGAGCGGTTTGTTGGTCAGCACCGCCAGCGCGGCGCGAGAGGCAAGCGTGTCGAGGACCTCGAGAACTCCGGCGTAAGGGCGCGTGTGGTTGATCAGCGCGCGGTCGTAGATGGCGACGAACCGTTCGAGCGCATCCGGTGGCCGCTCGACGCCGCTCGCCGCAAATGCTCGCGCGACCAGCGTCGCCGCGCCGTCGCCCACCATCCGCCCGATGCGATCTTCAGGCAAAGGCTCCGCGCCGCATTCGCGGAGGAGCAGGTTAGCGGCCTCAGCGATATCGCGCCGTGAGTCGATGAGGGTGCCGTCGAGGTCGAAGACGAAAAGGCGAAACATCGAGAAAGATTTGAGGATTTAAGGATTTGAGGATTTGAGGATCTATCTGGGAATCTGTGGATCTTGGGAATCTGAGGATCTATCTCGGAATCGATGGATCTTGGGAATCTGTGGATCGACGTTCGCAGCAGCAAGGTCCCAAATCCTCAAATCCCAATAGATCCTCAAATCCTCAAATCCTCAAATCCTCAAATCTCTACGCTCTGTACTCCGCGAACGACGTCGGCGTTTCCCAGACAGCGACGCGGACGACCGGCAATCCGTGCTCGGCGGCCTTGTCGAAGATGAGGCGCGCGATTCGCTCGACGGTCGGATTGCTGTCGATGATGTAAATCGGTTCGCCGAGCGTCTTGAGCGCCGCGACGAGCGGATCGTCGTGGCGCAGGATCATCTTGTGGTCGAGCTCCCGGTCGATCCAGCCCTTCATCACGCGTTTGATATCGCTGAAATCACAGACCATGTTGCGGTTGTCGAGGGTGCCGGTCCGCACTTCTATCTCGGCCACGGCGTTGTGGCCGTGGGGATGCTTGCAGATGCCGTCATAGTCGAGCAGACGGTGTCCGTAGCAGAAATCTATTCGTTTGGTGACCGAGTACATGGGCCGGATTGTGTCATAGAATCGCGGGCGCATGAGCGTCACGGCGGTGCTGCTCTCGGGTGGATTGGACAGCGCCGTGCTGGCAGCGGAAGAAGCCGCACGCGCCGAGATCCAGCCGATCTACGTCCGCGTCGGGTTGGCGTGGGAAGACGCCGAGCACGCGATGGTGTTGCGGCTGCTCGCGGCGCATCCGTTTCGCTCGCGGGTGCGCCCGCTCGTGTCGCTGACCGTCGACATGCGCGACGTGTACGCCGCGACGCACTGGGCGGTGGAAGGGCGCCCGCCCGCGTATCACACACCCGACGAGGATGTGTACCTTCCCGGCCGCAACGTCATCCTGCTGGGTAAAGCCGCCGTGTTCTGCGCGGCCGCACGGATCGATCGCCTCGTGCTCGGCACGCTCGGCCACAATCCGTTTCCCGACGCGACACCCGCGTTTCGGTCCGCGATGGCGCACGCGCTGTCGCTCGGCCTCGCCCATCCGCTGACCATCGACGCGCCGTACGCCGACAGCAGCAAAGCCGACGTCGTCCGCCGCGGCGCCGCACTCGGCGTCCCGTTCGAACTGACGCTCTCGTGCATGAGCCCTGTCTACTCGAAGGGATTTGGGATT
>DAIUKO010000121.1:10514-12992 GCA_036848175.1 Vicinamibacterales bacterium | reverse complement strand
GAATCCCGAATCGAATCCCGAATCCCGAATCCCGAATCCCGTCCAGGCTCTCTGCACGTGCACTGTGGCGTCTGCAGCAAGTGCCGCGAGCGGCACGATGCGTTCGTCGACACCGGCCTCGCCGATCCCACCGAGTACGCCGATGAGCGGTTCGTCAATGCGTAGCCGCTTCGCGTGTATGCTCGCTACTGCGGTCGGCCTCATGGCCGGCGCGCTGACGGCGCAGACCTCGCCGGTTGATCTCGACGAGATTCTGGCGCGCGCAGCCGCGCGCGTCGAAGAGTACATCGCTCGGGCGCAGCGGATCGTCTTCGTCGAAAAGACGATCATCCAGTACGTGCGCTCCGATATGACCCCTGAAGGATTCGCGCGCGTGCTCGAATCGGATCTTCGCGTCGAGTCCGACGCGGCCGACGATGGCGACGCTTCATCGGAACCGAGAGTCGTCCGTGAGTTGAAACGTGTCAACGGACATCTGCCGCGCAAGAAAGACGACCAGGACTGCCTCGACCCCAATCCGATCTCGTCGGAGCCGCTCACCTTCCTGCTGCCCGCGCAGCGCGAGAAGTACGTCTTCACGTGGGCAGGTCCGGGCAAAGGAAAGGACAAGAACGTGGTGATGCTCGACTTCCGCGAGCTTGGCTCGGGCAAGCCGGAAGTGACCGAGCGATCGGATCGCGGCGACGGCTGCTACAGCATCGACCTGCCGGGCCGCGGCCGCGGCCGCGTCTGGCTCGACGCATCGACCTTCGAGGTGCTGCGGATCGATCAGCGGATCAACGCGCAGGTCGATATCCGCGTCCCCGATCGACGGAATCGCCGCTTCGGCTTCCCCGACCTCCAGGTCATCGAGCGCCTCGACACGTCGATTCGCTACAAGTCTTTCTCGTTCAGCGATCCCGAAGAAGTCGTCCTGCTGCCCGAGTCGATCGACACGTTGATGCTCGTGCGCGGCATGCAGTCCTATCGGATGCGGCAAACCTTTTCCAACTATCGGCGCTTCGTGACCGGCGGACGTCTGGTCAAGTAGCGCCGGGAGGCCTCGATGATCGTGCGACGCCTCGTCATGTCATGCGCCGGCGCGTGGGCGCTGGCCACGACGCTGACGGCGATCACGCCGCCGTCGGTGAAGTTTACCGACACCAAACTGAAGAACGGCCTCCGGCTCATCGTCGCCGAGGATCACGTCGCGCCGGTCATTGCCGTCGCCGTGGTCTACAACGTCGGATCGCGTGACGAGCGCACCGGCCGCACCGGGTTCGCGCATCTCTTCGAGCACATGATGTTCAAGGGATCCGAGAACGTCGGCCCGGGCGAGCACTTCTACACGGTGTTCAGCAACGGCGGCACGATGAACGGCACGACGAGCAAGGAGCGCACGCTCTATTTCGAGGCGATGCCCGCCAATCAGCTGGAGGCGGCGCTGTTCCTCGAGGCCGATCGCATGCGCTCGCTGGCCATCGTCAAGGACAACCTCGACAACCAGCGGAAGGCAGTGCAGGAGGAGCGGCGCCAGGGGTTGGACAATCAGCCGTACGGCCGCACCGAAGAAGCGATCGACGCGCTCGCCTTCGACAACCCGGCGTACAAGCACTCGGTGATCGGATCGATGGAGGATCTGACGGCGGCGTCGACGCAGGATGTCGCGGCCTTCTTCCAGATGTACTACGCCCCGAACAACGCGATCATGGCGGTGACCGGCGACGCCGCCACCGCGAAGGTCGAGGAGCTCGCGCGCAAGTACTTCGAATCGATTCCGGCGCAGCCGGCGCCGCCGTCGGTCGACGTCCGCCAGCCGCCGCAGAACGGCGAGCGTCGGCTCGCGCTCGAGGACGCGCTCGCGCGACTGCCGCGGCTCGACGTCAGCTACCGCATTCCGTCGAGCCTGTCCGCGGACGACGATGCCATCGAAGTCCTGCGACAGATTCTGTCCGGTGGGCGCAGCTCCAGGTTCTACGAGAGCGTCGTGCGGCAGAAACAGCTCGCCGTGTCGGCGTTGGCGTTCGCGCCCGACAGCCGCGGTCCGCGGCTCCTGCGAATCGTCGCGACGCCGACGCCGGGGAAATCGGTCGACGATCTGGAAGCGGCGCTGTATTCCGAGATCGAGCGCGTGAAGAGCGGCACGATCGAGCCCTGGGAGATCGACAAGGCCCGCAACACCGCACAGCGTCAGTTCGTGGGACGCCTCGGCCAGTCACTGGCGCGCGCGATCGATCTCGCGGAGTACACGCTCGCCTACAACGATCCGGCCCGCATCAACACGTGGTACAGCCAGCTCGCGAAGGTCACGGCCGCCGACGTGCAGCGCGTCGCACAGCAGTACCTGACGCCTGAGAATCGCAGCGTCATCGTCACGCGTCCCAAGGCGGCGGGACGAGGAGGGCTGTGATGAGCGCCCGCGCTCTCTTCGCGGTACTGGATCGACGCGAAGGACACAATATCCTTGGTGTCCTTGGTGTCCTTGGTGTCCTTGGTGTC
>DAIUKO010000121.1:0-10414 GCA_036848175.1 Vicinamibacterales bacterium | reverse complement strand
TCCTTGGTGTCCTTGGTGTCCTTGGTGTCCTTGGTGTCTTTAGTGCTCCAATTCGCGCCGAACAGGAGCCACCGTCACCCACCGCCGGCGTCGTCAAGAAAGGCAAGGTCCCGGTCTCGAACGAGATCCTGAAGATCAGGCTGCCGAAACCAGTGGAGGCCGATCTGCCGAACGGCCTCCACCTGATGGTGCTCGAGGATCATCGGCTGCCGCAGATCTCGTTTCAAGTCTTCATTCCCGGCGCCGGCGGCTACTACGACCCGCCCGATCAACCCGGCATGGCGACGTTCGTCGCGGCGCTGATGCGCGAGGGGACCGCGTCGCGCACCTCCGAACAGATGTCACAGCAGCTCGAGGTCATGGCCGCGACCCTCACTGTCACGGCAGGCGCCGCGAGCATCGAGTCGACGATCGCCGGCTCGAGCCTCAGCGATCAGTTCGAGCGATTGCTCGACGTGACCGCGGACGTGTTGACGCAGCCGTCGTTTCCCGATGAGGAGCTCGCGCGCTACAAACAGCGCACGCGCGCGCAGTTGACGCAGCAGCGCGCGAACCCGAACTTTCTCGCCGCCGAGACCTACAACCGCGTCGTCTACGGCACGCATCCTGCCTCGCGCATCGCCTCGTCGATTGCGGCGCTCGATCGCGCGACGCGCGACGAGCTGATCGCGTTTCATCGCGCCCGCTACGGTCCGGACCATGCGGCGATGGCGGTGGCCGGCGATATCTCGATGGCGGACGCGCGCAAGCTGATCGAGGCGAAATTCAACAGGTGGAAGAAGAGCGGCGCCGCCGCGCCGGCCGTCACCGACCCTCCGGCGCTCGCGGGTGCGAAGGTCCACTTCATCGGCCGGCCCAATTCCGTGCAGACCACGTTGATCGTCGGCACGCAGGCGATCGCGCGCACCGATCCGGATTACGAGGCGCTGCAGGTGATGAATCGCATCATTGGCGGCGGTCCGACCGGACGCTTGTTCATCCACCTGCGCGAAGAGAAGGGCTACACCTACGGCGCCGGCAGCACGCTGAACGCTGCGATGTTCCGCGGCGACTGGTCGGCGTCGACGAGCGTGCGCACCGAAGTGACCGAGCCGGCGCTCAACGATCTCCTCGACGAAATCCGTCAGCTGCGCGATCAGCCGGCTTTCGATCAGGAGGTCGCCGATGCGAAGCGCTCGATCATCGCGTCCTTCGCGCTCTCGCTCGAGTCGCCGACGCAACTCTCGAGCTATTACGTCACCCGGTGGCGGTACAAGCTCGCAGCGGACTACTGGGACAAGTATCCCGATCGCATCGCGGCGGTGACCAAGGCGCAGATCCAGACGGTTGCGCGAAAGTATCTGATCGCCGATCGGATGCAGATCGTCGCGGTCGGCGACCCCGCGAAGGTCGCCGACACGCTCAAGAAGCTTGGTGAGATGGAAACCTACGACGCGGAAGGAAAGCCGCTGAGATAGAAGACGTCAACGCGTTTCCGACGCTTCGGCCCTCAGAACGCGTCGAAACGTAATCGATCCATCGCCGGTGCGGACGCGTACGTTGCGGCCTCCGGCGCCGAGCCGGCCACGGACGGTGTTCCGGCTGATATTCCCGCTGACATTCGACACCGTGACGTCGTTCATGTGAATGCCGCCGTCGCCGGTGTGGGCGTCGAGTTCGCCGTTGAAGCCGTCGGGCAACTCCAGCGTCACCGATCCGTCGCCGGTCACGATGTCCCAGTCGGATTCGGGCACGCTGCCGGCTTCCGCGCGAATCGCCACGCTGCCGTCGCCGGTCCGCGCGCGCACGCTCGTCATCTTGCCGCTGGCGTTGACGCTGCCGTCGCCGGTGTCGACGTCGAGCGATCCGTTGACGCCCTCCAGCTTGATCGAGCCGTCACCGGTATGCGCACGCACCTGTCCGCCAAGGTCGCGGCCGCGAATACTGCCGTCGCCGGTGCGAAGCTCGAGGCGGCCCGACATGCTGGCCACCTCAATCGAGCCGTCGCCGCTCCTGGCCGACACGTTCGACGTCGAGGGCGCCGAGACGATCAGTTTCGCCGATCGCGAGTTGTTGAAATGAATCCCGAAGCCGCTGCTTTTCTGGGTCTTGACGTCCACCGTCACCTGATTGCCGCTCTGCTCGGCGTGAATCTCGATCATCGCGGCCACTTCCTTCGATACCGCGCGCTTCTCGATGATCACTTCGACCTCAGGTTTGTTCCACGCGCGTATCTCGATCGAGCCGTCGAAGGTCGACAGCACGACCTCCGGTGTGCCGGTGACGGAGAAGCGCTTTTCCTCGCGCTCCACGTATTTGGAGAGGTCGGCACTGGCCAGGTCGATGCAGCCGGTCGCCGCCAGCAGAGCCGCAAAACAGCCGACGACGGACGATGAGCGCAAAGCCATGACAAAGCCTCCCGCCGCTTAGACGGCCTGGTTCGTGTCGGAGTTCACGCCTCCAACTTCACGACTTCAGACTTCAGACTTCAAACTTCAGACTTTCGGGAATACACCAGCTGCCCGCCGATATAGGTCTGAACCACCGAAAACATCGCGTCGAGGACGACCAGGTCGGCGACCGCCTCCGTTGCGAGCATACCGTGGCCGACGAGCCCCAGCTCGCGTGCCGGCGTCGTCGCGCAGAGTGTCGCCGCGTCGACGATCGACACGCCGATTCGACCGATTAGTGTCTGAAATGCGCCTTCCATCGTCAACGTACTTCCGGCCAGCGTCCCGTCCTCGAGCAGGGCGCCCGACGAGCCGGCGGTGATCGTCCGGCCGCCGAGCCGCGCGCGCGACCCGACAGGCAAGCCGCTTACGGCGGTCCCATCGGTAATCGCGAAGACCCGCGCGGGCTGTTTGGCGGCGACCGCGGTGCGGATCATCGCCGGGTGCACGTGATGCGCATCGCAAATGAGCTCCGCCGCAACCTCCTCGCTCTGCAGAACGGCGCCGGCGAGCCCCGGTGCGCGATGGCCGAGCGGCGGCATGCGATTGAAGAGGTGCGTGGCGTGCCGGGCGCCCGCACCGATGGCTTCGAGCGCCTGATCGTAGGTCGCCGCGGAATGGCCCAGCGAGACGAGGCGAACGCGCGACGCGAGCCATCGAATCAATTCCAGTCCGCCATCCAGCTCTGGCGCCACCGTGACGATGCCGACGTCGGGCGCCGCGCGCTCGATCTCACGGAGGATGTCCACGGCGGTGAACTCGCCATCCAGACGCGACTCCTCGGTCGGCACACGCAGGCAGCGCACCGGCTGCGCACCGGCGTACTCCGGGTTGATGAAGTTGCTCTCGAGATGCGCCGGCAGCACGCGCGCCGCGCCGACGTCCGGGTTCTGGCGCGCCCGGCGCACCTGATCGAGGACGCGGCGCAGCGCCTCCGGCTCGCACGCGACCGTCGTCGGACAGAAGGCCGAGACACCGTAGCGCGGGAGCACCGCGGCGATCTTCGCGATCGAGTCTCGATCCGGCAGCTCGTCGAGCGTGTCGACGCCGTCGACGCCGTGGACGTGCACGTCGATGAACGCGGGCACGATGTAATGATCGTGAAACGCGAAGTGCGCGTGCGATCCGGCCGACGGCACGTCGGGCCGGATCTCGGCGATGCGTCCGTTCTCGATGACGAGCGTGCCCGGCGAGAGGAGGCGATCGGGCAGAACCAGCGTGGCGCCCGACAGGACGATCATTGAAGCGCCGCGGCCGCGAGGCGTGCGGCGCCGACGGCGGGGGCGTCGTCGCCGAGCGCGGCCGGTACGATCGCGAGTGCATCCATCATCGCGCGCGGCAGCCGCCGCGCGATTTCCACGCGCAGCGGCTCGAGCAGCAGATCGGCGGCCGAGGCCATGATGCCGCCGAGCACGATCATGTCCGGATCGGCGATGACGACGAGATTGGCCGCGGCCATCCCGAGGTATTTCGCGGTATCGCGCACGACCGAGACCGACACGCCATCGCGGTCGCGCGCCGCGCTCAGCACGTGGTCCACGGTGATTCGCGACAGATCGTTCTGAACCGTCTCCTGGATTCGCGATCGGTCGCCGGACTTGATCCGCCAGATCAGCCGCCGCACGATGCCCGCCGCGGCGACTTCCGCCTCGAGGCACCCCATCTTGCGATAGTCCTCGCGCTCGACCGGATTGAGCGCGAGCCATCCGACCGACGCGGCTCGCCCGCGCGTGCCGATCACCGGCGCGCCGCTGCGGATGATCCCGCCGGTCGTGTGATCGCCGACAGCGAAGTAGACGAGATCCTGCACGTCGCGCCCCGCGCCAATCCAGGCTTCGCCGACGGCGGCGGCCGTCCCGGACGGTGTCGCGCCCCCTTGGGTGTACGACCCTGGATAGCGTTTCGCGATCGCGTCGAGAACCGGCGCAATGGCGAACGACTCCGGCAGGGCGCTCGCCACGCCCAGTGCTGCGTCGGGCGCGGCACCCGAGGCGACCTGTTGAAGCGCGGATTGCGCGGCCGCGCCGAGATCGGCGGCCGAGTCGACGGCGGCGCGCGCGGCCACCTGTCCAGCGCCGTTCACGGAAACAGCGACGGCCCGCCCTTCCTGGAGTTCGAGCCCAAGCATCATTCAGTCTCGCGGCCCCAATCGGTATTGACCTGGAGTTTGCGGCCGGCCAGCGGCAGCGGCACCGGCTGCTCCGCCGCATCGGGATGAAACAGCATGCGATGGATGCGATCGAGGAGCGACGACAGCTGGCGCTCGTCGGGCGCCTGCACGACCAGCACGCCTGCGCCCTCGGCCGGCGGAAAGCGTCGATCGTCCAGGTAATCGCGGTCCATCGTCACGAGCGTGCGGCACAACTGCTGCGCGAGCTGATAGTGCTTTTCGTCGGGGGCCCGCCGCAAATCGTCTTCTTCGATCACGAACAGGACGTCCCAGTTCAACCGCGTGCGCATGTGCGCGACGATGCCGGCCGGCACGTTGGCGTCGGCATAAATCCGCGGCCGCGCCGTCAAGCGCTCGGCATGCGGCGCCAATTCTGAGGAAAGCGTTCCCATCGAAGTCTGACGTTTGAAGTCTGAAGTGAGCTACTTCACGCTCGAGACTTCGGACTTGCGTTTTTCAAGAGCCGCTTTTGCGTCGCGCGTCAGGTCCGCCACCAGCCGCTCGCGCTGGCGAATCAGCTCTTTGCGTTGACGCCGTCCGTTGGGGGAACCGACCGCGTATTCGGTAAAGATCGGGAACGCGATCGTCGAATCACAGTAGGCGACGACGGTGTCCGGCAGCACACCCGGATTCACCTTGCCCCAGCTGACGGCTTCGGCCGGCGTGGCGCCGGAGAGGCCGCCCCACACCACCGAATCCGTCGTGATCTGAATGAAGTAATCGTTGCCGCCTTTCGGGATGCCGTACACCTCCCACAGCGTCGGCTGCGCCTGCAGGTAGAAATTCTTCGGCGATCCGCCGCCGAGAATGACGCAACCGTTCATCTTGCCGGCAAGCACGATCGCGCAGACTTCGTTGACGTCCTTGTTGGGATCGATCATGAAGCGGCTGTCGTTCATGAGCTCGTGATACGCGATGTTCATGCCGATCGAGCTGTCGCCGGGAGAAGAGGTGTAGACCGGCACGCCGTCGCGCGCGGCGCGGGCGACCACCGAATGCTCGTCGCATCCGGGAAAGCGCTCAAGCAGATCCAGCCCGAGCCGATAATGAAGCTCGGAGGTCGCGATCGGCTCGTTCAGCTGCGAGCGAACGATGAAATCGCGGATATAGGCGTCGGTTTCGAGCAGCACCGTCGCTGGAAACAGGACGTCGTAGATGCGGATGATGCCGTCCTCGTACAGCTCGACGTCGTTGGCGAACGGCGAGCCGCGCCGGAGCGTGAAGTTCAGCGCGTAATGCAGATCGTGATAGAGGTTCGCTCCGGTCGAGATGATGAAGTCCACGAGCCCGCGGTCCATCATCTCGATCACGCAGCCGCCCAGCCCTGCCGGGGTCATCGCGCCGGCGATCGTCAGACCGATCGTCGTATCCTGGTCGGGCGCCAGCATCTTCTCCGTAAAGATCTGGCAGGCCTCGGACAACCGGCCGGCGTTGAAGGCCTGAAAGCCTTCGTCGACGAGGCGGCGGATCTCGGCGCTTCCTTGCGGCCGGTAGTAGCGAATGGGCTTGCCTGAGAGGTGCTGTCGGGCGTGCCCGGGCGTTCCGGGGGCGCGATGCGGCAAGGACGTCTCCTTTAGATGAATTAGCTTAACATCTGCATTTGTGAGTGGCGAATCCGTATGGCTCTGGTGGTTCCTCGCGGGGATGGCGGTCCTGGCCGTCATCATGGTCCTCTGGGTTTGGTCGAAAGGCCGCTCGTTCGCGCCGGGCGACGTCTTTCACGCCAGCCGTCTCAGTTCTGGCAATCACCTGTTTCCCACACAAGTCCTCATCTCGCCGACGAGCGTCGTGCACTACCGAGCGAGGTGGATCGGCAAGCAGGAAGAGACGATCCACATGGCGCACGTCGCCTCCGTCAAGATCGATACGGGCTTTCTTTTCTCAAAAGTGCTCATCGAAACAAGCGGCGGTTCGGCACCGATCGTGTGCCACGGGCATCACAAAGCCGACGCCGTTCAGATGAAAACCTTGATCGAGCGCTACCAGACCGATTACTACCGCGGCCCTGTCGCGCAAACCCCTACCGGCCGATAAGCTGAACGCAGAAATGGACGATTTGATCTTCAGCGCGCGGCGCGCAAGCACCACCGCCGCCACGGCGACGCGAACGGCCGAGCCCGTCGACCTCGAGACGCGGTTCCGGTCCCTCGTACAGTCACCGCTGCGTGCCGGCATCCTTCGCTATTTGAACACGCGTTCCGACGAGAGCTTCGACGTCGAGACGCTCATGCAAACGTTCGGACGACTGAAGCTGGACGTGGAGAACTGCGTTCGGGAGCTCGTCGATTTCGGCGTCACGCAAATCATCCCCGGCAGCCCGCCGCGCTACATGGCCGAGCGGCCGGTGAACGACACGATCGCGGATCTGCTCGACCACTTCCTCGAACGCCGCGCCGCGGTCTCGACCGAAGATCAGTCGCCGTCGGTGCAGCGCTTCCGCGAAATGATCGGCCGCGACGAGAAGATGCTGATCGTCTTCGAATGGATCCGGACCGCCGCCAAATCCGACATCTCGGTCCTGATTCTCGGGCCGACCGGATCGGGCAAGGAAGTCGTGGCGCGGATGATCCACGAGTTGAGCCGGCGCAGCGTCGCGAAGTTCCAGGCGGTCAACTGCGCCGCACTGCCCGACACGCTGTTCGAATCGGAAATCTTCGGCTACGAAAAAGGCGCGTTCACCGGCGCGCACGATCGAAAGCCGGGCCGCCTCGAGCTCGCCAACGAAGGCACCTTGTTTCTCGACGAGATCGGCGACATGTCGCTCATCGCGCAGGCCAAGCTGCTGCGCGTCCTCGAGGAGCGGCGATTCGAACGACTCGGCGGCCACAAGTCGATCTCCGTCGACTTCCGCCTCATTTCCGCGACCAACCGGCCGCTGGAGCAGTTCGTCCGCGACGGCCGCTTCCGCGAAGACCTCTACTACCGCGTCAACGCGTTCGCGATTCGACTGCCGTCGCTCCGCGAGCGTCAGGTGGACATTCCGGTGCTGGCGCAGCGGTTCCTCGCGCGGTACTGCGCCGCACAGGGACTCCCGCTCGACAGCAAGTCGTTCTCGCGCGAATCGCTCGACCTGCTGTGCGGCTATCACTGGCCGGGTAACATTCGCGAGCTCGAAAGTACCGTGTCGCGCGCGGCGCTGTCGGCGCCGGGCCGGGCGATTCGGGCCACCGACATCGAATTCCTGCACGCCACGACGACCGTTCCTCAGGCGTCGGGCGAGCACATGCCTTCGCTCGCAGAAGCCGAGCGGGCGCATATCGTTCGGGTCCTCGAGGCGGTCCAGTGGAACAAGAAGGAAGCAGCACGCGTGCTCGACATCAGCCGCGGTACGCTGTACCGCAAGATCGTCGAGTACCAGCTCGAGCCAGAACCTCGTCCGGCGGGCCGGCGGCTACGCGAATCTGGCGTGTAGTCCGTCAATCCCCTACCAGACTGTTCCAAGCTGTCGTATCATCGGAACTCCGGCTCCCCCGGCTGGGGTTATGAAGGATCTGCCCATCGCGGCACGGATCTTCGTCGGGTCCGTGCTCACCGCGGGCCTCGTCATCCTGATTTTTTTTGCGCCGCACAGCATCGTCAACCCGTTGCTGTTCACGGCATTGCTCTGTTTTTCCTCGCTTGCGTCGGCGCTGAAGGTGAGCCTGCCGCTCGCCAGCAGCGGATCGACGATGTCGGTCTCGTACGCCGTCGATTTCGCCGCGCTGCTCCTGCTTGGCGCCAACGAAACGATGCTCGTCGCGGCGGCGAGCGCGTACAGCCAGTGCACGTTCCGGACGCAGGCGCGATCGGACGTCTATCGCACCCTCTTCAGCATGGCCTCGCTCGTCGTCACGGTAAAGGCGGCGGGACTGGTCTACGTGTGGCTCGGCGGCTTGCCGCCGGGAACGCCGTTGTCGTTGTTCGCGCTCCCGAAACCGCTCGTCGGCGCCGCGACCACCTACTTCTTCTGTAACACCGCGCTGGTCGCGACGGCGATCGCGCTGTCGACCAGACAGCCGCTGGTGCGCGTGTGGAACGAGAACTTCTTGTGGAGCGCCCCGAGCTACTTCGTCGGCGCCACCGCCGCGGCGATCGCCGCGACGATCTTCGAGGGCGGCGGCTACTGGTTTGCGATGCTGGCCGCGGCGCCGCCGTACTTCATCTACCGCACCTACAAGGTCTACATGGGCCGCATCCACGACGAGCAGCGGCACGTGCAGCAAGTGTCGGACCTCCACCTGGCGACGATCGAGGCGCTCGCGCTGGCCATCGACGCCAAGGATCAGACGGCGCAGAGCCACATCCGCCGCGTGCAGGTGTACGCCGCCGGCCTCGCGCGCGCGCTCGGCATGACCGACAACGAGATTCAGGGAGTCAAGACCGCCGCGCTGCTGCACGACATCGGCAAGCTCGCCGTCCCTGAGCACATCCTGTCGAAGCCTGGTCCGCTCACGCAGGAAGAGTTCCAGAAGATTCGCATCCACCCGCAGGTCGGCGCCGAGATCATCAGCGGCGTGCCGTTTCCCTATCCGGTGGCGCCGCTCATCCTCAGCCATCACGAACGGTGGGACGGCAAGGGTTATCCCGCCGGTCTGAAGGGTGAAGAGGTTCCGCTCGGCGCGCGCATTCTCTCGGTCGTGGATTACTTCGACGCGCTCATGTCCGAGCGGCCCTACCACAAGGCGATGAGCCTCGAGTCGGCGCTCGGCCTGCTGCGTCAGGAAGCCGGGAAGGCGCTCGATCCTCGCGTCGTCCAGACGTTCATCGACATGTATCCATCGCTGACCGCCGAAGCGGAGGCGAGCCAGCAACCAGCGAGACGAATAACGCGCGTCGCGGAAGAAACGCCGAGCGCGCAGCCAGCCGTCGGTCTGGTGACCGACGCGCCGGCGCGCACGAACGTCTTCCAGGACATCGCGCTCGCCCATCGGGAGATTTACGCGTTGTACGAAATCGCGCAGGCGATGGGCAGCAGCCTCGGCGTCGCGGACACGATGGCGCTCATCTCGTCGAAGTTGAGCAACATCGTGCCGTTCTCGTGCTGCGCGCTGTTCCTCTACAGCGACGAAACTGAAACATTGCGTTGCCGATTCGCCAGCGGCATTGAATCGGACGCCATCCAGCAGCTGACCATCCGCAACGGCCACGGGCTGACCGGCTGGGTCGCGCGCAACCGGCGGCCGCTCGTCAACGCGCGGCCAAGCGCCGACTTCGAAGCGGCCGGTGTCCCGTCCGATCGCACCACGCTGCACTCCGCGCTCGTGTGCCCGCTCGTCTTCAACGAGCGCTTCATCGGGACGATCTCCGTCTACCACACCGAGGCCTCCGTCTACACCGACGATCATCGCCGGCTGCTCGATCGCATCTCCGAGCAGGCCGCCGCCGTCATCTACAACTCGATGGTGTTCGAACAGACGCAGGAAGATTCGCTGACCGATCCGTTGACGGCGCTGCCCAACACGCGCTTCATGTTCATGCACCTGACGCGCGAGCTCGCGCGCGCCGACCGCCTGAAGTCGGAAGTGTCGCTGCTCGTGATGGACCTGGACAACTTCAAGGAGATCAACGACACCTACGGCCATCATGTCGGCGACCGCGCGCTGCGCGAGGTGGCGGGCGTGCTGCGCGCCGCGATTCGGCCGTACGACATCTGCGTCCGCTACGCCGGCGACGAGTTCATCGTCGTGCTCTCGGGCTGCAACGGTGAAGAAGCGGAGCGGAAGCGCCTGGAGCTGCAGCGGGCCGTGGACAGCCTGCAGTTCGAGCCGCGGCCCGGCAAGCTGCTGCCGCTCGCCATCAGCATCGGCGCCGCGATCTTCCCGCACGACGGCGACTC
>DAIUKO010000120.1:0-19407 GCA_036848175.1 Vicinamibacterales bacterium | reverse complement strand
GGCGGCGCGCACGCCAACGAGAATCCGGGCCAGTTCAACACGCCGCACAACATCGGGATCGATCGCCAGAACAACGTCTACGTGGCGGACCGCGGCAACCGCCGCATCCAGGTCTTCGATCGCGACGGCAACTTCCAGCGCTTCATCGTGCTCAACGCGCCGTACGACAAGACGCGGCATCCGGTTCTCGGCAACCTGAATCCGAATCCGCCCGACGAGACGCAGCCGTGGACGATGTGCATCACCAACGGGCCGACGCAGTATCTCTACACGTCGGACCAGGAACCGGGCCGCGTCTACAAGCTCACGCTCGACGGCCGGATCGTCGGCATGCTCGGCGAATCGGGACACCAGCTGGGTCAGTTCAACTGGATCCACGGCCTCGCGTGTCCGTCGGAGAACGTGCTCTACGTCGCCGACATGAACAACTGGCGCGTGCAGAAATTGCTGTTGCGTCCGTCGACGCGACCGACCACGTCTTCAGGCCGCTGAGGGCGGACGCGTGGTCCGCCCCTACGGCGCGCCGACGCGCTCCCTCATCGCCGCGCCGTCGCTCGCTCGCCGGTGCCCGCCTCGCGCGCCGCCCGCGTCTTGCGCGCGATCAACTTGTAGCCTTTGACCTCGGCGTCCTTTTCGAGGCTGGCGAGGTGCGCACGCCCGGCTTCGCGCTGTCCGGCGCGCATCTCGATCTCACCGAGCGCGAGACGCGCATCGAAGGCGTGCCGCGGCTGGCTGCGTCTGGTGAGCTCCGCCACCGTGCCTTTCAGCTGCGCGATCGCGTCGGCCGGCGATGCCGCCTCATAGGCGCGCGCCTTCGTCACCGACCTGGAGAGGTTGGCGATGACGCTCGTCGTGCCGAGCGCGTTGGCCCGATCGATGGCGTCGCGCGCCTCGGGAATCTTCATCCCCGCCAGATACGCGGCGGCGAGCGTGTGGTAGGCGTTTGCCTGAATGTCGGGAGGCTGGTCCTTGACGAGCTCGAGCTCGTCGCGCGCGTACTGTTCGGCCTGCGCCGTCTGACCTTTTTCGATCGCCAGCATCGCCAGCGTGTCGAGCGTATCCGCCTGCGGACCTTTGAAGCCCGGGCTGCGGCTGATCGCCAGCGCTTCGTCGCACAGCTTCGCAGCCGTGATGAAGTCCCCTTCATCGACGAACACTTCCGCCAGGCTGTTCAACGCCGACGGAATCGAGAACTTCTGATCGATTTCGCGGCCCAGACGAAGCGCCTCGTCGAGACTGCGGTGCGCGCGCGACAGTTCCAGGCTCAACCGGTACTCGGCGCCGAGGCCGACCAGCGTCGAGACGATCGATCCCTTGTCGGCCATCTCGCGCGACGCCGCCAGCGTCTGTTCGTGCCGCCGCACGGCGCCGGGCAGATCGCCTTGCCTGGCCATCACGTTGCCGAGATTGTTCAGCGCCATCACGATCTCTTTCCTGCGACCGAGCTCGCGCGAGAGGGCCAGGCTTTCCTCGTAGGCGCGCGTCGCCGCGGCGTAGTTGCCTTGATCGCTGTCGATGTTGGCGATGTTGTTCAAGAGACCGGCGATCGCCTGCTTGCGGCCGATGTCGCGGAAGATCGCCAGCGCGTTCTCGTAGGCCTGCCGGGCGCGCGGCCGATCGCGCTGCGTGTAGTAGGTGTTGGCGACCAGGACGGCGGCATTCGCTTCGAGGTTCCGGTCGCCGGCGTCGCGCGCGATGCGCGATGCCTGTGCGCACGCGGCGCGCGCCTCGTCGAACCGGGCCATTCGCCAGAGAATCGCGCAATCGAAGCGCTGCGCTTCGCCGACGAGCAGCGCCGCGCCGCGCTCGGCGCCCTTCTGGACCGCGACGATCGCCGCGCCGTGTCCCTGCGGGTGGTTGCCGATCTGGAAATGGGCTCGCGCCTCGGCGAGATCGAGACGCGGGTCGTCGCCCGACGGATGCGGCAGCTTCCGCAGCAGGGCGATCGTCGCGAGGCCGTCCTTCATGTTGCCGGCCGCCGTCTGCGCGGCGACGAGATCGAGGCCGTAATCGAGGTTGTCGGGAAAGGCACGCCACAGCTCGGCGTAGCTGTCGATCGCCTTCTTCGCATCGCCGGCGAGCGCGCGATAGCGCGCCTGGACGGCGAGGCGCTGCTCGCGCGGCAGCGACGCCGACAAATCCGCGGCGACCTTCGCTTCGTCGCGCGCCGTCGTGTCGTAGCCGAGCGCCGACCACGCGGCCGCGAGCGCCGAATGGGCGACGGCATTCGACGGATCGGCCGACACCGCGCTGGCCAGCAGATCGCGCGCGCCGACCGCATCGCCCAACCGGTACCGCTCGAGCCCTTGCGCGTAGAGCCGAATCGCCTCGGTCGTCGACGGCACCGACGCGCGAACGCCGGCCGACTCGGTCGCCGACAACACCGTCATCCCGAGCGCGCTGCGCACGCGGGCGCCGATTCGCGACGTCAGCCCGAGCAGATCCTCTTCCGCACCGGTGTCGCTGACCGAGGCGACCGTTTCGCCGCCTTGCGTGTCCTGCACCCGCAGATCCAACCGCACCTGCCGCGCCTGCGGCTGACCGAGGACGACGTACGATCCGACGACGATCATGTCGGTGCCGAGATTGTTCTTGATCCGGGCCAGCGTGTCGCGCGCGTAGCTGTCGGTCTCGATCAATTTCAGCTCGAGCTTCATCCGCGCGACGTTCTCGCCGGCGACGGCGCGGATCTGTTCGCCGGCGGTCAGATCGGTCGTCAGCATCTCGGCGAATGCGGTCGAGAGCCACGCGGCATCCGGCCGGCCGGAGAGATTCCTGAATCCGAGCACGGCAATCGATCGGCGCGGTGGCGCGCCCGCCGTCTCCGCCGCCGGCGTCGAGCGCGCGCTGCTGGTCGTGCGGAATCTGGTGACGAGGACGCCGACGAGGACCGCGGCGACGATCAAGGCGGCCGCCGCGATCAACGCCCGCCGCGTGAACCGGCGGTGGGCACGTCCGGTCGCCGCCATGTCGGGATTTCGCAGGGCCGCCGCGACCTCGGCAGCCGACGACCATCGATCGGCCGGCCGCTTGGCGAGGCACTTCGCGACGACATCGGCGAGCGACGGCAAGATGTTCGGCAGGACCGCACCGAGCGGCGCCGGTTGTCCAATCAGAATCGACGCCATCGTCGACGAGACGGTGTCGCCGGAAAACGCCCGCTGTCCCGAGAGCATCTCGTAGAGAATCGCGCCGAGCGCGAAGATGTCGCAGCGCGCGTCGAGCGGCTGACCCTCGATCTGCTCGGGCGCCATGTACGGCAGCGTGCCGGCGATGACGCCGACGCCGATCAACGTCGATGAGGTGACGGCGCTGCCGGGACTGGCGTCCGACAGAGATTTCGCGAGACCAAAGTCGAGCAGCTTCGCGCCGGTGGGCGTCAGCATCACGTTGGCGGGTTTGAGATCGCGATGCACGAGGCCTTGCTGATGCGTGTGCGCGAGCGCGTCCGCGATCTGTCCGGCGATGGCGATCGCGTCGTCGACGGGAAGCGGTCCGCGGGCCATGCGCGTGGCCAGCGTCTCCCCTTCGAGGAACTCCATGACGAGGTAGTCGAGATCGTGATCGTGGCCGACGTCGTACAAGCGGCAGACGTGGGGATGAACGAGGCGCGCCACGGCCTGGGCTTCGCGGTTGAAGCGTTCGCGCTGCTCGGCGGTCACCCGCGCGCCGCTCAACACGATCTTGATGGCGACGAAGCGGTTCAGTCGCAGATCCTGCGCGCGATAGACCTCACCCATGCCGCCGCGGCCGAGCGGCTCGACGATTTCGTAGGGGCCGAGACGAGTGCCGGAGGGAAGAATCATTCCGTGTCGGGTGGGATGCCGATGCGCATCACCGCTTCGCGAAACAGGTCACCGATCGGATGCCCGGCCCACGCCGCGGCGAATCGTTCGTAGATGCCTCGTTGTCGGCCCATCGGACGGCCGGAGATCTGCACGCCGTGGCGGACGAACGCGGCGGCGACGGCGACGTGGTAGACGAGCTGCGCCGCCTCACGACGCGGCCCATCCTCCGCCTGCTTCGCCAGGACCTTCGCGGCCTCTTTGATGCGCGCGAGCTCCTCGACGGGTGTGGCGACGTCCGCCGCCGTTTTCAGCAGATCCTTGTGCGGAATCGTCTCGAGATCGGGAGGCGCATCCGACGCGACGAGCAGCAGTGTTTTCACTTGCGATCCCGTCAGCGAGTCCAGCATCGCGTTGGTCCAGTTTGGTTTCATAACACCGCAATCACCGCCTGCAGCTCTTCATCGATGCCTTTCTCCGCGCCCAGGTCGCTCGCGACCAGATTCCGCAGCAGCACGCGAAAATGCCGCACCGCCGTGTCGGCCCGGCTGCGCGCGATCTTCTCGTCGAGGCCGAACGCGGCGCCGACGTCGCGCCACGCCGGAGGATGGTCGGGATCGGCGAGATAGCGGTGCACGAACAACTGGAAGTGCTGCGCCTGACCGTTCTCCGCGCACGTCGCCTCGAGTTGCCGCACGGCCATCGCGACCAGACTTCTCGCCCACGCGCGCAACAGTTCCTGGTCCGGACCCGGCGTCGATTCGGGAGCGATCGCGTTCCAGCCGCCGTCGACGGCGTCGGGCCGGATGTCGGGATTCACTGAACGCGCCTCGCGCCGGTGCTCGTCAATCAGGAAATTGCGGATCGCCTGCTTGAGATACGGGCGGAAGCTGCCTTTCTGCCGGTCGGCATGCGTGAGCAGACGTCCGGACAGGACGACCGTTTCGAAAAAACGCTGCGTCAGATCGTCAGCGTCGACGGGATCTCGAGTGGCGGCCGCGATGAACGCGCGCACCGCTGCGTAGTACCGGTTCGCGAACTCATTGAGCGCGGCGGCCGACTGCTCGCCGCGCGGCGAAGCGCCCGCGAGCAGCTCCCATCTGGTCGAGGGGAATTGGAGATGCGCGCGAAAACCCTTGTCCGCCATGTCGCGCGACTCGATTGTAGCGTTTTCCCGTTCGCTCCGACCTCGTCCCGTATTTCAGGCCAGTCCGACGTAATGGAAGGTACCGCGGGGAATGGTCGTGCAAAGAAGGGCAGACATGCACCGCAAGGGCTATGTCATCTGGCGCAGCTGAGGATCGTTCGTCGACGAAGCATGCGCCAGGGAATCAAAGGGGGACACATGGAAATGATCCTGTGGGGCACGTAGCGTCAATCAGCTCACACGAAAGAGCAGACATGCGCGCAAAAGCCGTCGTCGTCTGGGGCAGCCGAAGGCGACTGGTCAAAGAAGCAATCGTTGAGGCAGTTGAGGAGGAATACATGGAAGTCATTCTTTGGGGCACGTAGTGGTGGGCAATCCGCAAAAAGGAAACGCAGAGATGCACGCGAAAACTGTCGTCGTCAGGGGCGCCTAGCCCATCTTGACTCGCCCGGCGCAATCGCGCCGGGCACTCTTTCACTCAGCGCGACATCAGGTCCCAACATGTGGCTGAATCTCGTCCATACCGTCCGACATGTGCGGCGGCGCCCGGTTCTCACCGCCGTCGGCATCGTCAGCCTGGCTGTCGGCATCGGATGCGCGCTCGCCTGCGCGAGCGTCGTGAACGCGGTGCTGTTCCGTGCATTTCCATACCGCGATGCCAATCGGCTCGTGCTGGTGTGGGAGAACAACGCCAGGCGCGGCGTCGGCCTGACGCCGACATCCATTCTCAACTTCCGCGACTTGAAAGAGGGCGCGACGACGTTCGAGGACCTCGGCGCGTTCGGCGATGCGTCGTTCAGTCTGGACGGCCCGGATCGATCAGAGCGCGTGCTCGGCTACCGCGTCACCGCGGGGCTGCTCGAGCAGACGCGCGTCGCGCCGATGATCGGACGGTTGTTCTCGGCGGCAGAAGACAGGATGGGCGCCACGGATGTCGTCGTCCTGAGCCACGGCTTGTGGCAGCGTCGCTTCGGCGGCGATCCACACATCCTCGGCCGCGAAATCCGTTTGACCGGTGTGCCGCATACCGTGATCGGCGTCATGCCGCGGGGCTTCATGCTGCCGCCGATCTTGTCTGTCCGCCTGGTCGGCATCGACGTCGTCCTCAAAGACGCGGACCTGTGGGTGCCCTTCAAACTCGATCGGCTTCCGCAGAAGCGTGACGCTCGCGCGCTGTTGCTGCTCGGCCGCCTGAAAAGCGGACGTACGGTTGTCGAGAGTCAGGCCGAAGCGTCGACCATCGCGCGGCGGCTCGCCACCGATTTCCCCGTCGACGATCTTGGTCTCGATTTCACCGTTGTGCCGCTCGAGACGCAGGTACTGGCGAGCGTCCGCACGCTGTTATGGCTGCTGTTGCTCGTCGGCGCGCTGGTGCTGACGATCGCGGCCACCGATGCGGCGCACCTGTTGCTCGCCGACTCGTTGACGATGACCGGCGAGACTGCCGTGCGGTCCGCGCTCGGCGCGTCGCCGTGGCGCCTGGCGACGCAGCAGGGCACGCTGAGCGTGACGTGGTGCGCGCTCGCGACGGTCGGCGCTCTGATCGTCGCCGCGGCGATTCAATCGCCGGTCGCCGCCTACACGCAAGCGAACGTACCGAGACTGAGCGAAGTGAGGGTCGACGGCACGGTCGGCATCACCGCTCTCGTGATCGGCGCCGCGGTGGCGCTCGGCATCAGCCTGTTGCCGACGGTCTACGCGAGAAAGACGGCGTCGACGCGATCGATGACGGGAGCGGCGGCGCCCGTCGGCATGCCGCGATGGCGGCGCATGTTCGTGATCGTTCAACTCGCTGTCGCGATCGTCGTGATGTCGACTGCGGCGCTCCTGTTCCGGAGCGCCGACACGGTGGCGCACGTCAATCCTGGATTCGATGCCGAGAACGTGAGCGTTTTCGAGCTGATGCTCCCTGAATCGCGCTACGCCTCGCCGGCACGGCGCGTCGAACTGCAGCGCCGCGTGCTCGAGCAGATGAGCGATCTGCCGGGCGCCAAGGCGGCGGCGACCGTGGACTTCCTGCCGCTGGCCGGCGCCACCGCGGTCATCAACTTCACCATCGAGAACCACGTGCCGGCCAACATCGAAACCAAGCCGCGCGCGGCGCTCCGCGCGGTGAGCCGATCGTACTTCGACGTCCTCTCGATTCCGGCAATCGACGGCCGGCGGTTCACGGCCGCCGACGAGGGCGACAGCGCGGTGGCGGTCGTCAACGACGCGTTCGTGCGCCGGTTCCTGCCCGACGCCGACGTCATCGGGCGGCGAATCAAACGGGGCGAAGCCGATTCGCAGAGCCCGTGGATGACGGTTGTCGGCGTCGTCGGCTCGGTACGCGGCGCAGGGCTGACGATCGATCCGCAGCCGGAAGTGTTCGTCTCATACGTGAAGGGCAACATCCCGCGAGCCGTCGTGAGCCTCATCGTGAAGTCGGCGCTGCCGCCGCAAGCGCTCGCACCCGCCGTCGTCGATCGCATCCACCGCGTCGACGCGACGCTCTCGCCGACGACGGTCACCAGCATGACGGAGCTCGTCGCCACCGCGTCGGGCCAGCCGTTGTTCTACGCGCGGCTGTTCGGACTGCTCGCCTGCGTCGCGGCCGTACTCAGCCTGGTCGGCATCTACAGCGTCGCCGCTCTCGGCGTGTCGGCGCGATCTGAAGAGATCGCCATCCGAAGCTGCCTCGGCGCGCAGCCCGGCGACATCGTGCATCTCGTGATGCGGGAGACCGGCATCGCCGTGGGTTCGGCCGTCGGTGCCGGCGCGCTCGGCGCGTGGATGCTCCAACGCCAGATGGCCGCCTTCGTCTACGGCATCGCCGCGTCGGACTGGACGGTCATCGCCGCGAGCGCGCTGGTGCTGTCGGCGTTCGCGTTCGGCGCCGTCTATCTCGCCGTGAGGCGTGTCTCGACGATGCGGCCGCTCGATCTGCTGAGGAACGGCGCGGGAGCGTTCGCGTGAGCAGCATCGCCGCGTCCCCTGTCGCCGGCCCGGACGCGCGTGTTCACCGTGGGGTCGACCCTTCGACGCTCGTCCTGAGCTCAGTCGAAGGCATTTCGCGGCCGTGTGCTCGGCCTGCACGCGATGATGACGCGCATCCTCGTCCCGGTCGGCCTGATCGGCGGCGGCGCCCTCGCGGATCTGACCGGCCGCAACGTGCCGCTCGTCTACGGCATCTGCGGCGCACTGGCGCTGGCGGACGTGACGCTGCTGGCGGCGCAACGCACCACGCGCGCATTCCTCGCGTCTTCCTGACAGAAAAGTAACAACGATCACGCGGCTGTTACCGCCGCGTGGCCGGCGCACGCCGCGTCGTGCACTTCTGACGCGTCTGGTGTGGCACTCCGGTTGCCCCGGGTACTGCCACAACTTGCTCAACCATATTCTTCGATTCACAGCGGCGCTGCTGCTGGTGTCGGCGGCGGCGGCGCAGAACTCGAACGCCGACTCGACGCCGGCACCGACGTGGCTCGATCGCGTGAACGCCTACCGCGCGAGCGCCTCGTTGCCGCCCGTTGTCGAGGATCCGGCGTTGAGCAGCGCGGTGTCGCAGCATGCGCGCTACATGGTGAAGCACGGCATCGTCCGGCACTCCCAGAACCGGCGCGACAAGGATGCGACGCCGGAAGGCGCAGCGGCGGCGGCCGTCAGCAATCTCGCGGGCTCCATCCATTCAACCGAGTTGGACTCCTGGGCCGTGGACCTCTGGATGCAGGGGCCCTTTCACGCGATCGGCATCCTCGATCCGGCGCTCAGGCAGGTCGGCTTCGGAATTCATCGTGCGCTCAACGGAAAGGTGCAGACGGCGGCCGGCCTCGACGTGATCCGCGGACGCGCCGTGCCGGCCGAATCGGTGACCTATCCGATCGTCTGGCCCGGCGACGGCAGCACCGTGTCGATCACCTCGCACGTCCGCGAGACGCCGAGCCCGTTGACGAGCTGCCCTGGATACGACGCGCCGGCCGGCTTGCCGTTGATCATCCAGCTCGGATCTGATGGCGCGCTACCGCACGTCACCGATTCGTGGATCGCGGACGACGAGGGTCCGTTGGAGCACTGCGTCTTCGACGGCGGCACCTATCACAACCGCGACGCCGGGCAGCAGCGCCTCGGCCGTACCATCCTGGCCCTTCGCGACGCGATCGTGTTGATTCCGCGACAGCCGCTTCGTCCAGGGTCCAGCTACCGCGCGATTGTCGACGTGGATGGCCGGCGGATTGAGTGGAGATTTCGAGTCGAAGGGAAACCGGACCTCTGGCGGCCCTGAACGGGCCGCCCTACGAGTCACGCGGTCACGGTCCTCACGCGTGGGGCGGCCTTTCATTTCAGGGCCCGCTCCCACTGTTACAGCTACGGGCAGCTGCCCAGCCTACTCGTATCGCAGTGTTTCTATCGGATTCACGTGAGCGGCTCTGCGCGCTGGAAGAACGCCGACGAGCGTTGACACGCCCCCCATCACGATGACGACAGTGATCAGCGTCACGGGGTCGTACGGAACGACGCCAAACAGGAATCCCTCTATCGTCTTTCCTGCTGCGATGCTCAAAGCCAACCCGATCGCCACGCCGACGAACGCGATGCTCCACGTTTCCCAAAGCAACATTCGGAACACACGGCTGGATTCGAACCCTAACGCCATCCGAATGCCGATCTCCCGAGTACGCGCCCTGACCGTAAATGACAGAACGCCGTAGGTGCCGACTAGCGCCAACACTAGCGCCAGCACACCGAGAACACCGGTGACCATTGCGGCGCCTTTCGCACCGCCGAAACCGCTGCCGCTGTCGCTGACCTGCCGCTCCAGCGTGTAGACGTCATAGACAGGAACAGCAGGATCCAAGCGGCGAATCGTGGCCTCCACCGCAGGCGCAAGCGTCTGAGGCGAAGCCGATCGGGAACGCATATGGAGCGTCCTGATCATGGAATCGAATTGATCCAGCGATGTGAAATACCGTGGCACTGCGGGGCCGCCGATCTCGCCGCGGCGGTACCGAGCATCGTGGACGACTCCAATTACTTCGAGCCACGAATCAGGATCGGAATTTGCGCGAAACCGTCGGCCGAGAGGATCTTCGCCGGGCCAGAGACGCGCGGCCAGCGCTTCACTGACGACCGCCACTTTCGGCGATCCCGGTTTGTCGACGGTGGTGAAGGTGCGACCCCGCACCAGCGGCGTTCCGATCGTCTGAAAGTAATTTCCACTGACGAAGTGTCTGTCAGCCAAGATGCCGGCGGTGCTCGATGGAGGCGGCTGGCCGTCGGCGGCAACGTATGGAGTCGAATTGCCGGTGCCGAATGGGACGAAGACGGAAGCGGCCACGGATTCCACGTTGGGCAGTGCTTCCAATGCCGCGTCGAGTGACGCGTAAAACGACCGTGCTCTGCCAGCGTCGTAGCCAACCGCGCCAGGATCCGTCGAGGCCAGCAGAACACGAGTGGCATCGAAGCCGAGGTCGGCGGATTGCAGACCTTGCAGGCTTCGGATGAACAGCCCGCACACAACCAGAAGCATGGCCGAACCCGCCATCTGGGCCGCGGCGAGCCCCTTACGTGTCAGCTGCCGTCGCCTGCCGTCGGTCGATGTCTTGCTTCCCGAAAGATCGCGACGTGGGTCCACGCGCGACGCTCGGATTGCCGGCAGAAGTCCAATCAGGAGCGTGCTGACTGTCAGCAGGACGGCCAAATACACCAGCGTTTCCCAGTCGAGTCTGAAATCGAGAAACAACGGAAAGCCTGGGCTTGCTGCCACCGTCGCCAGGCCACGCGCCGCCATTAGACCGGCGAAGGCGCCGGCGGCGGCGCCAAACAGCCCGATGACAAGCGCCTCGACGAGGCACAGTCGGACCAGGTCCCACCGGCTCGCGCCGAGCGCCGCGCGAATCGCCATCTCGCGACCGCGGCCGAGTCCTCTGGCGAGGAAGAGGCCCAACACATTGGCGCACGCAATCAAGAGAATCGCCCCGACGAGCATCAAGAACAGCACGGCGAGAATCACACCCTGCGATTCATTCTGCGGCTCGGGCCTGGCCAGTCGTTCTGTGTAGACGCGCACGCGCCGGCCAGCGTTAGTGGCTGGATGATCCTGTTCGAGCCGTTTCGCGACCGTTTCAATCGAGGCGCGCGCCTGGCTGAGCGCCATCTGAGGCTTCAGTCGGGCGATGATGCGAACCGACAGCACATCGCGGTTCGAGAGTCGTGCCTTGGACTGGAACAGCTCGAGTGGCAGATACGCATCCGATGATAGGAGCGTAAAGGTCCCTTGGAAATTCTCTGGGGCGACGCCGACGATGGTGAAAGGCCGGCCGTCGATGCGCACCTCCCGGCCGACGATGGATGGGCTGGCGCCAAAACGGCGCGTCCAGTACGAATGGCTAATGACAACGATCGGTTCGGTTCCGCCCAACTCGCCATCGGAGGGGAGAATCAGCCGTCCCGCCGCGGGATCGAGGCGGAGTGTGGAAAAGTAGTTTCCTGAAACGATCGTTGCCGTCAGTCGATCAGTCCGTCCGTCGGCGGTCAGGCCCACAGCAGTCAGGTCCCATGCCGCCATATCAGAGAACGCATCCGACGACGACCTGTAGTCCTGATAGTCTGAATACGCCAACCGCTGCCAGATCCTCGGATTGCCCGACAGCGTCGTCGCCAGAACGGTCATTTGATGTGCGTCGGCGACCGGCAACGGTCTGAAGACGCAGCTGATGATCGTCGCCATCGCTGCGTTCGGACCGATGCCCAATGCCAGCGTGAGCACAACCGTCGCGGTAAAGACCGGGTACTTGCGGAGCTGCCGCACTGAGTAGCGCAGATCGCCACCTAACGCGTCGATCAGCCGCAGCCCCCGCGCCTCGCGGCTTTGCTCCTTGTATTTTTCGACCGAGCCGAATTCGAGCCGCGCCAGACGAAGCGCTTCCTGTGGGGACAGATTCCGTCGCGTCACGAGATCTTCGACGCGCGCTTCCAAGTGGAATCTCAGCTCGTCATCCAGGTCGCGCTCCACCGTGGAACGCGACCCTAATCCGCGCGCCAGCGATCGGATTCTCGCCCACATGATTACGTGGTCCTCAGCGCTCTCGTCATCGCGGTGGCTTATGTCAGAGATCACATAAGCCCACGAGCTCCTCGAGTGGAGCGATCAGAAACTCAGACGCACGGCGATTTGAGCGGCGCGCGGTCCGCCGGAGCCGAACGTCTGCCCGACTCGCTGCTGCGCCCTTCCAAACGCTGACGGGACAACGAGGTTGTAGTTGAAGTTCGTCAGGTTCGACGTGTTCAGGATGTTGAAGACTTCGCCGATCAACCGAAGGTCCGTCCTTCCCGACAACCTGATCGTTTTCATGATCCGGACGTCCTGCGACGAGAAACTGTCGCCGAGCTGGTAGTCCGTCGGCAGCGTGAGCGTCGGATACCGCTGATTCGGCGCCACACCCGCCCGTCCTGCCGGCGTCAGCGTTCCAGCGATCGTCGAGTTGTACTCGGTCACCAGCTTCTGAAGATCGTCGTTGCTCATGAAGTCGGCGTCGCCTTTGCCCAGAAGCGCGAGCAGCGGCGAGTAGCCGCTGCTGCTGATGTTCGTGCCGGAGTTGTCGAGGCCGCCGATGAAAGGCGACACGGCGCCCTTGCTGAGGAACGTCGAGAGCACCGACAGCTGGATTTTCCACGGCAGATCGACCAGCCCGGATACCGTCAGGTTGTGACGCGGCAGATCCGGCCCGTAGGTCGCGAAGTAGTCGTTCAAGTTCTGCGTCACGTCGCGAATGCTCTTGCTGCTCTGCAGCGCGTACGACGCGGACAGCTGATAGCGGTGCGAGAGCCGTTTGTCGACGCGCATGAGGAAGCCCGTGTAGGTCGACGTGGCGCCGGGCCACCAGAAGTTGATCGGGCCCGCCGAGCACTGCGCATTCGGATCGTTGGCCTGCGCCGTCGACGCGCAGACCGGAATCACCGGCCCGCCGATCGCGTTGAAGCGGTTGAAGTCGACGCTCGCGCCGAAGAAGCCGCCGGGCGTGCCGTGAAGCATCTTCCGATAGACGAGGTCCGCCTGGACGCTGAGATCGTTGGTCAACTCGCGCTGGAAGCCGACGTTGTAATGGTTCGCGCGCGTGGTTGGGAATTCGTGCGGGTAGAGCGCGCCGAGCGCGTTCGCCTGCTTCGACAGCAGGATCTGCGCCTGATCGCCGGTGCCCGGATACTTCGCGTCCTGCTGCGCGCGAAGCGTCGGCAGCATGTTGAGAAACGCGCCGTAGTTGAACTGCAATGAGTTGAGGTACGCCGTCGAGAACGGCTGTCCCGTCAGCGGATTGGTGACAGCCGCGTTGCCGATGAACTGACGCCCCGAGCCGCCAATCACCGCGCGCTCGCCCAGCCGCCACCACCCGAGCTGCGTGTCGTAGAAGATGCCGGCGCCGCCGCGAATCACCGTCGGATGATCCTTGCCGAGGCTCCACGCGAAGCCCGCGGCTGGCGCGAAGTTCTTCCATTCTTTCCTGGTCGGACTCAGATCGCTGCCGTAAAGCGGTGCGAGGTACGCCGGCCGCTGCAGATCGTAGTTGAGCACATTGCTCTCGTGCTCCCACCCGAGCCCGTAGTTGAGTGTGAAGTTCGGCGTGACCTTCCAACCGTCCTGCACATAGAGGTGAAACCGATTGTTGTTTCTGGCGTCGTCGAGGTGGTACGAGGGCTGCGAACGATCGCCGATCCCGAGCAGGAACGCGGCCACCGGCAGCTTTTTCAAATCGTCCTGCGTGTGGACGATGCCGTCAGGCAGGCCGAACAGCGCCGGCGGCACGCCGACGCCGCGGAGGAATTCCGGCGAGAGCAGGTACGCGCGCGCGGGATCGAAGAATCCCCAGTAGCCGACCAGGTCGCTCGGCTCCCACGTGCCGCCGAATTTCACCTGATGCGCGTTCTTCTGCCACGTCGTGTTGTTGGAGATCGGATAGCGATGAATGTCGCGGCCCTGCGGCGAGTTGAAGTTGTTGCCGAGCGCGAAGTTCACCGAGTTCAGGTAGAAGATCTCGGGCCCGCCGAGCCCGATGCAGTTCCCGTTGACGCTCCCGTCGCACGAAGCCGGCGTGTTCCGGTTGCGCCAGTACATGTGCGAGAAGCGGAAGTCGTTCACGAGCGTGCCGCTCAGCACGCTGGTGATACCCACCAGTTGCTGATCCACGTAATTCTCATTCGACACGAAGTTCGACGGCGGCACCGGAATCCCGAAGGGACCGCTGTTGCTATTGCCGTCGTGCGAATAGCGCGCGAACAGCGAGTGCTTGTTGTTGATCCGGTAATCGACGCGGCCGCTCAACTGGTTGCCGACGTACGGCGCCGGCGCGAGCGTGCCGAAGCCCGCGACCGACCCGAGATCCGGTTGGACGATGTAGACGCCTTTCTGATCGGTACGCTCGTAGCTGCCGAAGAAATGAACCTTGTCGCGTTTGATTGGACCGCCGAGGACGAATCCCGCCTGTTTGCGCGAAAACTCCGGGTCGTCGCTCAAGGTGCTGCGGTTCAGGCTCGGATACGACGACATGGCGTTGTTGCGGAAGTAGTAGTAGCCCGCGCCTCGAAAATCGTTGGAGCCGGAGCGGGTCACGATGTTGATGGCGCCGAACGCGGCGATCCCGGTCGAGAGATCGAAGTTCGCGGTCGAGATCTGAAACTCCTGCACGACTTCCTGCGAGAAGTTCTGGCCAGTGCCGCCTTCGACCGGATTGCGGATGTTGCCGCCGTCCACCGTGATCGCCGTGCGCGAGGCGGGCCCGCCGAGCACCGAGACATTGAACTGCGCGTTGAACTGCGCAGGATTCCCGAGCACGACCGTCACGCCAGGCTGCAGTTGCGCCAGGTTCAGGAAGCTGCGTCCGTTCAACGGCAGCGTGTCGATCTGCGTTCGCCCGACGACGCCCTGCACGCGGTTCGATTCGAGATCGATGTGCGTCGCCGTGCCGGTGACCGTCACGGCCTCGGTACGCGCGCTGACCTCGAGGGTCACTCTCACCGTCGTGGTCGCGCCGGTGGCCACTTCCACGGGGCTGACGATCGGCTGGAATCCCGGCATGTTGACCAGCACGTCGTAGGATCCTGGCAGCAGTGACGGAACCGAGAAGGTCCCGTCTCCCGCCGTCACGGCGTCACGCGACGCGCCCGTCGCTTTGTTCGTCACGGTGACGGCGGCGCCGGGCAGCACCGCGCCAACGCGGTCGAGCACCGTGCCGGCGATGCCGCCGGTCGGTACTTGCGCCGCCAGGGGCGCCGCCAGCGCGGCGATGAGCACGCACAGAAGACCAACTCGTTGCATGTGACCCTCCCGAGAGTCGTTGCGTTCGAGACGTCAATTGTTCCGCGGGCGGGCAGCATACACCTGCTCGCCCCCGGCCGGAAGCGGGCACTACTGGAACTTTGGTCGCATGTCCAACCCCCCGAACGAGTTTTTGAATCGGCTTCTTTATAAAGGAGGTCAGACTGTGGTCAGACCGCGGGTCTGACCTCGGTCAGACCTGGGTCAGACCCGGGTCAGACCCGGGTCAGACTCGGGTCAGACTCGGGTCAGACTCAGATATGGACCCTCTGGAATTGCGGCGGCTTTTCGTGCTCGCCAATGCCTTCAAGGAGGGTGACCTCCTCGTTGGCGGCACGGCTGACGATCGCGTCCGCGAGGATGCGCGGCGCGCACTCCTCGACATTCGAGTCCTCGACATCAATCAGACGCCGCTCGTCGACGATGGCGTGACGGCGACGCTCACGCGGCGGCTGGCCCGACACCGCGATGCCGATCTCGATCGGAGAACGGTCGGCGAGCTGAAAGCGCTGCTTCTCAGCGCGGACGCCGCCGACTTCGTCCGCCGGCATCGCGACAGCCTCTCGAGCGAATCGATCGCCGCGTCCGTCAAGGTGATGACCGATGACGAGCTCTCGCAGTGCGCTCGCGCGCTCTTCAACCCGCTGCCGGGGCGGGCGGTCGATGACGTCGCGATCGGATCGCCGCACCATTTCGGATCGCGCATCCAGCCGAACAGTCCTGGCGACAACGACGACGAGATCCTCTTCTCGATTCTCGAAGGACTCGCCTACGGCTGCGGCGATGTGATCATCGGCCTCAACCCCGCCGGCGACGACGTCGAGACGATCGTCCGGCTCGAGGCGCTGCTGGAACGCGTCGTCGAGCGTCTGGCGCTGCCGACGCGCTACTGCGTCCTCTCCGATATCGTCAAACAGCACCGTGCTCGCGAGCGGACGCGCGTCGACGTCGGATTTCAGAGTCTTGCCGGCACGTCGGCGGCGCTCGGCGGGATGGTCGGCCTCGACGCCGATGGCATCCTCGATCTCGCCAGGAGCTTCGACGGCCTCTACTTCGAGACCGGCCAAGGCTCGGCGGTCACCAACGGCGCGGCGGAAGGCGTCGACATGGTGACGCTCGAGGCGAGAGCCTACGGCGTGGCGCGGCACATTCAGCGCGAGACCGGCGCGTGGACGATCGTCAACGACGTCGCCGGGTTCATTGGACCGGAAGTGTTCCGGAACGCCGATCAACTCGCGCGCGCGTGCCTCGAAGACACGGTGATGGCGAAGCTGCACGGCCTCACGATGGGACTCGACGTCTGCGCCACGTTCCACATGGGCATCGCGCCCGACGCGCTGCGCCGCGTGACCGAGCGCATCGTCGAGCGCGCGGCGCCGGCGTACCTGATGGCGGTCGCCGGCAACGCCGATCCGATGCTGGGATATCTGACAACGTCGTTTCGCGAGCATCCACGGCTTCGCCGGCGATTCGGACGGCAGACGGGATCGGCGATGCGCGAACGATTGACGTCGATCGGCATCGACGGATCGGGTGACGGGGCGGCGCGTTTGTATGCGATCTACGCCAAGGCCGGCGGCGAGACGCGGACGTCATCGTTGCTCGAAGACGAAGGCCGCCGGATGCTGCACGAGCTTCGCGAGCGAGGATTCGACCTCGGATACGGATGCAGCGCGGACTTCGAGGCGCCGGCCGACGTTCACCGGCGCCTCGATGCGATCTATGCGCACGCCCGCGATGCGCTTTACGCGACGCTCGATCGCCAGGTGATCGAAACCGTTTCACCGCGACACGTGCGCGTGCAGACGACCGCCGTCGACCGCGAAGACTACCTGACGCGTCCGCCGCGCGGTGAGCAGCTGCGCCGGGACGCGGCGCGGACGCTTGCCGGACTGGCGGCGACCGACCGGCGGCAGATTCAGATCGTGTGTTCCGATGGTCTCAATGCCAACGCGGCCAACGAGCAACTCCGCGCGCTGCTGCCGCCGCTCCGGCGGAGACTCGCCGACGTCGGCGCGCCGCCGAACACCACCGACGTCGTGATCGACAACGCGCGGGTTCGCGCGGGATATCAGGTCGGCGAAGTCACGGACGCGGCGATCGTCGTGCACCTCATCGGCGAGCGGCCCGGCACCGGCCTCAACACACTCTCGGCCTACGTGACCTATGGCCGCGACGAGGGCGGCCGATCGCGCTGGCGATCCGATCTCGATCACGCGTGCACGTCAGCGGTGTGCGGCATCCACCCGCGCGGCAAACCGCCGGCAGCGGCCGCCGATGAAATTGCCGGCCTGGTTCGGAGAATCCTCGACGAGCGCCGATCCGGCGTCGCATTGAACCGGGCGTCGAAGGGTCCGGCATGATCCGGACGCGTCGCCTCTAGACTCTCCGGCAACTGTTGACTGATGCACGTCCGTCTAACGGCTGGCGATTGAGCCGCGGCGCTCACGTTCCTGCGACGGCTCAAATCGCGGGTTGGGCGGCGCGGTCAGGTTCGCAACTCGCTAGCAGCTCGATCAATTCGTCAAGAGTCGCATTGCCTGCCAGAACAGCCTCCTGCGGTAGTCGTCCACTTGCTTCCACCGCCGTGATTGCCTCGACCGGGGATAGGCCTCGTGCGGCCACGAGCCAGGCCGCAAGCACGTGGCCAGTTCGGCCATTGCCGCCCCAGCAATGAATCACCGCGCGTTCACTGCCGCTGTCGGCAGCCCTCAGGAAGGGCAGAATGTTTCCGCTGAGCGCTTGCCGTGAACACAGATGGTGATCAGCGATGGGCTCCATCAGAACGCAGGTCGCGCCGAACAGCCTCTTGTACTCGGTCTCTAGATTGATAGGAAAGGCGGCCAACTGCCCGCCGTCGAGGAGACAACACACTCGGGTGATACCTTGAGCGCGCATGAAGTTCGCCCATTCAACGATACTGGCCAGCGACGCGTCAGGCGTCCGCGCCCCGTACGCTGTCACCTCGCCGCTCTGAGCAGGCCCGAAGTGGAAGTCCGAGTCCATTGCGCTCTCGTGAAATCGGCCGTCAGCCTCTAAAGGCAGCGGACGTCGGATCCTGTTGATCGCAACGTGCAGCGAGTGCGGCTAAATCCCGCCAGCCGTAGCCACCGTGGAACTCGCCGGCGGAACTGTACAGCCGTTCGGCACCGAACACCTCGTAGAATCCGTTCGACGGTTGGCCGCCTCGCCGAAGATGCCGATTTCGAGAGGGTCTTCCACGTTATTTCCGCGCGGCAACTCGCTGCTGCACACGCTGCTCCAGGAGCCGAAGGGCTTCTTGGACTCCGGCATATCCAGTACCCGGATCGTTGTTGAAGTCCATCAGCCGATGCGGGAATTTCCGTCCGTTGGCCAAAGCGTCAACGACAAAGCGGGCCTCTTGCATAGCTGCCCCACGCTGTTCGAGATTTCTCGCCACTCGATCGCTGGCCTCAACCAAGCCGCAGTAGAAACTGAATGTCGTTGCCCCAGCCGGACAGTTGCGCGTGTCGCGGCTATTCCAGCGAGTAGGTGATCCCAGAATCCGTCGGGCCTCCCGAACAATTTCCAAATCTGCTGCCGTGGCGGGAGGGTTGGCTTGTGAATCATCTTCTCGGACGCCTCGATCGCCTACAGTTGCTGATTGTTCGAGCCGCTTCTGCACGCGAGTCTCAAGCCAACGGAACAATCGGCGCACATCGGCGAACGTCGTCGCGGAATCGTTGTTGTAGTCCGTCAGCGGATGACCATATTCCTTGCTGACGACGATGTCCCAGATGACCAGTCGCGCCTCTTGCTGCGCCGACTTCAGGGCCGCTCGGTCGACGCCAGGGCGCGCGGCGCCATCGAGCGCGCAGTAGATACTGAAGGACGCAGCGCGAGGCGAGCATATGAAGTCATCTCGGTGATTCCACCGTGATGCCGAGTTCAGCGACTCCCGAGCCCGCCGGACCAGTTCCAGCTCTGCCTGAGAGACTGAAGGAACCTCCAGGGACTGGACGTCATCCGATCGGCCGGTGGACGGCGGTTGCTGCCCGGGTTGACGGGCTGAAGGGACGGCGTTCGGCGGCCAAGCAAATAACAGGGCAAGCGCGATGACTAACTGCCGCGGAAACGCCCATATCATTATGGTGACCTCCGAAGATTGCGGCTAAGGCGTCCGAATGAGCCGCGCGCGTCACACTCGGAGTCGCGCGTCGGCTCCA
>DAIUKO010000119.1:7710-19447 GCA_036848175.1 Vicinamibacterales bacterium | reverse complement strand
TGGCGTCCCTAACGGGATTCGAACCCGTGTTTTGGCCTTGAAAGGGCCACGTCCTAGGCCTCTGGACGATAGGGACGCGCGGCGAGAGCTAGGAATTGTACCATGAAGATTGTCGCCACCACGCCACTCGCGATGTGGCACGAATGGACTCGCCCATTGATGGGGCGGCGATGATCGGTCACCACGAATGCTGACGGCCCTCGGGTACACGATTCCGCTCGCGTTCGCGTCCGGCTTGAACATCTACGCCACGGTCGCGGTGCTTGGGCTCTGCTCGCACTACGGCCTCGTCGCGCTGCCGCCGCAGTTTCGCGCGTTCGACAATCCCATCGTCATCACTGTCGCACTCGCGATGTATCTCGTCGAGTTCGTCGCCGACAAGATCCCGTGGCTCGATTCGGTCTGGGACATGGTCCACACCGTCGTCCGTCCGATCGGCGGCGCGCTCGTCGCGGTCACGGCGCTCGGCGACGCCTCGCCAACGGCGACGACGCTGGCGGCGCTGCTCGGCGGATCGGTCGCGATGACGACGCATCTCACAAAAGCGGGAACGCGAGCCGCCGCCAACACGAGTCCGGAGCCGTTCAGCAACTGGATTCTGAGCTTCGGCGAAGACGTGCTCGCCGTGTCGATCGCCTACGGTGCGCTGAAGCATCCAATGTTCGCGCTTGCGGTTGCAGTCGCGTTGTTGCTGGTGATCCTCGCGTCCGCGTCGCTGATCGTCCGCGCGCTGCGTCGCCGCTTCACGCGCGAGATGCGACACTAGCGCCGGGGCGACGATTCAAACCGCCACAACGGTTCACGTTCTTGGCGTCGACCGTCCACTTGCCGGCTCCGATTCGCTCTTGAATTCCTTCGAGCGATTCCCATAGCCTGAGCGGCGCTCCAATCCCCCAGCGACAACTTGAACGAGGGGACATGAGCCGACAGGTCTTCTGCTTCGTCCCCGGCGGCAGCACCTGCAGCGTTTTCAGGAATTCGATCACGGCGTCCCGCTCGTACTCCGACAATCCTTCGAACGCGAGTCGAGATGATCGCGCTTCGCCGTCGTGCGCGAGCACGGCCTGTCGGAGCGTCGTGTACTCGTCTGATCGTCGACGAGCGCGGCGAGAAGAAACATTGGCCGCCGCGCCACGACGACGAATGACATAAGGAATTCGCTGCCCCGTTGAAAACTTATCGAACGTGGCGTATAGCAGGGGCTTCCGCACGAGCGTTCCGAACACGAGGTTCTGTCTCCCGGGTTCATCGGTCAGGTGCAGCAATCACTGAACGAGGAGGTCACGATGAGACGCAGAGCCGTCGGTCAATTCCTCCGGGCGGGACCCGTCGTTGTGTCGCGGCGCCGATTTTTCGGGATGGGCGCAGGCGCGGCTGGCGGCGTCCTCGGCTCCGGACTCTGGACGCCAGCACTCGGCGAGCACGATGACGACGACCGCGACCAGGACAGGGACGGAAGACCGTGCCCCGAGCAGAATCCGATTCCGCACGTCAACATGGCAGCGGGTCCGCAGACGTTCGGAGCGTTCCACTTCTTCTTCCCCGGTCCGGTCGACGGATCGCCCGCCGCCACCGATCCGGAACCTCAGGCTGCACACGCCGCAGGCCGCGACCCATCGCTGATCTTCGATTTCGACGGCGTCGTCGGGCAGGCGGATCTCAACCTGACCGGCGTGGGGACCGACACGACGACGGGCTCGAGTGCGCCATATGGGTTCCACACGGACATGCGGTTCATGGCAGGCAGGTTCGTGGGAACCGACGGGCGAGTCCATCGTGGCGCCTTCGCGTTCATATGACTCGACAGCCTTCCGGCCGCGAGCCCGTTGGGCCCGCACTCGTACGATCCCGGACTGAGCGAGAGTGAAGTCATCTGGTCGACGGAAGTTCCCGAAGAGAGCATCAAGGTCAGTTTCGGTAAAGAGGAAGCGTCGCTCCGCCTCAGAAACGTCCTCGTCTTCGACACCTTCACGGTTCCGAATTCGCTCGACCAGCATCATCCGATTCCAAAAGTGAACGCGGTGATCAACTCACTGCGAATCAAGTGGAGCGGCACGATCGCGCGAAAGTCGCACACCGACTGCGTCGATGCGTTTCGCGGATCGTTCCTCGAGAACGCGGCGACGATCGAGGTGACCGCGACGACGCCGCCGATGCCGGCCAGTTCCTGTCCACCGAGAGTGGCCAGGCACGGCTTCCGCTTCGTGTCGGATCCGGCGGAGACGACAATCAGCCACTTCGCGCAGATCGGGCGCGAACAGAACGGCGTCTTCTTCCCCTGAGTTGCCAGCCTCTAGCCGATGACGTCCTCGGCTGACGGCCGAGGACGTGATCGGCCGCCACTTCGCCTCCCCGCGAAGCACCCGAAACGTAGACCGCGACGCTATTCGGGATTGCGCAGATTGTTCATCCGTTCCCTTGCGCGTCGCGGGGATTGGGAGTACGGTGCCCCGATCCCCCAGCCGTCCTTCGTCACGAGTCCCAGGCCCTGTCACGATCTCTCGCAATCTCGCGAGACGCGCGCGGCGCGCTGGCCGTGTGTGTACGCCGAAGCAGAGGAGCGGACGTATGAAGAGGATCCTGCAGTGTGGAATCGTCGTTCTAATCGGCATCGTCGGCGCCGAGAACGCACGCGCCGACGTCGTGACAGATTGGAACGAAATGGCGTTCCGGGCGGCGGTCGCGGCGAATACCCCGGCGCTGAACATGACGCGCTTTGCGGCGATCGTCCAGGCGGCGGTGTTCGATGCCGTCAACGGCATCGATCGACGGTATACCCCGATTCATGTCGCAGCCGCCGGGCCTGCCGGGGCGTCGCGACGGGCGGCGGCGGTGCAAGCGGCCTACGTGATCTTGGTCAAACTGTACGGGCAGGCCGGCAACGTGCTCAATCAGCAACAGACGCTTGACGCACGACTGGCGGCTTCGCTCGCCGAGATAGCCGGTGACGGCGCGGCGTCGATCCAGAGTGGCCGCGCGTGGGGACAAACGGTCGCCGACGCAATCTGGACGTCGCGGCTGAACGACGGCTTTACGAATGTCGTGGCCTTTCCCGGCAACACCGCACTCGGTCAGTGGCGCCAGACGCCGAACGAACCGTATGCGCCGCTCGCGCTCTCCGCGGCGGGCATCGGTTATAAACAGTTCTCCGAGATGACGCCCTGGGTGATCGCATCGCCATCGCAGTTCCGGCCCGCCGGTCCGCCTGCACTGAATAGTGCGCAGTACGCGAAGGACTTCAACGAAGTGAAGCTGATGGGCAGCAGGGACAGCACTTCCCGGACGACCGATCAGACGCTGTTCTCGTGGTTCTGGGCGACCGGAACGGCCTCCTACCTGTGGAATCGCACGGCGCTGTCGATCCTCGAGGCGCGGCGCGACGATGGCGACGACCGACGCGGCGACAACGATCGTGAGGATGAAGATGATCGGGGCAGGGGACGTCGTAATTCGCTACTGGAAAATGCGCGCCTGCTGGCGGCGCTGAACGTCGCGATGGCGGATGCGGCGATTGGGTGCTGGGACGCGAAATATATCTACAACTTCTGGCGGCCGATCAGCGCCATTCGAGAGCTCAGCGACGATGGCAATCCGGCGACGACGCCCGATTCGGCCTGGAAGCCGCTCTTCTCGACGCCGGGCCATCCCGATTACCCCTCCGGGCATTCGTGCGTGAGCGGCGCCGCGACGACGGTTCTGGCGAACGAGTTCGGCGAACGTCGACGCTTCGACATGACCATCGACTTGAATATCGGCGTGACGCGCTCATTCCGGAGCTTTACCGAGGCCCTCGACGAAGTGAAGAACGCGCGCATCTTCGCGGGCATTCACTTCCGCACCGCGTGTGACGACGGAACGACGCTCGGCAAGGCGGTTGCGCAGTACGTCCTCGCGCACGCGTTCCAACGCGTGCATTAGTCATACAGCGGATCTGCGTGGCGCGAGGCTTCAGGCGGGCCGCTCGCTCGGTTGATAGCCTCGCGCTGCGGATCGTAGAACAGCGTTACCTGATCGCGCCCGCAGCGCGAAGCGCCGAAATCTCGTCCGCGGAAAAACCGGATTCCCGGAGCACCGCGTCAGTGTGCTCGCCGAGCATCGGCGCGCGGCGGCGGGGATTGGTCGGCGTGCCGCTCATCTTGATCGCCGATCCGAGTGCCTTCACGCGGCCGAGCGTCGGATGCTCGACCTCCACCGCCATTTCGCGCGCGATGATGTGCGGATCGGCAAAGACCTGCTCGTAGTTGTTGATCGGCCCGCACGGGATCTCGTTCGCGTCGAACAGCGCCATCCAGTGCGCACGTGGCTGCTGACTGGTGACCGCTTCGATCCGCGACGCGAGCTCGGGTTCATGCGCGAGGCGCAGCTCGTTGTCGGCGAATTGCGGATCGCGCGTCCACTCCGGATGGCCGAGGAGATCGCAGAAGCGGCGGAACAGTCGATCGTTCGCCGTTCCGAGCGTGATGTAGCCGTCGGCGCAGCGGATCGCCTGATACGGCGCGAACATGCGATGCGCCGAGCCTTTCGGCTGCGGGATGCCGAGGCCGGCGAAGTACTCGGTCGCCTCCCACACCGAAAGCGCGACGCCGGCGTCGACGAGCGACGTGTCGACGTACTGTCCAGTGCCGGTGCGGTGACGGTGTTCGACGGCGGCGAGAATCCCGATCAGCGCAAAGAGGCCCGCGCCAAGATCGGTCAGCGGAATGCCGGCCTTGACCGGCGGACCGCCCGCTTCGCCGGTGATCGACATGATCCCCGAGATCCCCTGCGCGACCAGATCGAATCCACCCTTGTGGCGGTCCGGTCCGGTCTGTCCGTAGCCTGAAATCGACGCGTAGATGAGCCGCCCGTTGAGCGCCGCGAGCGATTCGTAATCGAGGCCGAGCGCGGCGAGCACTCCTGGCCGATAATTCTCGACGAAGATATCCGCGATCCGCGCCAGCCGCTTCAGCGCGTCCTGTCCCTCGGGAGTTTTGAGATTCAGCACGACGCTGCGCTTGCCGCGGTTGACCGCGTTGAAGCTCGGACTGTCGGTGCCGATCGCGCCCGGCATCGTGCGCGTGGAATCGCCGTGCGGCGGTTCGATTTTGATCACGTCGGCGCCGAGGTCGGCGAGCAGCATCGTGCAGAATGGTCCGGCCATGACCTGTGTCACGTCGAGCACGCGAAGACCGTCAAGGGCACCCATTTGAGGATTTGAGGATTTGAGGATTTGGGGATTTGAGGATCTGATTGGTGATTTGACTTCTTTGGAGGGGTCTTTGTCCACTGTTCAGGCGATTTACGAGACCGACGGCCCGTTGGCGATGCTCACCTTCAACCGGCCCGAGGCGCGCAACGCGATGACGTGGGAGATGTACGAAGCGCTCGTCGACGCGTGCGATCGCGTCGACGGGGACTCGACGATCCGCGTGCTGATTCTGCGCGGCGCCGGCGGCAAGGCGTTCGTCGCCGGCACCGACATCGCGCAGTTCAAGGAGTTCGACAAGCCGGGCGATGGCGTCGGCTACGAGAGGCGGCTGGACGACGTGCTGGATCGGTTGGAACGAGTGGTGAAGCCGACGATCGCGCAAGTCCAGGGCGTCGCGGCCGGCGGCGGCTGTGCGATTGCGCTTTGCTGCGATCTGCGCGTCGCCACGCCAGACGCGTCGTTCGGCGTGCCCATCGCCCGGACGCTCGGCAACTGTCTGTCGGCGGATACCGCCAATCGCATGTTGAGCCTGATGGGCCCGGCGCGGTTCAAGGAGTTGATGTTCACCGGCCGTCTGATCGCCGCCGCCGAGGCGCACGCGATCGGTCTGGTCAACCGCATCGTCGACGCGGCCGATCTGGAGCGAACGGTGCGCGACCTTGCCCTCGAGATCGCGAGCCGCGCGCCGCTGACGATCCGCGCGATCAAGGAAATCACCCGACGCCTGATCGCGAAACAGCGTCTCGCGCCTGGAGACGATCGCGATCTGATCGAGTTGTGCTACACGAGCGCTGATTTCAAGGAAGGCGTGAGCGCGTTTCTGGCGAAGCGGCCGCCGCAGTGGACGGGACGCTGAACGGCCGCTGAATCACGCCACGACGCGAGTGTCCGGTTCGCGTTCTTCGAACGTGCGCTCGGGGTGCATCGTGAATGCGAGGATGGCGCCGACGAGAAGCAGTCCAAGCGATCCGGCAAACGGCAGATGCCAGTCGCCGGTCACGTCGGCGATGAAGCCGAAGGCGACGGGCGACAGGATCGCGGCGAGCGCCGAACCGGTGTTCATCATCCCGCTGGCCGTACCGGAGTACTTGGGCGCTATATCCATCGGAATCGCCCACATCGGTCCGATCACCAGCTCCGCGAAAAAAAACGCCGCGCCGAGCGAGAGAGCGATCAGCGTGAGGTCGCGGGTCGCGAACATCGGCAGAAGAGAGACGAACGATCCGAGAAAACCAAGGACGACCACGCAGAGCCGCGCGGTTCGGACGTTGCCGGTGCGCTTCAGGATGCCGTCGCTGAGCTCGCCGCCGAGCCAGTCGCCGCCGACGCCGGCGAAGAACACGGCCGACGCGAAAAACGCCGACTGCCGCAGGTCGAGTTTGTATTCATTGAGAAAGAATGACGGCAGCCAGTTGAGGTAGAGCCACAGCGTCCAGCCGTAACAGAAGTAGACGAACGTCACTGGAAGCATCCGGCGCGCGAGCGGCCCCCACGGCACGCGCGGCGCCTGACGACGGACCGCCACCCCGCGGTTCGGCAGCCGCTCGAGCTCGGCGGGAGTCACACCGGGATGATCCGCGGGGCTGTCGCGGAAATACCAGAACCAGGTGAAGACCCAGAAGAGACTCAGGCATCCCAGCGTGACGAACGATCCACGCCAGGTGACGAGGGCGATGAGCCAGGCAACGATCGGCGGGGTGACAGCGTTGCCGAAGCGCGCGAACGCATGCGTAATCCCTTGCGCGAAGCCGCGGCGGCCGGGCGGTGTCCACATCTGCATCGCCCGTGTCGCGACCGGAAACGTCGCCCCCTCGCCGACGCCGAGGAGCACCCGCACGAAGAACAGCGTCACGAGACCGCCGGTGAGGCCGGTGAGGATCGTCGCGGCGGCCCAGATGACGCCGCACACGAACAACGTCTTGTGCGGGCCGAACCGATCGCCAATCCACCCGCCGAAGATCTGAAACAGCAGGTACGGGTAGCCGAACGCCGAGAGAACCAGGCCGAGACGGGTATTCGACAGTCCGAGCTCGCGTCTGATCTCGGGCGCCGCTGTCGCAATGTTGACGCGATCGACGTAGGTAATGAGATACATCAGACAGAGCAGACCGAGCACGATCGTGGTTGCGGGTGGTTTTTTCATGTGGCGACCGGGACAATATCACAGCGCCGGCACGAGGCTTGATGGTCAACCGGACATGGATGAGACCGAAGGACCAACCGTTGAGCAGTCGCTCGAAGTGCTGAGCGCGGCTCTCTGCAAGGCGACTGAGGATCTATCCGCCGTTCGCGCCGCGGTCGACCGGGTGCGCGTCGACATGTCGTCGCACAGCGGGTCGCATTCCCGTACGATCATTCGCGACGCGGAACGCGCAGTGACTCATTTGCGCGAAACTGAGCAATCGCTGAAGGACGTGCTGAAGGATCTGACCGAGGCCAGCTGAGCGCTACTTCGTCTGCAGCAGCTCGCGGATCCCGCCGAGCGACGACATGATGCCGCTCGCCTCGTAGGGCAGGAACACGAGCTTCTGCGCGTTGCCGGAGATCGCCGCGAGCGCTTCCAGATACTTCTGGGCGATCAGATACTGCGCGGGGTTTCCCGCCGCGCCGAGAGCCTGGATGACGAGCTGTATGGCTTGTGCCTCAGCCTGCGCGACCCGCAGCCGCGCCTGCGCCTGGCCTTCGGCGGCGAGAATGGCGGCTTCTTTCGACCCTTCGGCGTTGACGATCGCCGCCTGCTTCTGACCTTCCGCGCGCAGAATCGCCGACGACTTCTCACCTTCGGCGGTCGTGACGACGGCGCGGCGCGTCCGCTCGGCCGTCATCTGTTTCTCCATCGTCAGGCGGATTTCCTCGGGCGGCGTGATGTTCTTCAGCTCGATGCGCATCACCTTGACGCCCCACTGCTGCGTGGCGGTGTCGAGCGCGGCGCGCAGCTGCGAGTTGGTGGTGTCGCGCGACGAGAGCGTGTGATCGAGATCGAGCTGGCCGATGACGTTGCGCAGCGCCGACAGGGTGAGCTGCTCGAGGCCCCAGCGCAGGTTCTGCACTTCGTAAACCGCCCGCACCGGATCGGCGACCAGGAAGTAGATCACCGCGTCCACCTCCATCGTCACGTTGTCTCGCGTGATCACCGGCTGCGGCTCGATCTTGGTGATCTGCTCGCGCAAATCGATCGTCTCGCGGACTGAATCGAGGAAGGGGACGATGGTGTTGAGGCCGGCCTCGGCCGTCCGGTGGTATTTGCCGAGCCGCTCGATGATCTTCACCTGCTTCTGCGGGACGATCTTGATCGTCCGCATCAACACGATGATCAACACGACGGCGACGCCGAAGAAGATGAGAGGCGTGATGTCGATCATGCGCGTGTGACCTCCAGGACGATGCCGTCGGCGCCGGTGACGGTGATCCTCGTGCCGATCGGGATCGGCTCGGTGCTGCGGGCGGCCCAGTCTTCGCCGCCGATGGTGACGCGTCCGGTGCCGAGCGTCGGCTCGATGTCGTGCGTGACGATGCCGTGCCGTCCGACGAGCGGTGCCGTTCGCGACGGCACGCCCGGTCCGCCGAGCCGGCCGAGCAGCCGCGATCGCAGCGTGACGAGCGAGACGACCATCACGATGATGAAGGTGACGAGCTGGACCGACAGTCCGTATCCGAGAAACGAGGCGGCGGCCGCGGCAATCGCGCCGGCGCCGACGAACGCCGATCCGAAATGCGGCACCGAGACCTCGAACACGGTCGCGACGAATGCGACGACGAGCCAGAGGAGCGCGGTCGGCTCGAATCGAAACAGGAATTGAAACATGCAGCCGGAAAGGCTGGGATTATAAGCCGAAGCGGAACAGCTCGCGGCCGCCGGGCCGTCCTGGCCACGGCATGCCAACCAGCATCAGGATCGTCGACAGGGCGAAGCACGCGAGGAGCCGCCTCCGCTTCGACGCCGGCGTCGTCGCCTTGCGCGCGAGAACGCGTCCGACGTGCGCCACGACCACCGCGGCGAACATCGCCGTGAGGTGTTCCACCGCCCAGAAGCGCGTGTCCGCGCGCTTCATCGCGTCGCCGAAGTGGGCGAGGATCTCCTTCATGTTCGGGCTGAGGACGAGATAGAGCATCAGGCCGAGCAGCATCTGGAGATCGAGCGCCATCATCAGAAACAGGCCCCAGCGATCGGCCGGCGAGTCCTTGCCCTCGACTCGTCCCATGAACGCGGCGAGCGTGGCACCGAAACCGGTGACGAGCGCAATCCACCTGAGCCAGGAATGAATGACGAGCGTGATCGTGTACATGGAGGTGCCGTCAGTCTAACCCCTGTCGCGTGCGTTTGAGGGATTCCTGCGCGGCGAGCATCTGTTTCTTCGCCCGCTCGACCGCGGCCTCGGCTTTCTTGATCGCCGCTTCGCGCTTCTTTTCTTCGGCGGCGCGCTTCTTCTCTTCGGCGGCCTTTTGCGCCGCCTCTCGCTTCTGCTCCGCGGGTGTCGCCGTGACGGCCCGCTCGATTGGTTTCGGCGTGACCCCGGTCAGCGCCTCGAAGCCGGCCGGCTGCAGTTCCTTCGTCAATCGTCCGGGCGGTTCGGGTGGCTCGGCGGCGAGCGACAACGCTTCGAACGTCCGCGTCAGCGCATCGGCGCCAGGCTGCGATCCGGCGGCGGCCGCGAGCCGCTGCGCCTCCTTCACGGCTTCGGCGATGGCGCGCCGATGCGCCTCGCCGGCCTCGCGCAGGTCGGCCTTTTTGCCTTCGAGCGCCGCGATCTGCGCTTTGCGCACGCGCTCGCCGCTCTTGATCACCTGGTCGTAGAGTTTCCGCGCGTGCCAGTAGACCTGGTTGATCGCCCACGCGACGACGGTCGGCTTGGCGAGCTTGCGGATGCGCGAGGCGTCGGCGCCGCGCAGCGTCTTGACCATCGCGTTGCGTGCCGCCGTGAACTCGCTCAGCGGACCGCGATAGAGATCGTCAATCTGCGCGTCGTCGTGGCTGGCGGGCACTTACGGATGTGAGACGAGGACGGAGAAGGTCTGGCTCGCGGTCAGCAGACCGACGTCGAAGACCGCGACGCAGTACGCGCCCTTTTGCAGGACGGCGCCGACGAGCGCCGGCGAGTTGAGCGTCGAGAAATTATTTTGCTGGATGGCGAACTCGCAGCTGCCGCCTTGTCCCCATCGTGTTCCGACGATCGCCGTCGCCGTCGGCGACAGCGCGGTGATTTTCACGGAGAACTCGCCGGTATTCGAGAGGTTGACCGGAAACACCACGGACCCGCCGAGCTGCAGCGTGCCGCTGAACGTCTCCTGCTGGTTCTGCGACGGCGAGGTCACGCCGCCGCAACTGATGCTGAGACACCCGGCCAGCGCCAGCACGAGCGCCGGAACGAAACGAACGCGCATATACGGCCGGATTGTATCAGGCCTGGCGACGACCCTTGGGGGAGCGGGGTGGCTGACGGTCAGGCGACGGCGCGCGGGCGCGGCTTCGATTCGGCCTGTTTCAGGTCGAGCTGACGGAGCCCGGCGATCATCAAGCGATCGGCCTGGCTGGCGAGCGAGGCGGACAGTATCGCGTGCCGTTCCGCATCGCGTGCGAGTTTTTGGGCGAGCGAAATCAGTTCACGCCCCTCCGGGGGTCCAACATGTTTTGCTTTGGACATGGAACGCGTATCATCGCGCACTCGGGACCCTGATAGCAACCTCAGCCGGTCAACAAAACTCGACCCGTGAAAAAACTGGGAATTCTTGCGGTCGTCATCGTCCTCGCGTTCGGGATCGCGTTCGCGGTCACGCCGCCGCGCGGGCCGCGGTCGATGCGGCATTTCGATCCGGATCGCCTCGCCAGCCTCGAAGTCCGCATGTGGCAGGCGTACTACGCAAAGGAGCGTGCGCGACTGTTCGCGCTCCTCGTGACGATGCTCCACGAGCAGTATCGCTATTCGTGGGCGATCGCAGCCAAGGAAGCGTTCCACCTCGCTCGCGCCGCGGCGACATTTGCAGATCTGAAAGGCGATTACGAAATCGTGCTGCCGGATCTCGAGGCCGCCTACGCGACCGCGAAGTCGTGGCTGAGGGCCGGGTTCGATCCGCGCGAGGTGGCGCGGGCCGAGCTCGCGTGGTGGATCGCACGGCGAGTCCCCGGCCAGAACAGTCCTGAGCAGATCGGCGCGCTGATTGCGGACGAGTACGCGCTGCTGTACGAAACGAGGCGTGAATCGGTCGCACGAGCGGCGCTGCTGCGCGCGGAAGCGGCCGCGCTGCGCGACGACCAGGCACAGCATCCGGATTGGGAAACAATCGGTCGCTTGCTGCAGCAGTCGTATCGCGATCTGTTGGCGTCGCTCTCGGCGGCGAACGTCTAGTGCGGTGCGTGTAATGCCCACGCTCGTCCTGAGCCTGTCGAAGGACGAGCCGGTTTTGCTCGTGGTTCGACAAGCTCACCACGAGCGGAAATGTATCGAAGCGTTGGACGCACGACGCTAGCTGGATCTGATTCCGACTGCAGGTAACGACTAGTGCGGTGCGTGTAATGCCCACGCTCGTCCTGAGCCTGTCGAAGGACGAGCC
>DAIUKO010000119.1:0-7610 GCA_036848175.1 Vicinamibacterales bacterium | reverse complement strand
GGTTTTGCTCGTGGTTCGACAAGCTCACCACGAGCGGAAGTGTATCGAAGCGTTGGACGCACGACGCTAGCTGGGTCTGATTCCGACTGCAGGTAACGACTATGGCCAACTCGACGGCAACTGCGGCTGCAGAGGCGACTGCACCGGCAGCAGCCATGACGTTCCGCGATGTGCTGCGGATCGACGTCATGCGCCGCGTCTGGTACGCACAAGTCATCAGCCTGTTCGGCGACTTCCTGGCGCTGTTCGCCATCATCGCCGCTGTATCGTTCACGATGCACGGCACGCCGAATCAGATCACCGGCGTGCAGATTTTCTACATGCTGCCGCTGGTCTTCGTCGGTCCGATCGCCGGCGTCTTCGTGGACCGGTGGCCGCTCAAGCCGACGCTCGTCGCCAGCGATCTGATCCGGGCGGTGCTGGCCCTGCTGCTCATTCCGGCGACGTCCATCTGGCAGGTCTTCGCCGTTCTCGCCGCGCTGAGCTGCGTGTCGGCGTTCTTCGGTCCGGCGCAGCAGGTGACGATTCGTACCCACGTCCCCGCGAATGGATTGATATCAGCCAACGCGCTCATGCAGATGGCCTTCATGGGCATGCGCGTCGTCGGCCCGTCGACGGCGGGCGTGATCGCGGCATCGTTCGGCCCGCGAACCTGCTATGCGATTGACGTGGCGAGCTTCGTCGGATCGGCGGCGTTGATCGGATCGGTCGCCATCCGGCGGCCGCCGTCAACCTCGGCGCCGGTGCAGGCTGCGGCTTCGTCGTCGAACCGTATCCACGCGATCTGGCGTGACATGGTCCAGGGCATGTCGTTCATCTCTCATCACGCCGCAATCCTGTTCGTGGTGCTGGCGATGGCCGCGGGACTCTTCACGATCGGCTGCTTCGGTCCGTTAATCGCCATCTTCGTCCGCGACACGCTGCACGGCAGCGCGCGGCTGTTCGGCTTCGTCAGCGCGACGGTCGGCATCGGATTGTTCGCCGGCACGCCGGTGATTCGCAGGATCTCGGCACGGTTCACCAACGACGTGCTGGTGTTGTCGGGTCTGGCAGGCATCGGTGTGGGCGCGTTTCTGCTCGGTGCGATTGCCCATCAAGTCGCGGCGCTGGTCGCCGCCGCCGCGATCGGCTTCGCATTCGCCGCCATCATGGTGCCGGCTCAGACACTCCTGCAGCGCGAAACCCCGCACGAGATGATCGGGCGCGTGTCGAGCACGAACATCTCAGTCGCCTTGCTCGCGCAGGTCGTCGGCCTCGCGTTGTCGGGCGCGCTGGCTGACGCCTTCGGCGTGCGGACCGTGTTCTTCCTCTGCGCCGCTCTTGCCATCGCGATGGCGGCCGGCGGCCGCGCGTTCCTGCGCGCCAGACGATGACTGGATCCCTCGACCGTCCGTGTTGCTCCGCTCGGAGCGCGATCATCGGATCGACCGTCGTCGCGCGCCACGCAGGCCCGAGGCACGCGAGCGTGACAGCGACAGAACGTGTGGCAAGATGTCGAGACGATGAAATGTGCGATGACGTTCGCGCTGGTGCTGGTCGCGCTCACATCTCCGGCACAGGATCGTCCGCTGCCGAAAAAAATCCCGATTGCTGACGGCATCGTGCTGTTCGTCACGCCGCCGTACGGCGACGTTGGCCTCGATGGGAACTCGATCGCGATCCTGTCGCGCGATGGAGTGTTCGTTTTCGACACGAATGGGACGCCGGCGGCCGCCGCCACGGTCCTCGCGGAAATCCGCAAGCTCACCGATCGACCGGTTCGCTACGTCGTGAACTCACACTGGCATTGGGATCACTGGTATGGGACGGAGGTCTATCAGCAGGCCTTCCCCGATCTCCGCGTGATTGCGCACGAGAAGACACGCGAGATGATGCTGGGCCCGGCGTTGGCGTTCAACAAGCCGGGTCTCGACACCCAACTGCCTGCCTACATTCAAAGCCTCGAGAAGAGGGTGGCCGCGGCGCGCACAGCGACGCCACCGCCTGCCGATCTTGCTGCGCTCGAGCAGCGTCTCGCTGACGACCGCTTCTTCCTCGAGCAGAAGCGGAACGTGCATCACGTCGCCGCTAACGTGACCTTCAGCGACAAGCTGGAAATTCACATGGGGGAGCGGCGTATTCAGGTGCTGCACGACGGTCGCGCGGTCACGCCCGGCGACGCGTTCGTCTATCTGCCCGACGAGAAGATTCTGCTCACCGGCGATCTCCTCATCAATCCGATCTCGTTCGCGCTGAGTTGCTATCCCACGGGCTGGCTGCGGGCGCTCGAGCGGATCGACGCGCTCGACGCCGCCGTCATCGTGCCTGGCCACGGCGAACCGCTTCGCGACAAACAGCTGCTGCACGCGACGATGGACGTGTTCCGCGAGTTGCTGCGGCGCGGAAGGGACGCGAAGGCCCGACGTCAGGATCCGGACGAGGCGCGTGCGGCGATCATGCCCGAGATTCACGATCTGATGGTGAAGATCACCCGCGACGATCCGGGACTGAATCAGGCATTCACCATTCAGCTCGTCGACTGGTATCTGCATCGCGTCTACGACGAGCTGAACGGTCCGCTCGACGACACGATCGCGCCGATTCCGCAGCGATAGCACTTGTCATTACCGCTCGTGGTGAGCTTGTCGAACCACGAGCGTCAGTCACCCTTCGACAAGCTCAGGGTGAGCGCTAACTTTAGTCACCAAGGATCGAGCGCTAGCCAGAGCCAACGGTTGCGCGCGAGACTCCGTCTAACGGCCGGGAGGCTTCATGTCGCGCCTGCTTCTGGATGTGAAGGTGGCCGTGCGCAGCGTCGTGCGGACGCGATTCGTCTCCGGGCTGGCGGTGCTCGCCTTTGCGCTCGGCATTGGCGTCACCACCTCCGTGTTCAGCATCTTCAACGGCGTGCTGCTCACGCCGCTGCCGTTCCCACATCCCGAAGAACTCGTCAGCGTCTACGACACGCAACCGGCCTGCTCGACCTGTCCCGCCTCTTTTCCCAAGTACCACGACTGGAAAGAGCGCAACCAGGTCTTCTCGGCCATCGGCGGCTCGATGAACAACGCCGACGTGATGACCGGCGTCGGCGAGCCGATTCGCGTCCAGGGCGTCGCCGCGACGGCGTCGCTTGTCGACGTCTTCGGCGTGAAACCGCAAATCGGCCGTTGGTTCACCGAAGACGAGGATCGACCAGGCGGTCCGAAGGTCGTGGTGCTCGCACACGACTTCTGGAGCGAGCGGTTCGGCCGCGATCCGGGCGTCGTCGGACGAAAAGTGATCTTCAACGGCGAGCCGTACGAGATCCTCGGCGTGATGCCCGCGAGCTTCGCGCATCGCCGCGCGAAGACCTTCGTTCCGCTCCAACGCAAGCTCGATCCGGCGACGCGCGGGCAGCACTTCCTCGTGACCTACGCGCGGCTGAAGCCTGGTGTCAGCGTCGAGCGCGCGGCAGCCGAGATGCGCGCGCTCGGTCAGACGCTCGCCAGGGAGTTCGGAAACAACCATGGCATCGATGTGCGGTCGTACACCGAGACGGTTGTCGGCAACGTCCGGACCCCGCTTCGCGTGCTGTTGGGCGCCGTGTTCCTCGTGCTGCTCATCGCCTGCGCGAACGTCGCCAACCTGCTGCTTGCATCAGGACTCGCGCGCCGGCGCGAGCTCGCGATTCGTCTCGCGCTCGGCGCGGGACAGGGCGATCTCGCTCGTCAGCTGACAGCCGAAAGCGTGCTCCTCGCGCTGACCGGCGGCGCGATGGGAGTTCTCGTCGCGGCGTGGATCCTGAGGACGTTTCTCGTCCTGGCCGGGAACCAGCTGCCGCGGGCGACGACGATCGCGATTGACGGCCGCGTCCTCGCGTTCACCGTGGCGGTCTCCCTGGTCGTCGGCGTGTTCTGCGGCGTCTGGCCGCTCGTCCTGCTGCGGATGCGAGAAGTGGCGTCGGCCGTGCGCGAAGGCGACACTCGCACCGGCAGCGGCAGCCGCCGGTTCGGGAACGGCCTGGTCGTCGCGGAGATCGCGCTCGCCTTTGCGCTGCTCGTCGGCGCCGGTCTGCTCGTGAAGAACCTCGTGCTCCTGCGCAATCGCGATGCGGGCATTCGCATCGATCGGATCGTCGCGTTCGACATCGCGCTGTCGAACCCGCGGTACAAAGAACCGGCGCAGAGCCGCGGCTTCTATCGCGAGCTCCAGACACGTCTCGCGCAGATCGGCAACATCGAAAGCACGGGCATGACGAGCCACCTGCCGATGTACAACTTCGGCTCGAACGGCGAGTTCCAAATCGAAGGCGGCACGCCGTGGGGACCCAACGAGGCGCCGCTCGTCGAATACCGCTGGATGCACGGCGACTATTTGAAGACGATGGGCATTCCGCTGTTGCGCGGACGCATGCTCGACCAGCGGGACGGTGACAAGTCGACGACGGTGCTGATCAATCACGCGATGGCGGAGAAGTTCTGGCCCGGGAAGGATCCGATCGGCAAGCGGTTCGGGCAGGGCGCCGACAAGAGCCAGTGGTACGAAGTCGTCGGCGTGATCGGCGACGTGCGTTCCTTCGGCCTCGCGCGCAACACACCGTACGAGTTCTACCGGACCATCGCCCAGTCAGCGTTCGCATTCATGACCGTCGTCATCCGGACGACGGCCGCCGATCCGACTTCGATCATGCCGACGGTCCGTCAGATCGTTGCGTCCATCGATCCGGCGCTGCCGCTCAGCGACGTCCAGACGATGGAGCACGTCGTCGCCGAATCGGTGGGCCAGCCCCGTCTCATGTCGGCACTGACGGTGCTCTTCGGCGGGCTCGCGGGTCTGCTCGCGATGGTCGGCGTCTACGGCGTCATGGCGTACAACGTGCGGCGGCAGCGGCGCGAGTTCGGCATCCGGCTCGCGCTCGGCGCCGATCAGGCGCGCGTCAGGAACCTCGTCGTCGGACGCGGGCTCGTGCTCGCGATGACCGGCGTCGCGCTGGGCACGCTGGCCTCGTGGCTGCTGACGGGACTCTTGAAGACGATGCTGAACGATGTGAAGCCGACCGACATGGCCGTCTTCGGCGGCACTGCCGCCGTCGTGCTCCTCGTCGCCGTGGTCGCGTCCTACCTGCCGGCGCGGTCCGCCGGCCGCGTCGATCCGATGATCGTGCTGCGGGATGCATGAAAGAGTGAAGCGCGATTCGGACAGCGGCGCGGGCAGTAGTAAAATCGCGCGCTCGCGCGATGCATGTCCGCTTCGATGACTTCACGCTCGATACCGAAACCCGGCAGTTGCGCCAGGGCGACGTGGATCGTCATCTGTCGCCGAAGGCGTTCGAGCTGCTGCGCGTCCTCATCGAAAACCGTCCGCGCGTGCTCTCCAAGGCCGAACTGCACGACGTCCTGTGGCCATCCACGTTCGTAACGGAGGCGACGCTCAGCAGCGTCGTGGCGGAGGTGCGCGACGCGCTCGGCGAAACCGGACGCGAGGGCCGTTACGTGCGGACCGTTCATCGCTTCGGATACGGGTTCTGCGGAACGGCAACAGACCTGACGCCGCGCGCCGAGTCTGCCGGCGATCGAGTGCGATGCTGGGTCCTGTGGGAAAGCGGACAGGTCTCGCTGAAGGGCGGCGAGCATCTGCTCGGCCGCGATGCCGACGTCGCCGTCTGGCTCGACTCGCCGACCGTCTCACGGCATCACGCACGGCTCGTGATCACCGCAGACGCTGCGACGATCGAGGATCTCGGGAGCACCAACGGCACGTTCCTCCGCGGTCAGCGGCTGATCGCGCCCTCACAGCTCGCCGACGGCGACGAGATCCGGCTCGGTTCGGTCGTGGTGAAGTTTCGAATGGTGGACAGCGCTGCAGCGATGGAGACGCAGCGCTTCAGTTAGTCGCCTGCCGGCCCGGAAGCGCTGCCGCCGCGCCTTACTGAGTTCCGAAGTTGATCACGGCGGTCAGGATGACCGATACAGGTTCGCCGTTCAGTACCGTCGGTGCGTACTCCCACTGGCGGACCGCATCGAGCGCGGCCTGATCGAATCCAGCAGCCGACCGGAGAATTCTGGCGTCCTGGACCTTGCCGTTCGGACCGATCGTCGCCTCGATGACGACGGTGCCACGCGTCGCGCCGACGGCGTCTTGCGGATACAGCGGCCTGACGTCCTTGATCTTGCGAGGCGGGTTCAAACTGCGAACGGACGCGGACGGGCCGGGCGACGGCGAGTTGGCACCGGCCGTTCCGTCGAGAGCCCCCTTGACGGAACCGCCGTTCACGCCACTCGCTGCGCCGCCCTCGACTCCGCCTTCCGCGCCGTCCACGCGGAGCTCGTCGCCGGTTTCCGGCGTGATCTGAGAAAGTGATTCTGTCGATGCCGGTAGTCGTCCGGATGTGGCAACCGGCGATACGCGAGCGGTCGCCGACATCGGCACGACGGCCAACGCGGGCATCATCAGCGATGAGCCGGACGTCACGACGGACATCCGTTCGGCGCCAACGAGCAGCGCGACCATCAGCACGATGACGACAATCACGTGCACGGTCAGCGACGCGCCGAACCCGGCGCGCGTGTTGTCGCGCTGCGCGTCGACGAAAACGCGATCGCCGAACCACTCACGTCCGCCGGAACGGCGCAGCGGCTCGCCATCTGGATGTTTGCGCAACGGCGTCCTCTTTCGGTACGGAATCGGCGATCGGCGTTCGACGGGCGCGATGCCAGTGGGCACGATGATCGTTCGAATGCACGCCCAGGCTGCTTCGTCGCTCGATGCGTCGCGTGACTCGGTACTCAAGGCCGTCATGCTCCGTATCGCTTAGACGACAGTGTGGACGCGCGCTCGTCACCGAGTCTTGGGGAAGCCCTGAAGATTCTGTGGTTTTCCGTGGAGTGGATGAGTAGCTGGCTACTCAGTGTGTGTTGAACCTGACGCAGCCACCTCTGGCGAGCGGCCGTGTTTCGCTCGAAAGCCCAGCAAATCCTTCAAATCTACCTCTGGCATCGGCGTTGCTCGCTTTGGCCCCATCGCCGCTGGCTACCCCGGGGAGGACGATTCGTGACCAACCGCTCGAAGGTTTCCGCCGCTCTCGTTGCACTGTTCTTCCTGTCGACGTCAACGGCGGCACGCGCACAGGACATCACGCCTTCGACATCCGAACTTCCATCGCTCGCATCGGATCTCACCAAACATGTGATCTTCGATCCGACGACGTACGTGCCGGCAGCGATGCTGTATACGTCGATGCGGCTCGATTGGCGATCGTCGCAGCCCTTCTTCGAGCGTGGATTCGTCGAGGCCAACGACCGCTACACGATCAGCGGACGCAGTCACGATGTGCCGGTGAGCTTCGCGCAGGGAAAGCATCAGATACTGATCGACTCGCTGATGAATCTGCCGATGTCGTTCGCCAACAACGCGACCAGCCGCGTCGTCGAACGCATGCTCGTCCAGCGTTTTCCGAATCATCCGAAGCTGTTTCACGCGCTCGGGTGGGCCGAGCGAACCGCGTTTGCCGGATACATGTCGAATCGCCTGGCGGGAAAGCATTTCCGGCAGTGGCAGCAGAACGTCGAGCTCGCGCGGCAACTCGGCTACTAGCGATCTGTATCGGCTGAAGTAGTACTAGCCACAACAAGCCTTCGACGGCGGTTTTCGGG
>DAIUKO010000118.1:0-19455 GCA_036848175.1 Vicinamibacterales bacterium | reverse complement strand
CGGACGAAAGAGCAGGTGGGCGACGTGGATCGCGTGCTCGACGGCGACATCGACGGGTTCATCAAGGCGTATCTGATGCAGAAGTCGAGCGGCACGCTGGGCTCCGCGGCCACCGACGACGACGTTGACTAGATCGGCAGTCTTCGTCGCTGCCGGAATTCTCTGCAGTCGTCTCGCGGGCCTGGTCCGGCTCCGTGTGTTCGCGCACTACTTCGGCCTCGAGTCGGACGCCGCCGATGCGTTCAACGCGGCGTTCCGGATTCCCAACTTTCTCCAGAACCTGTTCGGCGAAGGCGCGTTGTCGGCGTCGTTCATCCCCGTCTACGCCGCGCTCGTCGCCCGCGGCGACCGCCGCGAGGCCGACCGTGTCGCCGGGGCTGTGGCCGCGCTGCTCGGGCTGGCGGTGGCGGTGCTGGTGCTCGTCGGCGTGCTCGCGACGCCGCTGCTGATTGCGGCCATCGCGCCGGGATTCACCGGCGACAAGCGCGAGCTCACGATCCAGGTCGTCCGCATTCTTTTTCCGGGCGCGGGACTGCTGGTGCTGTCGGCGTGGTGTCTCGGCGTCCTGAACAGCCATCATCGGTTCCTGCTGTCGTACACGGCGCCGGTGATGTGGAACGCCGCGATGATCGCCACGCTCGTCGCCTTTGGCAGCCACACGCCGCTGCCGCGGCTGGCGATGCTGCTCGCGTGGGGATCGGTGGGCGGCAGCGCGCTGCAGTTTGCCGTGCAGGTGCCCGCCGTCCTGCGCGTGGCCCCGGACGTGATGGCGGTGCGATCCGGCGAGAACAGCGATCTGATGCGCGATCACGTTCGTGTCGTCACGAGGAACTTCGTGCCGGTGTTCATCAGCCGCGGCGTCGTGCAGGTGAGCGCGTACGTCGACGCGCTGCTCGCGAGCTTGCTGCCGACCGGCGCCGTCACCGGGCTGTCGAACGCGCAGCTTCTCTATACGCTGCCGGTCAGCTTGTTCGGCATGTCGGTCGCGGCCGCCGAACTGCCGGCGATGTCCGGCGCGGCGGTCGATCACGCGGCGCTGCGCGTGCGACTCGACGCCGGCCTGCGTCAGATCGCGTTCTTCGTCGTGCCCTCGGCGATGGCGTTTCTGGCGCTCGGCGATGTCGTGGCCGCGGCGCTGCTGCAGACCGGGCGGTTCCGGCACGAAGATGCGGTGTACGTCTGGGGCATTCTTGCTGGATCAGCCGTCGGCCTGCTCGCGTCGACGCTGGGGCGGTTGTACTCGTCGACCTACTACGCCCTGCGCGACACGCGGACGCCGCTGCGCTTCGCGATGGTCCGCGTCGCGCTGACGACCATCCTGGGATATCTGTTTGCGATTCCTCTGCCGCGCTGGCTTGGAATCGATCCGGTGTGGGGTGCTGCGGGGCTGACCGCGTCGGCCGGAATTGCCGGATGGATCGAGATGTGGCTGCTGCGCGCGTCGCTCAACGCGCGCATCGGCCGGACCGGGCTGCCAGCGCCGTTCGTTGCGAAGCTTTGGGCCGCGGCGGCTGCGGCTGCCGTCGGCGGCTGGACCGCAAAGATCACGATCCCCACGCTTCATCCGGTCGTGACCGCGATGCTCGTGCTCGGTCCGTACGGCGTGGTGTTTTTCGCCATGACGTTCGCGTTGAAGATTCCGGAAGCGACAACGGCGCTCCGGCGCGCGGTTCGCTTCAAACGGTGATGCGATGGGTACCAGTCAGAAAAGAGCGCGCGGATCGCGCAGCGTGTTCAGGGAGCACTCGCTCGGCCTGACCGTCGCCTCCATTCTGATCGTCTTGTTCGTGTTGTATGTGCGCGGCGATCCGAAGACGCACGTCGGCGTGTTCTACGGCAACGCGCTGGCGGACTGGCTCGGAACGTTCGTCTTCGTCATCGCGACGAAGTATCTGTACGAGATTGGATCGGCCGAGAGCCGCACACCGCATCCGAGATCGCCCAGCCGATTCCTGCGATGCATCATCGATCATTCACTCACCATCGGCCTTGTGATCACCGGCGTGCTGTGGACCGTTCTCTACGCTCGTCTGGAAGTCGACGGCAAGGCCGGCGAAGTCGTGGGCAACATCGTTTCCGAATGGACGCAGCTCATCGGCATCGTGCTGATCACGAAGTACACGCGCGAGATCGGATCCAAGGAGAGTCGGCGCTGATGGGGACGGGATGGGCAGGATGGGTCACCGTTCCGGCTTGCTCCGCAACATCGCCACGTAGATGTAGTCGCCGAGCGGCGAGTCGTCGTTGTTCGAGGCGTTGGCCGCGACGTTGAACTGAACCGTGCCGGGCGGGCCGGCGTTCGACGACGGGGCGGTCCACTCGATCGTCCACGCGTTCGATCCCGGCGTCGCCGTGCGCGATCCCATCAGGTTGTGCTGTACGAACGTCAGCGACTTGTCTACCGCACCGGGAATCAGCTGCAGCCGCGCATCCGGCACTGTCCACGATCCCGCCTGCTTACCTTTCTGTTTGCCGGTGGCAAAGCGCGCGGCGATCTCAAAGCCGCCGCGGCGCATCCCCGATCGCGCGAGCGACACAGTGATCTCGTAGGTCTGTCCCGGTACGAAGGTTTGCGGTACTCCGCTCAGCGTGAGCGTCCCGCCCGGCGCGTTGACGGGATTGTCGAGATGGCAGAGGCGACACGACTGCTCGCCGAATCCGCCGGTGACGTTTGGATACGGTCCTTCCTTGAACGCATCAGCCGCGAGCGGAAGGCTGATCAGAAAGGCCGCGGCGGGGATTACAATCCTCAGCATCTGGAGGACATTATGCGCGCGAACGCTCTGATCCTGGTCGCCCTCGTCGCGGCGTCCGTCTCGCTCTCCGCCCTCCCCGCGATCGACGACAACGTCGACGTCAAGATCGAAGAATGGCTGACGCCGAGCAAGCCGGCCTATCCTCACGATCCGGCGGTCGCGCCCGACGGATCGGTGTGGTACACCGGACAGCGCGCCAACGTCATCGGCCGATTCGATCCCGCGACGCAACAGTTCAAGGAATTCACGCTGCCGACACCGAACTCGGGACCGCATGGTCTGCAGGCCGACAAGGACGGCAACATCTGGTACACGGGTAACGCGGCCGGCCTGATCGGAAAAGTCGACCCGAAGACTGGGAAGGTCACCGAGTACAAGATGCCGAATCCCAAAGCGCGCGATCCGCACACGATGGCGTTCCTTCGCGATGGCCGGATCTTCTTCACCGTGCAGGCTGGCAACTTCATCGGGACGCTCGATCCGAAGGCACCGGACGGCGCCATCAAACTGGTCGAGTCGCCGACGGCGAATTCGCGGCCCTACGGCGTGCGGCTCGACTCGAAGGGCGTGCCCTACTTCGACATGTTCAACTCGAACAAGATCGGCAGCGCCGATCCGAAGACCCTCATCGTCAGAGAGTACCCGCTGCCCGATCCGGCGGCGCGGCCGCGCCGGATCGCGATCGGCAAAGACGACACGGTCTGGTACGGCGACTACGCGCGCGGCTATCTCGGACATCTCGATCCGAAGAGCGGCAAGGTCGAGGAGTTCAAATCGCCCGGCGGACCGGAGTCGCGGCCTTACGCAATCGATGTGACCGCCGACGGCGCCGTCTGGTACGTCGAAACGGGTGACGACGACAAGAACATCCTCGTGCGATTCAATCCGGAGACGAAGAAGTTCCTCACCTGGCCGATTCCGAGCGGCGGCGGCACGGTGCGCAACATGGAGATCGACAAGGCGGGCAATCTGTGGCTGGCGTGCAGCGGCGTCGGCAAGATCGCGAAGGTGACGATCAAGCGGACCATGGCTACGCAGTGATCGAGTCGGGGTTCGGGATTTGGGATTCGGGATTTGATGTCGGGATTCGGGATTTGGGATTCGGGATTTGATGTCGGGATTCGGGATTTGGGGTTCGGGATTTGATGTTGGGATTCGGGATTTGGAGTTCGGGATTTGATGTCAAATTCCGAATCCCAACGACGCGGACCGAGCTATCGACTGAAGGAATTAGCTCCGGGCTGCGTACCTGAGATGAACGCCTCGGTGATCGTTCCCGGAGTGTCGGGCGGCATGACCGTGCCGTCCGATTTGTTCACCGTCAGAAACACGATGTTGCCCGGCGCTTCGAACTTCGGCGGCTGATCTTTGTCAGGGCGGCCTGCGATGTAGGCCTCCATGAATTCCCGCCACATCGGCAGCGCCGCCAACGCCCCCTGCTCGGCGCCGCCAAGGGATTTTTTCTCGTCGAACCCGATCCACACGCCGACCGTGATGTCGGGATCGAACCCGATGAACCAGGCATCGGTGTTGTCGTCAACGGTGCCGGTCTTGCCCGCCACCGGCCACCGCGCCGCCAGGTCCGCGGCTGACTGAGCGGTTCCACGAACCAGCACGCCTCGGAGGATGTTCGTCATCACGAACGCGGTATCGGCGCGGATGACGTCGCTCGGCTCGCCGCGATTCTCCTCGAGCAGGTTGCCCTCGCGATCCTTGACCGTCACCACGTCGAACGGCTTCATCCGCACGCCCTGATTGGGAAAGACGGTGTACGCGCTCGTCACTTCGAGCAGCGTCGCATCGCCCGCACCGAGCGCGATCGGCAGGTAGGGCGGGAACTCCTCCTCGAACCCGAAGCGCTTCGCTTCCTCGAGCACGTTCTTCGGTCCGAGCGTGTCCATCAACTTGATCGCCGGAATGTTGCGCGACTCCTCGAGCGCCCAGCGCAGCGTGATCGGTCCGTCGAACTTGTGATCGTAGTTGTGCGGGCTGTAGATCTGCCCGTTGCCGGCTGGATAGCTGACCGGTGCGTCGATCAGAATCGACGTCGGCGTGAACCCGCGGTCGATGGCGGTCGTGTAGACGATCGGCTTGAACGTCGATCCGAGCTGGCGGTAGGCCTGCACTGCGCGGTTGAACTTGCTGCGATTGAAATTCCAGCCGCCGACCATCGCCTTGATTTGTCCGGTCCGGTTCTCGATCGCCACGAGCGCCGCTTCGGCGAGCGGCGTCTGCTCGAGCGTCACGGAAGCGGCGCCGCTCGCTTCGTCGAGCTTCGTCACCGTGACGTCGACGAGGTCGCCCGGCCTGAACAGATCGGCAGGCGCTCTGCGCGTCCAGGCGTAGCCCTCCTTGCCGAGGTCGGCGTGATAACGGCCGACACGCAGCCGCGCCGCGCCGCTCTTCGGGGCGGTGACGACGACGGCCGGCACGACGTCGCCGACGGCGATCGGACGGTTCCACCGTTCGTCCTTGAAGCCCTCGATCGTGTGCTTCTCATCGAGGACGTTGCGGCGCGCCTTTCGCCAGCCGTGGCGCTTGTCGTACCGCCGCAGTCCGTGCTCGATCACCTTGTTCGCGATCTCCTGCAGCTTCGGATCGAGCGTCGTCGTCACCGACAGACCGCTCTCGTAGAGCGTCTTCGCGCCGTACTGACGCTCGAGATGCTTGCGCACTTCTTCAACGAAGAACGGCGCGATGCCCGGCGGCTGGTTCGGCTGGCCGCGCGTCACGATCGGTTTGGCCTTGGCGGCGTCGGCCTGTGCCTGGGTGATGTAGTGCTCGTCGGCCATGCGCTGCAGCACGACGTTGCGCCGGCTGACGGCGCGCTTCATGTCCACGAACGGGCTCTGCCGTTCTGGCGTCTGGAAGATGCCGGCGATGAGCGCGGCTTCCTCGAGGTTCAGCTGTTTGTTCGTCTTGTTGAAGTAGAGGCGCGACGCGGCTTCGATGCCGTACGCGCCGTGACCCAGGTACATCTGGTTGCAGTAGATCGCAAAGATTTCCTTCTTGGTGTAGCGCTTCTCGATCTGAATCGCGAGGATGATTTCGCGGATTTTGCGGTCGAAGACCTTCTGCTTGGTCAGGCCGAACTGGTCGAGGTTTCTCGCCACCTGCTGCGTCAGCGTGCTCGCGCCTTGATCGCGCCGGCGCTCGATGATGTCGATCGCCGCCGCCACGAGAATGCGCCAGATGTTGATGCCGAAGTGAGAGTCGAACGCCGCGTCTTCGGTCGCGATGATCGCCTGGCGCAGCACGGGATTGATGTCGTCGTAGGCGACCACGACGCGGCGCTGCGTGGCGAACTCGCCGATCACCTGGCCGTTCGCGGCGTAGATGCGGGTAATCGTGCTCGGCGTGTAGTTGTCGAGCGCGGAAACCGCGGGCAGATCGCCGGCGTACGCGAAGAGCACGCCGCTGAGGATGCCGAGCATCGCCGCGATGATGAACAGCGCGACAATGCCCGCGTTGCGAGCGACTTTGATGACGACGTGTGTCATAGCCGATGGCTCATTCTAGCGGACCGTATCGGCTGAAGAGGTACTGGTCACAAGACCAGCCGTCGAGTGCAGTTTTGGGCCGCGCCGACGCGCGGCCCTGACAGAAATCCGATCAACGTCGCCGCGAGCTATTTTAGCGCCGGCGTGCTCCGCCGCCCTGACCGCCATTGCCGCGCGACTGATTGTCGCCGCCGCGCGGTTGCGATGTCGCGCCGGCTCGTTCGTGGCCGCCGCCGGATGCCCCGCCGTGCTCAGGCGCAGCCTGCGGAGACGGCGGTGGTGGCGCCGGCTGTGAAGCGCGAGGCGCGCCTCCGGCTGCGGGGGAAGCCGGCGCCGACCCGGCGCGCGGCATGGCCATTGGCGGTGCAGGCGGTGGGGCCGTCGCACGCGGAATGACGTACGAGGGAGCCGCCTGCGGTTGTGGAGCAGCGACAGGAGGCGCTGCCGCGGGCGATGGAACTCCCGCGCGTGGAACGGCAACACGGTAATCGGATGGCCGTTGGTCGTACGGGCGCCGTTGATCGTAGAGGCGTGGCTGGTCGTTCGTCGGGCGACGCTGCTCGAACGTCATCGGGCGTTCGGTCACGACCGGTCGCGAGTCAGTGGTCGTCGATCGCTGTGCAGGAGAGGGCCACGTGCCGGCTCGCACCGGCTGGCCAGTTGCGGCGGCCGGAATCGAGCCAGGACGAGACGGTTCACCATTGACGGGTGAAGGCCGGCTCGTAAAGGCACCCGTCCGATCGATGCGGCGGTCGCGCGGAACCGCAACGCCGGCGCCGGCCGCCGCGCCGTTGCTGACGTGGCGCGGCACGGCCATCGGCGGCGACTGCGTGACGAACGTCGTCTGCGGCGGCAGCTGTCGAGGTTCGATGGCGTTGCGGTGTGCGAAGGATCCATGCGAGCCGAAATGGCTGCGAGACACGACCGTCCATCCCCACCAGGGATCTCTGCGACCGGCGAAGACCGGACGGTTGTCGAATCCAAGCGGGCACCAGCTCACGTAGCCGGGCGCCGTTCCCCACGAAACCCACGCTCCGGCGAACCTGCGGTCCGGCACCCAGAACCACGAGCCGCGGGAGAAGCCCCATCGCCCGTAGTGATGCGTAGGCCACGCCCACACGTCGGTGCCGATCCACGTCCAGCCATACGAACGAACCGGTTCCCAGTAGCCGTGGTAGTAAGGACGCCAGTCTGCAGCGACCATCGGATACCAGACGTACCCATAGTCCGGCGCGTAGCGCCACGATCCGTACTGATCGAACGTGGCGCCGTACATTTTCAAATCCTGCGGCAGATACGAGGACGAGACGGCGTTGAGGTCCTCCGGGAGCGGCTCGAGGCGATCGAGCGAGCCGGCCAGCAGCCGGACCCGGGTCGGCGTGACGAGCTCAACGGCGGAATCCTCGGCGAGCTCGATTCCGGTGCCGTCGGGGAAGCGGATCTCGACGCGTCCGATGGTCGTGCGCACGCGATCGCCGGGAATCAGCGGCATGTTGATCACCGCCGGCGTGACATCGCCGTCGCGTTCGAGCGTTGCTGACCCCTCAACCAGCGCGATGTAGGCGGGCGGCGGCTGTTCCTGGGCGCGGGCCATGCCGGTCGCGAGTGCAACCAGACACACCACGAGATAAAGAGATCGTTGGACGTTTCGACCGCCGACCGTGTGGGGAGACATAGCCGCCTCAAGCGAGGTAGCAGGACTGGCTGGCAGCCTCAATTGTAGCAAGCCACAGTCCTGCGACGCACAGGTAATGTTACAAGCCTCGCTGAAGTGGAGGCTGGAGTGAGGCTTGTCATTGTTGGATGAGCTTTGACAGTGAGCCACTCAACTTTTATAGTTGAATCACTATCAGAGGTATTCGATGAGCAAAATTATCGGCATCGACCTGGGCACGACAAACTCGGTCGTCGCGGTGATGGAAGGCGGCGAGCCCGTGGTCATCACCAATCCTGAAGGCGGCCGATTGACGCCGTCGGTGGTCGCCTTCACCAAGACCGGCGAGCGCCTCGTCGGACAGGTGGCGAAGCGTCAGGCGGTCACCAATCCCGAGAACACCATCTTCTCGATCAAGCGGTTCATGGGTCGCAAGTACGACGAAGTCAGCGAAGAAATGAAGATGGTGCCGTACCAGGTCGTGCGCGCGACCAATGGCGATGCGCGAGTCATGGCGAACGGCAAGGAGTACTCGCCGCCGGAAATCTCCGCGATGATCCTGCAGAAACTGAAGCAGGCCGCGGAAGAGTACCTGGGTTCCACGGTCAGCAAGGTGGTCATCACCGTGCCCGCCTACTTCAACGACGCGCAGCGGCAAGCGACCAAGGACGCCGGCCAGATCGCCGGCCTGGAAGTGATGCGCATCGTCAATGAGCCGACCGCCGCGGCGCTCGCCTACGGTCTGGACAAGAAGAAGGACGAAACGATCGCCGTCTACGACTTCGGCGGCGGCACGTTCGACATCTCGATTCTCGAAGTCGGTGAAGGCGTGGTCGAAGTCAAGGCGACCAACGGCGATACGCACCTGGGCGGCGACAATCTCGATCAGCGCATCATCGACTGGATTGCCGCCGAGTTCAAAAAGAGCGACGGCATCGACCTGACGAGAGATCGCATGGCGCTCCAGCGCCTGAAGGAAGCGGCGGAGAAGGCGAAGATGGAGCTCTCGACGGTGATGGAGACCGACATCAATCTGCCGTTCATCACCGCCGACGCCAGCGGCCCCAAGCACCTGCAGATGAAGCTGACGCGGGCCAGGTTCGAGCAGATCGTCGACGACCTCCTGCAGAAAACCGTCGGGCCGACCAAGCAGGCCCTGGCCGATGCCGGAGTCGATCCGTCGAAGATTGACGAAGTGGTCCTCGTCGGCGGATCGACGCGCATCCCCAAGGTGCAGCAGATCGTCAAGGACTTGTTCAGCAAGGAACCGCACAAAGGCGTCAACCCCGACGAAGTCGTCGCCGTCGGCGCGGCGGTGCAGGCCGGCGTCCTCGCCGGCGACGTGAAAGACCTGCTGCTGCTCGACGTCACGCCGCTCTCGCTCGGCATCGAGACGATGGGCGGCGTGATGACGACGCTGATTCCGAGAAACACGACGATCCCGACGCGCAAGAGCGAGATCTTCTCGACCGCGTCGGACAACCAGACCAGCGTCGAAGTCCACGTGCTGCAAGGCGAGCGATCGATGGCACGCGACAACCGGACGCTTGGCAAGTTCCATCTCGTCGGTCTGCCGCCGGCGCCGCGCGGCGTGCCGCAGATCGAAGTCACCTTCGACATCGACGCCAACGGCATCGTCAACGTGCAGGCCAAGGATCTCGGCACCGGCAAGGAACAGAAGATCACCATCACGGCGTCGAGCGGACTCAGTAAGGATGAAGTCGACCGGATGATGAAGGAAGCCGAGTCGCACGCCGACGACGACAAGAAGCGCAAGGAGGAGATCGAGCTGCGCAACCGCGCCGACCAGGCGGTGTACGGCGCCGAGCGGATGTTGAAGGACACCGGCGACAAGCTGGGGAGCGCGGAGAAGGCGGCGGTCGAAAGCGCGATGGAAGCGGTCAAGACCGCGGCGGCCGGCACCGATTCGGCGGCGATTCAGCGCGCGCTCGATGAGTTGACGTCGGCTCAGCACAAAGCGGCGGAAGCGTTGTATCGCCAGCAGGCGGCCGGCAGCGGCGCGGGCGCACCCGGAGGCGGTTCGACCGGCGCTGGCAACGGACCGGCGGGCCGCGCCTCGTCTGCGCCGGGCGGCGAACAGAAATCGGGCGACGTCATCGACGCGGAAGTGGTCGACGAAGGGAAGCCCCAATAGGGAATTGCGGATTGAGGATTGCGGATTGCGGATTTATTGAAGATTGAAGAGTCAATAAATCCGGAATCCGCAATCCTCAATCCGCATTACAGCTATGGATTTCTACGTCATCCTCGGTTTGGAGCGAGGCGCGACGCTTGCCGACGTCAAGCGAGCCTACAAGCGTCTCGCCAGGCGATTCCATCCGGACATCAACCCGGGCGATCGAATGGCGGCGCAGCAGTTCCGCCAGATTTCTGAAGCGTACGAGACGCTGAGCGATCCCGATCGGCGCCGGCGCTACGATGCGACCGGCGCGTCGACGCAAACCACCGGCGCGCCGACGTTCGGCTTCGAGGGTTTCGACTTCACGGTCAGCGTTCGCGGCAACGAGGCGCCGACCTTCGGCGATCTCTTCGCCGACGTGTTGAACCCGCGCGAGGCGGGCCGGCCGAGCCGCGAACCCGAGCGCGGCGTCGATCTGCATCAATCGATCACGCTGAGCTTCGAGGATGCGATGCGCGGTGGACAACATCGCGTCACCGTGACGCGGCAGGAGCCGTGCAGCACGTGCAAGGGGCAGGGCGCGCTGAACGTTGCCGAGACGCGGTGTATCCATTGCCATGGCGCCGGCGTCGTGAAGACGGCGCGCGGGCACATGGTGTTCTCGAGGCCGTGCGCGCACTGCGGCGGCTCGGGACGCCATCGCCAGGAGCGCTGCCCGTCGTGCGGCGGCGAGCGGGTCGAGATGCGCGCCGAGACGTTGACGATCAACATTCCGCCGGGGCTCGCGGACGGCGCGCGCGTGCGCGTGCCGCACAAAGGTCACACCGGACTGAACGGCGGCGAGACCGGCGATCTCTACGTGACCGTGCACGTGCAGCCGCATCCGCTCTTTCGCCGCGAAGGCGACGACCTTCATGTGTCGCTCCCGATTGCCGTGCACGAGGCGGCGCTCGGCGCGAAGATCGACGTGCCGACGCTCGACGGTCCCGCCCGGCTGCGCGTGCCGCCGGGAACGCAGTCCGGTCAGAAGTTTCGTCTGCGCGAGCGCGGCATCCCGTCGCCGCGCGACGGCCGCCGCGGCGACATCGTGATCGAAGTGCGGCTGGCGCTGCCGAAGCTGCTCGATGAGCGTTCGAAGGAGCTGTTGCGCGAGTTTGGTCGCATCAACAACGCGGAAGACGTCCGCCGGGAACTCGGGTGATGAAGAAGACGGGCAAGGCCTATTACATGATCAGCGCTGTGGCGCAGAAGTACAACATCCATCCACAGACGCTGCGTCTGTACGAGCGCGAAGGACTGTTGAAGCCGTCGCGCACCGAAGGCAATACCCGCTTGTACTCGGAAGAGGACCTCGAGCAGCTCGAAACGATTTTGTCACTTACCCGAGATCTCGGCGTCAATCTCGCCGGCGTCGAAATCATTCTGAACATGCGGCGGAAGATCGAGCAGATGCAGGGCGAGGTCAACGAATTCATGGAGTACGTGAAGCGCGAAATGGCTCGCGGCATCGACGACTGGGAGCAACGGCTCTCCACCGCGCTCGTCAAGTCCTCTCCGACCGACCTCGTCAAGACTCAGAAACAATAAGAACCGACCGTCGTGGTGGTATGCTTGCGGCGTGTCGAAGCGCTACGCGATGAGCAACGACGAGGCGGGAACACTTGCCGCGTATCTGCGCGAGATCGCGAAGCTGCCGCGCCTGAGTGCCGATGAAGAACGGATCCTCGGTGCGCAGATCCAGCAGGAGCACGACGAAGCGGCGCTGACCAGGCTCGTCGAAGCGAACCTGCGCTTCGTGGTCTCGTACGCGAAGCGCTATCGCGGTCTCGGCGTGTCGTTTCTCGATCTGATTCACGAGGGCAATCTCGGCCTCATCGAAGCGGCACGTCGCTACGATCCCGAACGCAACGTCAAATTCATCACCTACGCGGTGTGGTGGATTCGCGAAGCGATGATGCACGTGCTCGCCGATCAGACGCGCGCGTTTTCGTTCCCGCCGAAGCTGTTCGCGACGCTGCACAATCGCCACGAAGACATCTCGCTCAACGATCCGATCGGCGGCGCCGGCCGCCAGGACGGCCCGTCCCGCCAGCTCGAAGACGTGCTGGCGCTCGACGCGGTGCCGATCGACGACGAGATGATTCACCAGTCGGACCTCGACGAGCTCGCCGAGGCGCTGCGCGATCTGGATGGCAAGGAGCGTGAAGTCGTGTGCCTGCGCTTCGGACTCGACGACGACGAGCCGCGCACGCTGCAGGAGATCGGTGACCGTCTGCACCTGTCGCGCGAGCGCGTGCGGCAGATCGAGTCGCGCGCGAAGGAAAAACTCCGCCGCTCCGCGAAGCTGCGAAGCCATCTGAATTAGGCGGCCAAGGCCTGCGCCACGGAACATCCGATGCCGTGCCCCATTTGTGACGATACGGGTTGGAAGCCCGTCGAAGATTCTGGTGTCCGCCGCGTCGTCCGCTGCGACTGCTGGCGTGAGCGAGTCGGCCGGCAGCGCCTCGCCGATTCGAACATCCCCAACCGCTACCAGCACTGCACGCTCGCGAACTTCACCACCTACAACGAGTCGCTGGAGCGCGCGCTGGAATCGGCGTGCCGCGTTCCCGAGCGCTTCGCCGCCGCGCGGAGCCGCGACCAGCAGGGACGCGGAATCTTTTTCGAAGGACCGCCCGGCGTGGGGAAGACACACCTCGCGGTTGCCGTCCTCAAGCAGGTGATCGGCACCTACGGCGCGCGCGGACTCTTTTACGACACGCGCGATCTGCTGCGTCTCATCCGCAGCACCTACGAACCATCGATTCATACGACCGAGCTCGAAGTCCTGCAGCCGGTGATGACGGCGGATCTCCTGGTGCTCGACGATCTCGGCGCCGAGAAAACCTCGGAGTGGGTCGAAGAGACCATGAACCTGATCGTCAACACGCGCTACAGCGAGCGGCGGATGACGATCTTCACGTCGAACTACCCGGACATTCCCGACGACACGGAGCCCAACTCGCTGATCTTCCGCATCGGCCACCGCATGCGGTCGCGACTTCATGAGATGTGCGACTTCGTGGAGATCGACGGGGCGGATTATCGCGAGCTCCCGGTCAACGGCGGCGTCGACGATCTCATCGCGCTGTGGAAGACGCGCCGCAAGGCGTCGCTGCCGTCGCCGCGCAACGGCCGCCAGGCCCGCGCGCAGCTGCGCGATCCGTCCGTGCGCGATGGCCGCGCCGACCTCAAGTGGCCGGGCGGACGGGCCGGAACGTAGAACGCCTGAAGTCTAAAGTCTGAAGTCTGAGGTCTGAAAGCACAAAAGGCTGATGCTGGGTCTCTACGTCCATATTCCGTTCTGCTCCGCGATCTGCAACTACTGCAACTTCAATCGGGGTCTCTTCGACGCGGATCTGAAGTCGCGGTACGTCGACGCCGTGGTGACGGAGATTCAGCGGGCCGGCCTGAAGGCCTGCGCTCCCGGCGAGGCTGACGATGCGAGCGAAAAGACGGCGGTGGCGCAGCCCGTCAGGGCTGCTGACACGATCTATTTCGGAGGTGGGACTCCCTCGCTGCTCGAGCCCGACGAGATCGCGCGCATCATCGCGGCGTGCGATGCATCGTTCGATATAGCTGCCGATAGCGAAATCACGCTCGAGGCGAATCCAGAGACGGTCACCGAGGGACGGCTGGCTGCCTTCCGCGACGCGGGAATCAATCGACTCAGTTTCGGTGTCCAATCCTTTCGCGACCAGGAGCTGCGGCGGCTCTCGCGGCTGCACAGCGCCGACCGTGCCCGCGCGGCACTGGCCGAGGCGCGTGCCGCCGGATTCGACAACGTCAGCCTCGACCTGATGATGTGGCTGCCCGAGCAGCGCGTCACCGAGTGGCTCGAGTCGGTGGACGCGGCGATTGCGCTCGCACCAGAGCATCTCTCGCTCTATCTGCTCGAGGTGTATCCGAACGCTCCGCTCAAAGACGACATGGCGCGCGCCCGCTGGTCGCAGGCACCCGACGACGACGCGGCCGCGATGTACTTGACGTCGATGGATCGGCTCGAGGCGGCCGGCTATCTTCAGTACGAAATCTCGAACGTCGCGACGCCCGGCCGGCAGTCGCGGCACAACGTGAAGTACTGGACCGACGGGGAGTGGCTTGGATTCGGATGCGGCGCCCACTCGACCCGCTCAGGTGTCCGCTACAAGAATGTAGCGTCCACGCAGGAGTACGTCGATCGTGTCGCTCGCGGCCAGACTGTGATCGTCGAAGAGCACCCGATGACGCTGGACGAGCGTCTCGGTGACGCGCTATTTACGGGCCTGCGGCTGGCCGAGGGCGTCGACCTCGACGCGATGGGCGCGAAGTACGGCGTCGATATCTGGCGGCGCTACGGCGCCGAGCTCGAGCCCTTCCTCGAACAGGGATGCCTCCGCAAGGAAGGGAGCCGCCTGTGGCTGACCCGTCCGGGAATGCTGCTTGCTCACGAAGTCATGACCGTTTTCGTATAGTCGCAACGCGCCACAAGTACGTTAAAGTAACGCCCTTTCGTAGAGGAGGCCGTGATGGTTCGAATCGCCGTGCCGGTTGCCGGCAGACGGCTGGTATGGATTGCCGTTGGACTTCTCGTCGCGACACTGTCGGCGGCGACCCTAGGCACATTGCTCCACGCGCAGCAGCCCCCCGCGCCTGCGGGACAGGCTGCAGCCGCGCCGACCACGCGGACGTTCGCGGGCGATGGTGGCATGGTGCTGAACTTCATCAAGCCTGACAAGACGGCCGACTTCGAAGCCGTGATGGTCAAGCTGAAGGAAGCGCTGAACAAGAGCGAGAAGCCTGGTCGCAAGGAACAGGCGAAGAGCTGGAAGATCTTCAAGTCGCCCGATCCCGCGGCGGGCGGCAACGCGCTCTATGTCTTCGTCATCGATCCGGCGATCAAGGACGCGGATTACACCGTGTCGAACATTCTCGCGGAAGCGTTTCCGCCCGCCGAGGTGAACGAGCTGTACAAGCAGTACGCCGGCGCGTACGCGTCGGGACAGAATTTCGTCAATCTGTCGCTCGTGCAGGATCTCGGCAAGTAGATCGGATCGGTCCGCTAGAACTTCAGGTTCAATCCCGCGTAGATGCGGTGCGCTGGTGAGTACAGCGCACCGCTTCCCAGCTTGAACACGCGGTAGTCCACGCGCAGCCGCAGTGGACCGATGAGCGAGACCTTCACTCCGCCACCGGTGTTGAGGGCGACGCTGGTGTCCTGGTGTGTGCCGAGCGTCTCCCAGTAGATGCCGCCACCAGTCGTGAAATACGGCTGAAAGCCGAAGAGCGGAAATGGCGTCTGAAGCAGGATGTTGCCGCTGCCGGTCCTCAGCGACGGCGCCCGCGCTGACGGATCGTCGGGCGTAAATGCGTACTCGCCTTCGAAGCCGATGATGAGCAGGCCGACGCCGAAGGCGCCGCCGCGCACGGATCGATTGGCGGGCGTCGTGTTTGCGCCGAGAAACAGCGTGACGTCGGCGCGCGCGGGAACGGCGACGAGCACCATCAGCACAGCCGTAGCCAGGGCGACCCGTTTCATGAACCCTCCGCGGCGATCATCATAGTACAATCGGCGTAAGTTCCGTGAAATCGCACCATTACAGTCAGCACGCGGCTGTGCTGCGTACCGAGCTCGGCGGCGCGATCCCGCGCGCCGATCTCCAGGTTTTCCATAAGAAGGTCGCGGCGCGGCACCTGGTCGTCGCCGCGCGCCAGTTCGCGATCCTCGCCGCGACGACATGGGCGCTGATCGCGGTCTCGAACCCGTTGATCTGGATCCCGTTGGTCTTTGTCCAGGGATTCACGGTCTTCAATTTCACGGTCCTGCTCCACGAAGTCGTACATCACACGATCTTCGAACGCCGGCGTCCGGCGGCCGAACGGCTGCTCGGCTGGTGTTACGCGGTACCCAGCGGCATTTCCGCGAGCCAGTTCACGCGCTGGCATCTCGATCATCACGCCGAGCTCGGATCGGACGAGGACGATCCGAAACGGCATCATCTGTCGCCGAAGATCAACGCGCGCTGGTACAAGCTGCTGTATGCCTCGCCGGCGCTCTTTCCGATCTATTTCCGCGCCGCTCGGAAGGAAAGCGCCACTTATCCCGAGGCGCTCCAGCGGCGGATTGCGATCGAACGCCGCGTGTCGATCCTCGCGCACCTCGCGGTCCTCGCCACGATCTGGACAGTCGCGGGATTCGCGGCCGCGGCACGCGCCTATGTGATTCCGGTGTTCTTCATTTTTCCGATCGCGTTCACGCTGAACCGCCTCGGCCAGCACTACGACATCGATCCGTCGGATCCCGCCAAGTGGGGCACGCTGATGCGCGGTCACTGGTTCTGGGATTTCGCGTTCCTCAACTCCAACTATCACCTCGAGCATCACTATTTCGCGGGCGTGCCGTTCTATCGGCTGCCGGCGCTGCAGCGCGCACTCACGCCGTTCTACGAGCGCCACGGGATGCGGTGGCAGAACTACTCGGGTCTCTTGTACGGCTGGTTGATCGAGAACCGCGCGCCGCATACCGACTGGGCGCGGACGACACCGACGACGCCGGCCGCCGCCGCGCAACGTTCACGCGCCTGAGATTCATGGACTTTCGCCCGACCGAAGAGCAGGTCCTGCTGCGACGCAGCGTCCGTGAGTTCGCGGAAACCGAAATCCGTCCGCACGTCCGCGCCTGGGATCAGGAGCAGCATTTCCCGCGCGAGCTGATGCCGAAACTCGCCGCGCTCGGCCTTCTCGGCATCCAGTTCCCCGAGCAGTACGGCGGCGCCGGGATGACGGCGATCGACTACTGCATCTGCATCGAAGAGCTGGCGCGCGTGGACCCGGGCGTCGCGCTCTCGGTCGCGGCGCACAACGGCCTGTGCTCGTCGCACATCTTCCTGTTCGGGAACGAGGATCAGAAGCAGAAGTACCTCACCCAGCTCGCGCGCGGCGAAAAGATCGGAGCGTGGGGTCTGACCGAGTCGACCTCGGGCAGCGATGCGGCGGGCATGCGCACCACCGCGACGCGCGCCGGCGACTGCTGGGTGATCAACGGATCGAAGGCGTTCACGACGCACGGCCGCGTCGGCGACATCATGGTGGTCATGGCGGTGACCAATCGCGCCGCCGGCACGAAGGGCATCTCCGCCTTCGTCGTCGAACGGGGCACGCCCGGGCTGACGCCGGGCAAGAAGGAAGACAAGCTCGGAATGCGCGCCAGCGACACGAGCGAGGTGATCTTCGAGAACTGCCGCGTACGCGCCGATCAACTGCTCGGCGACGAAGGGCAGGGCTTCGTCGAGACGATGCAGGTGCTCGACGCCGGACGCATCGGCATCGCCGCGCTCGCCGTCGGCCTGGCGCAGGGCGCCTACGAAGCGGCGCTCAGCTATGCGCGCGAGCGGCGCGCGTTCGGCACGACCATCGCCAGCTTCCAGGCGATCCAGTGGAAGCTGGCGGATGCGGCGACGAAGATCGAGGCGGCGCGGCTGCTCACCTATCGCGCCGCCTACCTGAAGGCGCGCGGCGAGCGGACGACGCTGCAGTCGTCGATGGCGAAGCTCTACGCGAGCGAGATCGCCGTCAGGGTCGCCGACGACTGCGTCCAGATCCACGGCGGCTACGGCTTCGTGAAGGACTACCCGGCCGAGAAATACTTCCGCGACGTGAAGCTGACGACCATCGGCGAAGGGACGAGCGAGATCCAGCGGCTGGTCATCGCGCGTCAACTCCTTTCACGGTGACCGCGACGCTCGCCGAGCGCGTCCTCGCGGGCGATCCGCGAGCCATGGCGCGTGCGATTTCCCTGATTGAAGACGAGAATCCGGCGAGCGCCGATGTCGTGCGCGCGATTTTTCCGCAGACCGGGCGCGCCTACCTGATCGGCGTCACCGGCCCGCCGGGCGCGGGAAAGAGCACGCTCGTCGATCGGATGGTGACCGAAATCCGCAAAACCGGGTCGACGCTCGGCGTGATTGCCGTCGATCCGACGAGCCCGTTCAGCGGCGGCGCCGTCCTCGGCGACCGGCTGCGGATGCAGGCACACGCCGGCGACGAAGGCGTCTTCATCCGCAGCATGGCGACGCGCGGTCACCTCGGCGGCCTCGCGCGCGCGACCGGCGACGCCGCCCTGGTTCTCGACGCGGCCGGCAGGGACGTCATCGTGATCGAAACGGTCGGCGTCGGCCAGGACGAAGTGGATATCATTCGCACCGCGGACGTCTCGGTCGTGACGCTGGTACCCGGCACCGGCGACGAAGTGCAGGCGCTCAAAGCGGGCATCATGGAAATCGCCGACATCTTCGTCATCAACAAGGCGGATCGGGAGGGCGCGGATCGGCTGGTGAGCGCGGTGGAAGCGAACCTTGCGCTGCAGACCTACGGACCGAACGAGTGGCGTCCGCCAATCGTGCAGACGATCGCCACGAGCGGACAGGGCGTACCCGAGCTCGTCGAGATGGTTTGGCGCTTCCGCGAACGCTCGGCGGGTGGTCAGGCAGCGCGCCGACACGAGCGCAGCGAGTACCGCCTGCGCGAGCTCGTCGCGCAGCGATTCATGGATCGTCTCGAGCGCGAGGTGCTGAAGTCCGGCGAGCTCAGCGGATTGGTCGATCGCATCGCCGCGCGGGAAATCGATCCCTACACGGCGGCAGGCGACCTTCTGAAGCGTGCGATCACATGAAAGCGACCCTTGATCACATCGGCATCGCGGTGAAGGATCTGCAGGCGGCGCTCGCGTTCTATCGCGACGCGCTCGGGCTCGAGATCGAGGCGCCCGAGGAAGTGCCGTCGCAGCACGTCCGCGCGCACTTCGTGCCGGTTGGCGAGACCGTGGACCGGGCGGCAGGAGTCCCGGGAGTGAGATTGGAACTGTTGGAAGCGACGTCGGCTGAATCGCCGATTGCGAAGTACATCGACAAGCGCGGCCCCGGCCTGCACCACATCACCCTGCGCGTCCCCGACATTCGCGCCGCGCTCGCCGAGCTCAAGTCGCGCGGCGCGCGCCTGATCGACGAGGAGCCGCGTCCCGGCGCCGAGGGGTCGCTCATCGCGTTCATTCATCCGTCGGCGACCGGCGGCGTCCTCGTCGAGCTCAAACAGAGTCACTCATGACCCAAGCGGCCATTGGCATCATTGGCGGCAGCGGCCTTTACGACATGGCCGAGCTGATCGACCGTGAAGAAAAAACGATCGCGACGCCCTTCGGCGAGCCGTCGGGGCCGTACGTGCTCGGAACCCTGCGCGGCACGCGCGTCGCCTTTCTCGCCCGGCATGGCGTCGGGCATCGCCTCCTGCCGTCCGAGCTGAATTTTCGCGCGAATATCTACGGCATGAAGGTGCTGGGCGTCGAGCGCATCCTGTCGGCCAGCGCCGTCGGCAGCCTCAAACACGAATACA
>DAIUKO010000117.1:8160-19706 GCA_036848175.1 Vicinamibacterales bacterium | reverse complement strand
CGATCCGCTGCGACGATCCGGTGCTGTTCCTCGAGCACAAACATCTCTACCGGCAGACCTACAACAAGGGCGAGTATCCCGGCAAAGACTTCATGATCCCGTTCGGCCGGGCGAGCCTGCGCCGCGAAGGGGATGACGTGCTCGTGGTGACCTGGGGCGCGCTCGTTCAGCGGAGTCTGCTGGCCGCGCATCAGGCTGAAAAAGATCACATCAGCGTCGCCGTCCTGGACTTGCGGACGATCGTTCCCTATGACTGGGACACCATCGCGTCACACGTCAAGCGGACGAGCCGCGTCGTCATCGCGCACGAGGATCAACTCATGTGCGGCTTCGGCGCCGAACTGGCCGCGCGGATCGCCGAGGAGCTGTTCGAGCATCTCGACGCCCCGGTCAAACGCGTCGGCGCCCTCAATTGTCCAGTCGCGTACTGTCCGGATCTTGAAGAAGCGATCCTGCCGCAGTCCTCTGATGTGCTGAAGGCAATCCGACTCACAGCCAAGTACTAAGCTGGATTCGGGATTCGGGATTTGGGATTCGGGATTTGATGAAGCGGGATTTGTCGGAATGCGTGAAAAGCTGCCGGCTCCCGAATCCCGACCATCAAATCCCGAATCCCAACTCCCAAATCCCGAATCCCGACCGTCGAATCCCGAATCCCGACCATCAAATCCCGAATCCCGAATCCCAAATCCCCACACGCGCGCCGTCGTCGCCGTCCTCGCGACGGCGCTCACCCTGGCGCCGCTCAGCGCGCTGAAGCCCGACGTGCTGCGCTCGACGGGCGCGATTCCCGCGCACGTGGCCGGACGATTTCGCGAGGCGACCGGATTCCAGCAGTCGGCGTCGGGTCAGTACTTCGTCTTCGATCGGCGCGCGCACACCGTGTTCGGCGTCGACGAGCAGCAGACCAGCTCGTGGGAAATCATCCAGATCGGATCTGAATCGGGCCGCATCATCGACCCGACCGCGTTCGCCGTCGAGCCCAACGGCACGTTCGTCGTCGCGGACGCGCCGAACGGACGCGAGCGGATCCAGATCTTCACGCCGGCCGGATTCCGCATCGGCGGGTTCCTGCTGCCGGGACGGATGCGGCCGCGCGTCACGCTCGAGAGCTTCGTGCTCAACGGGATCGGCTCGCTGCAATACACCGGGACGTCGATCCTGATGTCGCAGCCCGAGACCGGCGGCCTGATCACCGAGTACACGTTGAGCGGGATCCCGAACCGGACGATCGGCAACCTGCGCCGCACCGGCTACGAACACGATCGCGAACTCCATTTCGCGCTCAACAGCGGCGTGCCGCTCGTCGATCCCGCGGGTGGATTCCTGTTCGTCTTTCAAACCGGCGAGCCGATGTTTCAGAAGTATGACCGCGACGGACGGCTGCTCTTCGAGCGTCGCATTCAGGGACGCGAGGTCGACGACGTGATCAGCAAGCTCCCGACGACGTGGCCGAAGCGAAAAACAGACGAGGGGGAGCTGCCGCTCGTGACGCCGACGATTCGAACCGCGGCCGTCGATCGCCGCGGTCAGCTGTGGATCTCGTTCGTCGCGCCGTTCACCTATGTCTACGACGCGGACGGCGACAAGACGCGCACCGTCCAATTCCGCGCCGCCGGGCCGATGGCGCCGAACAGTCTCTTCTTCGGCAAAAACGATCGCCTCCTCGTGACGCCGGGGCTGTACGAGTTCCTCTCAGGAGGCGCGGGACGGGCCGCGCCTCCCGTCCCGCCCATCCAGCCTATCCCGCACGTCCCGGCCACGTGATCGCAGCGGCCGGCCTGACGCGTCGGTTCGGTTCGCGCCTCGTCGTCGACGACGTGAGCTTCGAGGTGGAGCGCTCCGAGATCGTCGCGCTGCTCGGGCCCAATGGCGCCGGCAAGACGACGACGATGAGGATGCTGGCGGGGCTGATCGCACCGACGAGCGGCTCGGTGACGATCGATGGCGTCGGGCTGACGCGCGCGACTGGCGCGCTCCTGCGCAGCCGGATCGGATTCCTCACCGAGTCGCCGGGCGTCTGGGATCGCCTGACGGTTCGTGAGAACCTCCAGGTCTACTCCGGACTGTACGGACTCGCGCATGCGAACGGCGTCATCGATCGGATGCTGGAGCTGTTCCGGCTCACCGCCCAGGCATCGACCCGCACCGCCGAGCTCTCGAAGGGCATGCGGCAGAAGGTGGCGCTGGCGCGGGCATTGCTCCACGAGCCGCGCATCCTGCTGCTCGACGAACCCACGTCGGGTCTCGATCCGGAGATCACACGCAGCGTGCGCGAGCTGCTCGACAACCGCCGCGCCGCGGGCTGTTCGATCCTGGTCTCGACGCACAATCTCGACGAGGCCGAGCGGCTTGCGGATCGCGTGGCCGTTTTGCACGGTCGCTTGCTCGCCCTCGATCGTCCGGGCGTCCTCCGCCAACGGCTGCGAACGGGGCGCGTGATGGTGCGCGTCGCCGGCGATCCAGCCTCGCATCTTCAGGTCGTTCGTCGATTCGATCGCGACGCGTCGATTGACGCGGAAACGATCGTGCTCCGACTCGGCGACGCCGAACGCGATACGCCGGAGCTGGTCGGTGCGCTGACCGCCGCCGGCGCGCGCATCGTCGAGATCCGCCAGGAAGTGCCGGCGCTCGAAGACGTGTACCTGCATTTGATGGGCGATCGATGACGATGACCCGTGTCCGCGCACTGCTGCGCAAGGAGTTTCTCGAGCTGGCGCGCAACCGGAGCGTGCTGCTGCCGGTGGTGTTCATCACCATCATGACGCTGGTGATTGCGTTCGGCGTCGCTATCGCATTGCCGGCGATGACCGGTCAGCCGCTTGGCGAGGACAGCGATCTGCTCAGGCTCAGCACGATCATTGGCGGCGGCGACGAGCTCTCGGGCGACGGCCGCGTTCAGCTGTTCCTGTTCGACCAGTTCCTGCTGCTGTTCCTCGTGATCCCGATCACCGGCGCGATGGCGCTGGCCGCGCATGCGGTGGTCGGCGAGAAACAGGCGCGCACGCTGGAGCCGCTGCTGGCGACGCCGATCACGACGTTCGAACTGCTGGTCGCCAAGGTGCTCGGCGCGCTGCTGCCCACGTTTGCGATTTCCTTGATCGGTTTTGCTCTGTACATCGCGGGCATCGCCCTCCTCGCCGACCCTGGGGTAGCCAGCGCGATGGTCGGTGCGAGAACGGCCGTGCTGCTGCTCGTCGTAGGACCGGCGGCGGCGCTCGTGTCGCTGCAGGCGGCAATCGTCATCTCTTCGCGCGTCAATGACGCGCGCACGGCACAGCAGTTCGGCGTCATGATCATCATTCCGCTGACGGCGCTGCTCGTGGCGCAGTTCATGGGCACGGTGTGGCTGTCCGCGTCGGCGCTGTCGTTCATCGGTCTAGGCCTGTTCGGCGTCTGGCTGGTGCTGACGCTCTTCAGCGTGGCGGTTTTCGAGCGCGAGTCGATCCTGACGCGGTGGCGATAGTTAGCGCTTGACTCTTTCGGCGTCACTGAATGAATATTCATTCAGTGGCTTCCCTGACCGCCGCGGCCCGCAAAAACCGGCCCGATCCCGCGACCGGCGCCAAACGCGACGCGATTCTCCGCGCCGCGATCGACGTGTTCGCCGAGCGCGGCTATTTCAACGCCCAGGTCGCCGACGTCGCCCGCGCCGCAGGCGTCGCGGCCGGGACGGTGTACCTGTATTTCCGAAGCAAAGACGACCTCCTGGTCTCAATCTTCGACCGCACGATGCGCGACGGCCTCGCGCGCGTGCGTGAATCGGTCGCCGATACCGACGACCCCGCCGAGCGGCTGCGCCGCTTCGCGCGGCTTCACCTCACCGGCCTCGGCCGCGACCGTAATCTCGCCGTCGTGTTCCAGGTCGAGCTGCGCCAGTCGACGAAATTCATGGAGCGCTTCTCGTCAACGCTGCTGCGCGACTATCTGGGCATGATTCGCGAAGCGATCGAAGAAGGGCAGCGCTGCGGGCTGTTCCGCGCTGACGTGAAGGCGACCGTCGCGGCCAAGATGTTCTTCGGCGTGCTCGACGAAATGGCCACGAACTGGATTCTCAGCCGCCGGCAGTATTCGCTCGAAGCGGATGCCGAAGCCGTCGTCGATCTGTTTCTCAACGGCGCGCGGGCGCGCAACGCATGACCGGCGCTGCGCATCCGATTCGCTCGGTCGCCGTTCTCGGTGCGGGGACGATGGGCGCGCAGATCGCCGCTCATTTCGCGAACGCGGGCGTGCCGGCGCTGCTGCTCGACTTGACCGCGGACGTCGCACGCGACGGCCTCAAACGCGCCCGATCGCTGAAGCCCGATCCGTTTTTCACGCCTGACGCGGCCGCGCTCATCACGACGGGCGGCTTCGATACCGAACTGAAACAGCTTGCCGGTGTGGACTGGATTCTCGAGGCGGTCGTCGAGCAGCTCGACGTCAAGCGCACGCTGCTCGAGCAGGTCGACAAGGTCCGGCGCGCCGGAACGATTGTCTCGTCGAACACGTCGGGCATCCCGATCGCGGCGCTGTCGGCCGGCCGCAGCGACGACTTTCGCCGCCACTGGCTCGGCACTCATTTCTTCAACCCGCCGCGCTACCTGCATCTCGTCGAAGTCATCCCGACCGCCGAGACCGATCCCGCCGTCGTCGAGCGCGTGTCGTCGTTCGCCGATCACCGGCTCGGGAAAGGCGTGGTCATTGCCAAGGATTCGCCGAACTTCATCGCGAATCACATCGGCGTGTACGGCGTGATGCAGGTGCTGCGCGCACTCGAGTCGGGCCAGTACACGATCGAAGAGATCGACGCCATCACAGGACCGGCGCTCGGCCGGCCGAAGAGCGCGACGTTCCGCACGATGGACATCGCCGGCCTCGACATCCTGGCGCACGTCGCCCGGAACCTGAATCAGCCAGTGCCGCCGCTGATTGCGTCGCTCGTCGAACGAGGATGGGTTGGCGAGAAAGCAGGCCAGGGTTTCTACAAGCGGGAAAAGAGCAAGTCCGGATCGGAAATCCTGACGCTCGATCCGCAGACGCTCACGTATCGGCCGAGGCAGTCGCCGAAACTGCCCTCGCTCGACGCCGCACGCTCCATCGACGATGTCGGACAGCGGATCAAGACGCTCTTTTTCGGGAAGGACAAGGTCGGACAATTCCTCCGCGAGACGCTCGGACCAACGCTGCTGTACGCTGCGAAAGTCTGGCCCGACATCGCGTATTCACCTGACGACGTCGACCGCGCGATGAAATGGGGCTTCGGATGGGAGCTCGGCCCGTTCGAGATCCTCGAGGGGCTCGGCGCCAACGCGGTGGCCGATGCTCTTGGCGGCGCCGGTGGGAGCCCTGAAAGGGCCGTCCCACGAGGACAGGACGACGCGCGGCGCTCAGCACCATATGTCGTCGCGCGACCCGTTCAGGGCCGCCGAACTGTCGTCAAACGCAATGCCGGCGCGAGCCTCGTCGATCTCGGCGACGGCATCCTCGCCGTCGAGCTCCACTCGAAGATGAACGCCATCGGCGGCGACACGATTCAGATGCTGCAGGCCGGCGTCAAGGAAGCGGCGGCGAATTTCGCCGCGCTGGTCGTCTCGACCAACGCCACCGATTTCTCCGTCGGCGCGAATCTGATGCTGGTCCTGCTCGAAGCGCAGGAAGGCAACTGGGACGAAATCGATCTGATGGTCCGCACGTTCCAGGGAACGATGCAGTCGCTGCGCTACGCGGACGTCCCGGTCATCGTCGCGCCCGTCGGCCTGACGCTCGGCGGCGGCTGCGAGATGACGCTTCATGCCGATCGTGTGCAGGCCGCGGCGGAAAGCTACATCGGGCAAGTGGAAGTCGGCGTCGGACTCATTCCCGCCGGCGGCGGATGCAAGGAGCTGCTCGCGCGCGCGATGGCGCCAGTCGCGAGCGTGGTGACGCCGCAGAGCGACCTGCTGCCGTTCGTCCAGCGGGTGTTCGAAACGATTGGATTCGCGAAGGTCTCGACCAGCGCGGCAGACGCAAAACGGCTCGGATTTCTGACGGACGCAGACGGCATCACCATGAACCGCGATCGGTCGTGGGACGACGCGAAGGCGCTGGCGCTCGAGCGCGTGCGCGAAGGCTATCAGCGGCCGGCGCCGCGGACTTCGATTCCGGTCGGCGGCGATACTGTTCTCGCTGCGTTGAAGCTCGGCGTCCACCTCGGCTGGCGCGCCGGCCGCATCACCGACCACGACGCGGTGGTCGGACGAGCCTTGGCAAACGTGCTGGCTGGCGGATCGCTGCCATCCCTAACGATGGTCAGCGAGCAGTACCTTCTCGATCTCGAACGTGAAGCGTTTCTGAAGTTGTGCGGCGAACGCAAGACGCTGGAGCGGATCCAGCACACGTTGAAAACCGGCAAGCCGCTGCGAAATTGATGGGACCGCGGGCCAACGATCTCACGCCTCTCGTGCTGGTGCCCGGCATCCAGGGCCACTGGGCCTACATGCGGCCGACCTTCGAGGCGTTGTCGCGCGACTTCCGCGTCCTGACGTTTTCGCTCGGCACGGCAGGGAGCCTCGACGACTACGTCGATCGGATCCTGCGCACGCTCGACGACAACGGCGTCGAACGCGCGGTCATCTGCGGCGTGTCGTTCGGCGGCCTCATCGCGCTGCGGTTTGCGGCGGCGCATCCCGAGCGCACGAGCGCGCTGATCCTGTCGTCAACACCGGCGCCGAAGCTGCAGCTCCGGCGGCGGCATCAGATTTACACGCGGCTGCCGTGGATCTTTGGACCGTTGTTTCTCGTCGAAACACCGCTGCGCCTGCGCGAGGAGATCGTGACCGCGATTCCCGACTGGCGCGAGCGGTGGGCGTTCAGGCTTCGCGTCTTGCGGACGTTCCTCGGTGCCCCCGTGTCCTTCTCGCAGATGGCGGCGCGTGCGCGGATGATCATGGCGACCGATTTGACGCCCGATTGCGAGCGCGTCACCGCACCAACGCTCGTGCTCACAGGCGAGCGCCAGCTCGATCATGTGGTCCCGGTCGACGGCGCGTCGGCGTACGCCCGGCTGATTCCGAATGCGTGCGCGGCAGTCATCGAGCGGACGGGGCACATCGGATCGATTACACGTCCCGACGCCTTCGCCGCGTTGATTCGAACGTTCGTCCTCGATGCCGGGGCCGACCCGCGTGTCGGCCCTGGGCGGACACATGGGTCCGCCCCGACGGACCGGGTGGCGTGATGGCGATTCGTGAAATCACGGGACCGGCGGGACGGCTCGAAGCCCTGCTCGACGAGCCGGCGAGCGGCCGGAACGTCGGCCGCGATGGCCTGCTCGAGGCCGGCCATCCGGGCGGCGTGCGCGCGGCCGTCGTCTTCGCGCATCCGCACACGGAGTACGGCGGCACGATGCACACGAAGGTCGTGTATCAGGCGGCGAAGGCGCTCAGCCGCATCGGCTGCGCCGTGCTGCGCTTCAACTTTCGAGGCGCCGGCGCCAGCGCGGGACAGTTCAGCAACGGCCCGGGCGAGATGGACGACTTCCGCGCCGCGCTGGATTTCATGAGCGATCGGTATCCGAACGTGACGCTGTGGAGCGGCGGCATGTCGTTCGGCGCCTACGTCGCGCTGACCGTCGGCGCCGGCGACCCGCGCGTCACGGCGCTCGTCGGCATCGCGACGCCGGTCTCGCACTACGACTTCGAGGCGGTGGCGCGGAGCGCGAAGGCGAAATTCTTCATTCACGGCGAGCGCGACGAGTTGTTTGCGCTGAAAGAGATGCGCGAGTTCTACGGACGATGCGCGGAGCCGAAGGAGCTGGTGGTCATCGACGCGGCCGATCATTTGTTCGACGGCAAGGTCAGCGAGGTCGCCGACGCGATCGACGACCTCTTGGGAGATTGGTCATGAAAGACGCAGTCATCGTTTCAGCGGTGCGCACCGCGGTCGGGAAGGCGCCGGGCGGCACGCTGCGCGGCACGCGGCCCGACGAGCTGGCGGCAACGGCGATCGGCGAAGCGCTGAAGCGCGCGCCGGGTATCGATGCGAAGGACGTGGACGATGTGATTCTCGGATGCGCGATGCCGGAAGCGGAGCAGGGGATGAACGTCGCGCGCATCGCGAGCCTGCGCGCCGGCATTCCGGTCGAGGCGTCGGCGGTGACCATCAACCGGTTCTGCTCCTCTGGACTCCAGTCGATCGCCTACGCCGCCGAGCGCGTGATGTGCGGCTTCGCGTCGGCGATCGTCGCGGGCGGAACCGAGTCGATGAGCCTGGTGCCGATGGGCGGCCACAAGATCGCGCCCAACCCGACGCTCATCGATCGCTATCCGGACGTGTACTTGAGCACCGGTCTCGTCGCCGAGAATCACGCACGCGAGTCAGGCATCTCGCGAGGCGAACAGGACGCGTTCGCACTGCGCAGCCATCAGCGCGCCATCGCGGCGATCGACAGCGGCCGCTTCGCCGAGGAGATCGTGCCGGTGACGGCGACGCTCGTCGAGGCGGCGAATGGCAATGGCGCGCGGCCGAAGACGCGCCACGTCACCTTCTCGATCGACGAAGGTCCGCGGCGCGATACCTCCGCCGAGGCGCTCGCCAAGCTGCGTCCTGCGTTTCACGCGAGCGGTTCGGTCACCGCCGGCAACTCGTCGCAGACGAGCGACGGCGCCGCCGCCGTCATCGTGACCTCCGCCGATTTCGCGCGCGAGCGTGGGCTGACACCGATGGCGCGCTTCGTCACGTTCGCGACCGCCGGCGTCGAACCCGAGCGCTTCGGCATCGGTCCGGTGCCGGCGATCCAGAAGGCACTCAAGCTCGCCGGCCTGACGCTCGACGACATCGATCTGATCGAGCTCAACGAGGCATTCGCCGCGCAGGTGCTCGCGGTTCTGAAAGCGCTGCCGATCGATCCGGATCGGCTGAACGTCAACGGCGGCGCGGTCGCGCTCGGCCATCCGCTCGGCTGCACCGGCGCGAAGCTGACGACGACCTTGTTGCACGAGATGAAACGGCGCAGCGCGCGCTACGGCATGGTGACGATGTGTGTGGGTGGCGGTATGGGCGCCGCCGGAATCTTTGAGAGAATCTGAGGAGTCATTCAATGGCGACTACGACCGCTCCTGAATCCACGTCAATCCTTCGCGGCGGCGAATGGCTGCTCCAGACCAGCGACCCCGCCAGTGTCTTCACGCCTGAAAAACTCACCGAGGAGCACCGGCTCATCGGGCGTACCGCGCAGGAGTTCGTCGAGAACGAAGTGCTGCCGGCGCTCGACCAGCTCGAAACCAAGGACTGGGCGCTCGCGCGGGCGCTGGTCAAGCGCGGCGCGGCGCTCGGCCTGATGGGCGTCGACGTGCCCGAGGCGTACGGCGGCCTGGCCCTCGACAAAGTCACGTCACTGGTCGTCAGCGAGAAGCTGGCGCGGTCGGCGTCGTTCGGCGCCGCGTTCGGCGCGCAGGCCAACCTCACCATCGTGCCGATCATGTTGTTCGGCACCGAGGAGCAGAAGAAGAAGTACCTCCCCGGCCTGCTGAGCGGCGACGTGATCGGCGCGTATGGGCTGAGCGAATCCGGGTCGGGATCCGACGCGCTCGGCGCGCGCACCAAGGCGACGCGTCAGGCCGACGGCAGCTTTCTGCTCAACGGCGAGAAGATGTGGATCACCAACGGCGGCTTCGCCGACCTCTTCGTCGTCTTCGCGAAGGTCGACGGTGAGCAGTTCACGGCGTTTCTGGTCGAGCGATCGTTCGGCGTGAAGAGCGGCAAGGAAGAGCACAAGATGGGCCTGCACGGCTCGTCGACGACGCCGCTGATCTTCCAGGACGTCAAAGTTCCCGCCGACAACGTCCTCGGCGAGGTCGGCAAGGGCCACAAGGTGGCGTTCAACGTCCTGAACTTCGCGCGCTTCAAACTCGGCGCGATGTGCGGCGGCGGCGCGCAGGGCGCGATTGCCGAAGCGGCCAAGTACGCCGGCACGCGGCGACAGTTCGGCCAGCCGATCGCCACCTTCGGCGCCATCAAGCACAAGCTCGGCGAGATGGTCGTTCGCACCTACGCGGTCGAGAGCCTGCTCTACCGGACTGCGGGACTGGTCGACGAGCGCGTGGCGGCAACGCCGCACAATCCCAATGACGGATCGGCCGCGCTCGCCGCCTTCGAGGAGTACGCCGTCGAATCGTCGATCGCCAAGGTGCTCGGCAGCGAATCGCTCAACTACGTGCTCGACGAGAACATTCAGATTCACGGCGGCAACGGCTACGTCAGGGACTATCCGGCCGAGCGTCATTTCCGCGACGCGCGCGTCAACCGCATCTTCGAGGGCACCAACGAGATCAATCGCCTGCTGATTCCGGGTATGCTCGTACGTCGCGCCGTCAAGGGCGATCTCGGCCTGATCCCCGCAGCCAAAGCGCTGCAGGACGAGCTGCTCGGACCGCCGTCGATGCCCGAGCCCGACGATTCGGTGCTCGCCGACGAGCGCCGCGCGGTGGAGTCGTTCAAGAAAGCGGCGCTGATGGTGATCGGTCTCGCGATGCAGACCTTCGGGCAGAAGCTGACCGACGAGCAGGAAGTCCTGATGCACACCGCCGACATCCTGATCGACGTATTCGCCGCCGAGAGCGCCGTGCTGCGTGCGTCGGCGGCTCACGCCGAGCGGCAGAAACGCGCGGAGCTTCACGTCGACGCGGCGCGCGTCTTCGTCAACGATGCCGCGATGCGAATCGACGCGTCGGCGCGCCAGGCGCTCGCCGCCACGGTCGACGGCGACACGCTGCGGACGATGCTCGCGGCACTGCGGCGGGTGATCAAGGTCACGCCGATCAACACGGCGGCGCTGCGCCGCCGCCTTGCAGACGAGGCCGTGTCTCGTGGCGGATATCCATTCGCGTGACACGTCGGCTGTACTTACGTTGATGCCTCGCCTCGGATTTGCTCGTCCTCGGCTCGGCACGCCACCCCAGCGCGGCCGCCGCGCTGGGGGCCCCGGCATCGCCGCAGGCGCTTCCCTGCTGAGTGTCGTGCTGCTGAACCCGGCGTGCAATCCCAAACCGCCTGAGGCGAAGGACTACCTCGCGAAGGTCGCGGCGGAGCGGACCAACAAAGACGCGATGTTTCAGGCGGCCGACGACCCGATCCCGAAGACGAAGCATGCGGAGTTTCTGCCGCTGTCGTACTTCCCGATCGACCCGGACTACGACGTGCCGGCGCAGCTCAAACCAATCGAGGATCGCGCCGTGATGGAGATGCCGACGTCAACCGGCACCGAGCGCCGGATGCGTCGCGTCGGGACGCTGCAGTTCACGCTCAAAGGTCAGGAGCTGAAGCTGACCGCCTTTGTCGAGGCCGACGCGAAAACGCTCGATCGGCTCTTCGTCCCATTCAACGATCTGACGAGCGGCACCGAAACCTATCCAGGCGGCCGCTACATGGATCTCGATCGCACCGCGAGCGGCATCTACGAGGTCGACTTCAATCGCGCCTATCACCCGTACTGCGTCTACAACGCGACGTACGAGTGTCCGATCCCCCCTCCGGAAAACCGCTTGAAAATTCCAGTCCGAGCCGGTGAGAAACTCAAGAAGTCTGAA
>DAIUKO010000117.1:0-8060 GCA_036848175.1 Vicinamibacterales bacterium | reverse complement strand
TCTCATGCTTCGAGCCATCGTCTTCGACTTCGACGGCGTCCTCGCCGACAGCGAGCCGCTGCACCTGCAGGCCTATCAAGACATCCTCGCGTTCGAAGGCATCGCGCTCGCCGACGACGACTACTACACGCGCTATCTCGGGTACGACGATGTGGGGGCGTTTACGGCGATTGGACGCGATCGCGGCCGGACGTGGACGCGCGCCGACCTCGATCGGCTGGTCCGGAGGAAAGCCGCACGGCTCGAGGCGCTCGAGCGCGACGTGTCGGTGCTCTTTCCCGGCGCCGCCGAAGTCGTCCGTCGCGCGTCGATCGCCGTGCCGGTGGCGATCGCGTCGGGAGCGCGCGGCGAAGAGATTCGGCGCGTTCTCGAACGTGAGAACCTCGCGTCGTGCTTCACCGCCATCGTCGCCGCCGAAGATACGCCGGTCAGTAAACCTGCACCCGAACCCTATCTCCGCGCCGTTCAATTGCTGGGGCAACGGCTGGGCGAACTCGACGCCGGCGACTGTGTCGCGCTCGAAGATTCGCGTTGGGGACTTCAATCGGCGCGTGCGGCCGGTCTCCGCACCGTCGGCGTCGCACACACCTACGAGCGATCGGCTCTGCGCGAGGCTGATCTCGTCATCGACACGATCGGCGCGCTCGATCTGCACGATTTGGCACGGCTCTGGGCGTCCACGTAATCGCGCAGGTCAGCTCACTCAATCCAACTCATTGAATCCGCCCGAGACTTTTGCGGTTTCCTCGCAGGGAATCGCCTTTACAACGTGAGAGCACGGAAATGATACTGGCCTAATCCCGGACAGTGATCGCTTTTGGGACATCGCACGGACCGGGATTTTTTTGCAAGTCTTGGCTTCGTTTCGAGGAGGAAGGATGAGAGTTCGTTCATTCGTGCTCGCGCTCGTGGTCTGTCTGGCCACGAGCGCGCTCGCCGCTGCTCAACAGCAGACCGGCGAGATCTTCGGCAAAGTGACCGATCAGTCGGGCGCAGTGCTGCCCGGGGTCACGGTGACGCTCACCGCGCCGCACCTGTTGCAGCCGTTGACGGCGGTGACCAGCGATACCGGCAGCTACCAGTTCCCGCGGCTGAACATCGGCACTTATACGGTCAAGTTCGATCTCGCCGGATTCAAATCGGTCGTCAACGAGGGCATCCAGGTCAACGTCGGCTTCAGCGCGCAGGTGAACGCGCAGATGGGCATCTCCACGGTCCAGGAGACCGTCACGGTCACCGGCGAGAGTCCGATCGTCGACACGCGCAACACCGGGACGAAGCAGACCTTCACCAACGATCTGCTGCAGAGCATCCCGTCGGCGCGCGATCCCTGGGTCATCCTCCAGCAGACTGCCGGCATCGCGATGGACCGCGAGAACGTCGGCGGCAACATGTCGGGTCAGCAGTCCAACTACGTGTCGCGCGGCGGCAATCCCACCAACAACAAGTGGGCGGTTGACGGCATCGACATCACCGACATGGCCGCAACCGGCGCGTCGCCCACCTACTACGACTTCGACGCGTTCGAGGAGATGACGATCAACACCGGCGGCGTCGACGTGACGCAGCAGACCGGCGGCGTCGGCATCAACCTCGTGACCAAGAGCGGCAGCGACCGCTTCAAGGGCTCGTCGCGCTTCTACGTGACCGACGAGAAGTTCGAATCGCAGAACGTCACCGACGCGCAGCGCGCGCAGGGCGCTTCGGCGGGCAGCCCGATTCAGAACATCAAGGACTACGGCGTCGAGCTGGGCGGCCCGATCAAGAAAGGCCGGGCGTGGGTCTGGGGCGCGATCGGGAAGCAGAACGTCGGCGTGGGCGTCGTCGGCTTCTTCCAGCCGTCCGCGAACTGCCAGGCGATCAAAGCCAATCCGATCGCGGTCCCGATCGAGGATGTCAACGCGTGCCTGAACACCGACCTGACCGAGCTGCAGACGACGAACCTGAAGGGCGACGTCCAGCTGTTCAAGGGCAACAAGCTCAGTCTCTACAATCTCTTCTCGAAGAAAGTCCGCAACGCGCGCAACGCGAGCGACACGACGCCGATCGAATCGACGGTGCGTCAGGCCGCCGTGTCGAGCATCTACGGTCAGTGGGGTTGGACCACGGGGCCGACGCCGACCTACAAGTTCGGCGATCAGTGGGTGGTGAGCGACCGGTGGCTCCTCGACGTGCAGTACGCGCACGTCGGCAACAACTTCATCCTCGACTTCCACGAGGACGCGCTGAGGGACGTGCAGCCGACCTTCATCATCGCCGGCAGCATCAACGGCCGATCGACGCCCGACGGCAACCAGTCGGTGAACATCCGTCCGGTCAACAGCGTCAACGTGAACACGAACTACTTCCTGCCAGGCGCGCTCGGTGGAGATCACGCGTTCAAGATCGGCGGCTACTGGAAGGACGCCTACAGCTACAACTCCACGCACACGGGAGGAAACGCGGTCGCCCGCTTCCCGACCAGCGTCAACGACAACTGCGCGGTGCTGACCACGTGTCAGGCGCAGGTGACGCGTGACGGTCAGACGCGATACGACCTCAGGAACATTTCCGCCTACGTGCAGGACACCTACACGCGCGGGCGTCTGACGACGCAGCTGGGTGTGCGGTACGACTACAACAACGACGTCGCGCTCTCGTCGCAGGTGGCGGCGAACCCGCTGGTGCCGTTCCTCCTGCCGGCGGTCAATTTCCCCGGCGCGGATCCGAACCTGGCGTTCAACAACTTCTCGCCGCGCGTCGGCTTCACCTACGATCTGCGCGGCAACGGCAAGACGCTGGCGAAGGCGAACTACGCGAGCTACTGGGGCCAGGTCGGCACGGGCGGCGTGTCGGGCATTCTGAACCCGGTGACACGCGTGAGCGTCCGCTATCCGTGGGTCGATCTCAACGGCGACAAGTTCGTCCAGGCGAACGAAGTCCAGCTTGGCCCGACCAATGGACGCAACCCGCTGGCGGTGACCGGCAACTGGGATCCGGCCGACCCGTCGAATCCAAGCACGGCCAACACGGTCGATCCGAACTTCAAAAACGATCGCACTGACGAGTTCATCCTCGGCCTCGATCGCGAAGTGGGCCTCGGCTTCGCGGCCGGCGTCAACTACGTGTGGCGCCGCTACACGAACTTCACGGTCGATCAGTATGTCGGCCTCGAGCCGTCGGACTGGGTCGCTGCGCAGTTCACGCCGGCCGCGACCGCCTGCCCCGCAGGTGCGCGCTGCAGCACGGTGACGTACTACGACCCGCTGTTCCAGGTGCCGGGCGTGCAGCAGCGGACGTCGTTCTCGTCCGATCTGTACAACCGCACGTTCAACGGCGTCGACCTGACCGCGCGCAAGCGGATGTCGCATCGCTGGCTGATGAACACGAGCCTGTCGTGGGCCAGCACGATCGTGAACAACGGCTTCGGCGGCGCGTTCGCCAACACGATCCCCGAGGATCCGACCAACCTGGCGACGCGCAACGGATTCCAGTACGACTACCAGAGCGCCGGCAGCGGTCTCGGCAACATCTACGTGAACGCCAAGTGGCTCTTCAAGGTCAGCGGTCTGTACCAGCTGCCGGGCGACATCAACGTCTCGGCGTTCTACAACGCGCGCCAGGGCTATCCGTTCGAAGCGCTCGTTCGTCAGGCGACGCGGAAGTTCGGCGCCGGCACGGCCGATGTCCTGCTCGATCCGGTTGGCGACAACCGGCTGCCGACCTACCAGAACGTCGACTTCCACGTCGAGCGTCCGGTGAAGTTCGGCACGGTCCGCTTCGTTCCGTCGATGGACGTGTTCAACGTCGGCAACGCGAACACGGTCCTGGCGCTGCAGCGGCAGCAGAATTCGAACATCGCGAACAACATCAGCCAGGTGCTGGCGCCGCGCGTGGTCCGATTCGGCATTCGCGTGAACTGGTAGATCGAAAGCCGCGGTCAGCTCTCAGCTGTGGTGATGAAGGGCGGGGCCGGTGCCCCGCCCTCTTTTTTGAGAGACGCGGTACACTGATCACGTGATTCGTCCCCAGCTCGTGCGCGCCTTCACGCACGCCGCCCTCAGTCCCGATCCCGACCTGGCGATCGCGGCGCTGATGATCGCGCGCGTCGAGCATCCGCGCCTCGATGCCGGGCCGTATCTGGATCAACTCGATGCGCTCGGGCGCGAGGCGAAGCTGCGCGTCTCGGCCGCACCGATCGTGCCTCACGATACGCCCGCGCGCGTCGATCCCGATCGCTACGCGCGCGTGCTGGCGCTGAACGAGTACCTCTTCGGCGAGCTGCGCTTCGTCGGCAACGAGGTGCACTACGAGGATCCTCGCAACAGCTTTCTGAACGAAGTGCTCGATCGCCGCACCGGCATCCCGATCACGCTGGCGCTCCTCTACATGGAAGTGGCGCGCCGCGCCGGACTCCACGTCGAGGGGATCAACTTTCCCGGTCACTTCCTGCTCCGCTGCCCGGGCCGCCGCGGCCTGCGCTACTCCGAGGATCTGATCATCGACGCGTATCACGGCGGCGCGCTGCTCAACGAAGACGCGTGCCGTGAGCTGCTGCGGCGTCACGGCAACGACGAAGGGGACGAATTCGAACGTCATCTCGTCGGCCACGCGACCAAGCCGCAGATTCTCGCGCGCATGCTGCTCAACCTGAAGCGCACCTACGTGAACATGCACTCGTTCCCGCAGGCGCGCGATATCACGGAGCTGCTGCTCGCGGTGAACCCGTCGGCGATCACCGAACTGCGCGATCGCGGCCTGCTGGCGTATCACTTGAAGGATTTCCCGGCGGCGCTGCGCGATCTGCAGACGTACCTGCAGCTCTCGGCCAAGAACGATCCCGACGAGAACGATCGCGACGAGCACGCGCAGATCTGGGAGCACGTGAAGACGCTCCGCCGCCGAGTCGCGGCGCTCAATTAGATTTGAGGATCTGAGGATTTGAGGATTTGAGGATCTATCTGATTTGAGGATCTATTTTTCGGTTCTCAGCCGGTGGATGAGGCAAGGCAAATAGATCCTCAAATCAAATAGATCCTCAAATCCTCCAATCCTCAAATCCTCAAATCTCTCATGCGCTTCTGGCCTTCCGGACACTCTTTCAACAGCGGACAGACGCTGCAGTGCGGATCGGCCTCGGTGCATGTCGCCGTGCCGTGATGGGAGAGGTACAGGAACGCGCGGCGATAGGCGTCGATGTCGGGCGGCAGCTCTTTCGCGACCGCCTCGCGCACTGATCGCGCGGTCTTGGTGAACTCCTTGTGCGTCTCGCCGTAGCCGAGGCGCCGCGCCACGCGGCTGACCCGCGCGTCGACCGGCAGCACGGGCTGATCGGCGGCAAACAGCAGCATGCGGTAGGCGCCGCCCTCGCCCATCTGCGGCAGCCCCTTCAGCGCGCGCCGCGCCGACGTGATCGGACCGCGGATGATTGACGGCAGCGTCGGGGTGCGGCGGAAGATGTCGACGCCGGTGCGCAGCGCGTTGAGCCGCTGCTCGGTGTAGGGTCCGGCCAGCCTGACGCTGTCCTCGAGCTTCTTCTTCGGCGCACGCCACATCGCGTCGGGCGTCAGCGCCGGAATCCGCTTCAGCGCGCTGAGCGCCGCGTCGCGCTTCTGCGGCGTGGAGTGCGTCGACAGCACCTCCCACACGAAGAGCGTGAACGGATCGCGCGGCGGCCTGAGCAGCGCGCCGTAGAACTTCTGCAGCGCATCGATCACGCCGTCGAGTCGTGACGTCTGGCGGAGCGTCTCAACTGAAGGAATCCGGGTCACAACGAGCCTTCGACTCCGATTCTCGGGCCGCGACAACCCCGGGGTTCCCCACCGCGCACGCTTGCGCGGTCGGGTGGAGCGGAGCGGCCCGGTCGTCGGTCCGAAGAAATCCTCCGCTACGCGGGCGCGCCGATCTGCGCGATTTCCTGATACAGCATCGAGGACGCGATGATCCCGTTATGGAAGTTGTCGACGTCGAGCTTCTCGTTCGGCGCGTGCGCGTTCTCGTCCGGCAGCCCGACGCCGAAGAGCACCGACGGCAGGCCGAGCTCCTCCTGGAACGTGGACACGACCGGGATCGATCCGCCTTCGCGCGTGAGCACCGGCGCCTTGCCGAATCCTCTCTCGATGGCGCGCGCGGCCGCCTGCACGAACGGGTTCGCGTAGGACGTCATCCACGGCTTGCCGCCGTGCATGCGCGTGATCTTCAGCTCGACGGTCTTCGGCGCCAGCTTCGTCACGTGGTCTTCGAACAGCTTCGCGATCTTGTCTGGATGCTGATTCGGCACGAGCCGCATGCTGACCTTCGCCATGGCGACGGCGGGAAGCACGGTCTTTGCGCCTTCGCCGGTGAAGCCTGAGAGGAGGCCGTTGATCTCGAACGTCGGCCTCGCCCAGGTGCGCTCCAGCGTGGAGTAGCCGGTCTCGCCGAAGAGCTTCGGGATGCCGAAGTCCTTCCGGTATTTCTTTTCGTTGAACGGCAGCGACTGCCACGCCTTCCGTTCCTCATCCGTCAACGGCACCACATCGTCGTAGAAACCGGGAATCTTGATCCGGCCGCCGCGGTCCTTCATCTGCGCCAACACCTGCGCGAGCACCATCGCCGGGTTCGCGACCGCGCCGCCGAACGATCCCGAATGGAGATCGGTCTTGCTCCCTCGCAGGTCGATCTGGAAATAGACGAGACCGCGCAGGCCGTAGCACATCGACGGGACGCCGCGATCGAACATCGGCGAATCCGAAATGACGACGACATCGGCGGCGAGCTCGCCCTTGTGCGCGCGGATGAAATCGTCGAGGTGCGCGCTGCCGACTTCCTCCTCTCCCTCGAGGATGATCTTGATGTTCACCGGCAGTTTGCCGTTCTGCTTCAGGTGCGCTTCGATCGCCTTGAAGTGCATGAAGACCTGGCCCTTGTCATCGGCCGACCCGCGCGCGTAGATCTCGCCGTCGCGGATCGTCGCTTCGAAGGGCGGCGACTCCCACAGCTCCAGCGGGTCCACCGGCTGCACGTCGTAGTGGCCGTAGAAGAGGATCGTCGGCGCACCGTCGGCGCCGAGCCAGTCTCCGTACACGACCGGGTTTCCAGGCGTGTCGATCAGCCGGACGTTCTGCAGCCCGATGCGGCGCATTTCATCGGCGCACCAATCGGCGCAGCGCTTGACGTCGGCGGCGTGCTGCGGCAGCGCGCTGATGCTCGGTATGGCGAGCAGCGCCTTGAGCTCGTCGAGGTAGCGATCGCGATTGACGTTGATGAAGTCGATGACGTTGTCCATGCGGTTTACAGTCTCCATCGGCCAGCCTCATCTGTGGCGATGCCGTCGGCTTTGAGCTTCTCCAGGTGAGCGCGCACGTTTTCGCGAGCGGCCGGCATCAGCGCCGGGTCGAGACCATCATAGATGGATTCCGCGATCGCCCGCACGTCGGAATGGCCCGCGCGCAGCGCCGCGATCACCTGACGCTCGCGAAATCGGCGGTGCTCGAGGTAGCCGTTGAGGAGTGCCCGCGGATTTTCGACGCTCGGGCCGTGGGCGGGCAGCAGCCGTCGAGGCTCGAGCGCGAGCAGCCGCTCGAGCGAGGCCATGTATTCGCGCAGGTCGCCGCCGCGGCTCGCATGGATCATCACGCTGCCGCCAGCGACGACGAGATCGCCGGCAAAAACCGTCGCGCTCGCCTCGTGGACGAACGCCAGATGATCCGGCGAGTGCCCCGGCGTCGCCACCGCGACGAGCGACTCATCGCCGGCACGCACGACGTCGCCGCCGCCGATCGACTCCCAGTTCACCGCGTACTTCTCGTCCTGTCCAGGCCACGGCGACTTGAGAAAGTGCGCGCGCGGGTGAGCCGCCGCAAGCGCCGGCGCGCCCGACGCGTGATCGACGTGCCCGTGCGTCACGAGTACGCGTTCGAGGCGAGCCCGCCGCGCCTCGAGCGCCACGCTGATCTCCTCGAGATGACGCGCGTCCCCGACGCCCGCGTCGATCAGCACCGCCGCCCCATCATCTGCCGCAATGAGGTACGTGTTGTTCCCCGCGCCAGTCATCGGACTCGGGTTGTACGCGTTCAGCAGCAACGGATCAAACACGGCGT
>DAIUKO010000116.1:16816-19769 GCA_036848175.1 Vicinamibacterales bacterium | reverse complement strand
CGGCCGCGGAGGACATTGGCCGAGATGAGCACCTGAGGACCGTGGCAGATCGCCGCGACCGGTTTCCCCGCGGCCATCGCGTCGCGCGTGAGATCGACCATCGCATGGCGCATCCGCATCTTGTCCGGCGCGTGACCGCCAGGAATCACCAGCGCGTCGAAGTCACTCATTCGAGCCGATCCGGCGGCGAGATCCGACGTCACGATCGCCTGCCCGCGCTTCCCGCGATACTCGGTGTTCGCCGCCGGTCCAACGATCGTCACCATCGCGCCGGCGCCGCGCAGCGCATCGCGCGGGCCGGTCAGTTCGCGATCCTCGAATCCTTCTTCCACCAGCAGCGCGACCCGCTTGCCTGACAACAGAGCCGCCTCAGTCATGGGAGCGGATTCTATCCTAGTGACATAATGATCCGGATGAACCGGCTCGCGCAGGAACGCAGTCCCTACTTGCTCCAGCACGCGAACAATCCCGTCGAATGGTTTCCGTGGTCGAACGAGGCGTTCGAGCGGGCGCGGGCCGAGGACAAACCGATTTTCTTGTCGATCGGCTATTCGACCTGTCACTGGTGCCACGTGATGGAGCACGAGTCGTTCGAGAACGACGACGTGGCCGCGGTGCTGAACGCGAATTTCGTCTCGATCAAGGTCGATCGCGAAGAGCGCCCCGACGTCGATCGCGTCTATATGACGTTCGTCCAGGCGACGACCGGCGGCGGCGGCTGGCCGATGAGCGTGTGGCTGACGCCCGATCTCAAACCGTTTTACGGCGGGACGTACTTTCCGCCGACGTCGCGATGGGGACGGCCGGGGTTCGTCGACATCCTGCAGGAGATCGCCCGCGTCTGGCGCGCCGAGCGCGAGAAGGTTGCGCAGTCGGCCGAATCGATGACGGCCCAGCTGCGCGCGGCCGACCACGGATCGCCGACGTGGACGGTGCCGACCGCCAATGCGCTCGCGGCAACGGTCAAACAGTTCCGCGACTCCTTCGACGCGCGGCTCGGCGGCTTCGGCAGCGCGCCGAAGTTTCCCAGGCCGTCGGAGCTGCTGTTTCTGCTCCGCGAACACGCGCGCACCGCCGACGCGGAGTGTCGCGACATGGTGCTGCGCACGCTGCGTGCGATGGCGCTCGGCGGCATGCGCGACCACGTTGGCGGCGGCTTTCATCGCTATTCGGTCGACGCCGCCTGGCGCGTGCCCCATTTCGAGAAGATGCTCTACGATCAGGCGCAGCTCGTGCTCGCGTTCGTCGAGGGCGCGCAGGTGTCCGGCGATCCCTTCTACGCGGAGATCGCCGAGGACACGCTGCTCTACGTCCTGCGCGACATGACCGATCCAGCGGGCGGCTTCTACTCGGCCGAGGATGCCGACAGCGTCCCTCCCGAGGATGCCGCTGCGCCGCATCCACACAAGAAGGAGGGTGCGTTCTACCTCTGGCGCGCCGACGAGATCGATGCGCTCCTCGGCGAAGACGCCGCCATCGTCAAGTCACGCTACGGCATCGAGCCCGATGGCAACGCGCCGCACGATCCGCAACAGGAGTTCACGGGAAAAAATCTGCTCTACGTCGCGCGCTCGATCGACGATCTCGCCACGCAGAGCCGCAAGACACCAGCAGAGATCCTCGACGTGCTGAATCGCGCCCGCGTCCGGATGTTTCAACACCAGCTGCAGCGGCCGCGTCCCCACCGCGACGACAAGATCCTCACGGCGTGGAACGGCCTGATGATCGCGGCGTTCGCGCGCACGGCGCGGCTGCTGCAAGGTCTGGGACCCGATGGAGACGCGTCGGCCGCCCCCTACATCGAGGCGGCGCGTCGGGCCGCGGCGTTCTTGCGCGAGCAGATGTGGCATGCGGGGACGCGGACGCTTCTGCGGCGGTATCGTGACGGCCACGCGGAGATCGACGCCTATGCCGAGGACTACGCCTATCTGGTGTTCGGGCTCCTCGAGCTGTTTCAGGCCGATGCCGATCCGATGTGGCTCGAGTGGGCGATCGCGCTCCAGCAGCGGCAGGACGAGCTGTTCTGGGACGAGCAGGCTGGCGGCTGGTTCAGCACGACCGGCACCGATCCGAGCGTGCTCCTGCGCATGAAGGAAGACTACGATGGCGCGGAGCCGACGGCGAGCTCGGTGTCGGTGATGAACCTGCTGGTGTTGTCGCATCTGGTCGAAGACGATCGCTGGCCGGATCGGATTGAGCGGACGCTGAAACTGTTCGGCACGCGCCTGGAGCAAGTCGGCCGCGCGGTCCCGATGATGGCCGCCGCGCTCTCGACCTATCTCGCCGGCATTCAGCAGGTCGTCGTCGTCGAAGCCGGGAACGCGCGACAGGGCGAGACCGCAGATCTAATCCGCACGCTGGCGCTGCAGTATCTCCCGTTCGCCGTCACGATCCACGTCACGCCGGATCGCCAACGCGCACTCTCGGCGAGCCTGCCGTTCATCGCCGCGATGCAGCCGGTGAATGGCGTCAGCGCCGCGTTCGTGTGCCGCGGGTTTACCTGCCGGCAGCCGGTCACCAGCGCCGATGCCCTGCGAGAAGAATTGAAGGCGGCCTCATGAGCGTGTCCGTGGACGTCTGGCTGCGAGGCACCGATTTCGCGACGACCGAGAGGATCGACGGGATCGGCAGCACGCCGTCCGGGTGGACCGACGACGACGTCCGGATGGTGCTGCAGGGGATGCTGCGCGCGATGGATCGACAGAAGCGGCCAGGCGAGTCGGCGCGTGAGATCTCGCTGCGCGGCCTCAGCTGGATCGTCAACCCCTACGAAGAGGGTGGTGTGGTCATCGCCATCGAGATCACGATGGGCGCGGCTGTGGCAGGTCCATTCGAGATCGACAAGGCCGCGCTGGAAGCGATGATCGCGCGTGTGCTGACTGCACACGCGCAACCACCGTCAATGCTGCAGTAACTTCAAACTTCAGACTTCAGACTTCAAACTTCAGACTTC
>DAIUKO010000116.1:0-16716 GCA_036848175.1 Vicinamibacterales bacterium | reverse complement strand
AGTCCGAGGATCACCACGCCGAACGCAAGATCCGTCGCACCGAAGAGAAATTCTCGAGCTGACGTCGTCGGCGCCCGCCGATCGATGAGTTGGCGGAGATGATCCTGGATGGTGGCGAGCTGCCGGTGCGACGCATGATGCTCGCGGCCGGTGGCGTCGACGACCGCAATCGACTTCGCCGCCAGCAGACTCCAGTCGACGTCAGTTGGCAGCACCACCGACTCCTGTGGACTCAGCGGCCGGGACAAGCCGAGCGGCACCGCATCGCCGGCGCCGTGGCGGCCATGCACGATGAGCTTGGTCAACGTCACCGGCGAGCTGCCGGCATTGGTGATGTCCCAGATGAGGTGCGCCCCGGGCGCCTCGCGATCCAGCCGGACCGTGACGAGAATCGTTTTACGCCTGAGTTCCGAGCGGCGGTACGACCAGAATGCCAAGCCGACGGCCAGCGCTAGTAGGGTAACGATCGTCAAGATTTGCGCCATGGGATGACGCTCCTATGTAAGCGCGTTCCGGATACGAGGCAAAAAATCACCGCGCTGCCTCGCGCAGAGGTGGGATGTGCACTGATCGTGCCGAGCTGCGCCGTTAACCCGAGACGCTGGAGCGCCGGAGGATGAGAATCGCCGGATCGCCGATGCGAATGAGCCCTCCCGCAAGCACACGCGCGTAGACGCGGCTCCAGCCGGCGTGGAGCTTCTGCGAGATACGCGTGAAGTCGCCTCCGAGAAACGAGTCGGCGATGGTGTCGCACGGACTCGCGTACTTCGTGATCAACAGACAGACCTCGCCAATCTCGATCTCCGTGCCGGGGACGACACGGACCCAATCGACGCCCGACAGTGTGAGATTCTCTCCCGCCGTGCCAACGCCGATTGGATGTCCCTCGCGCTGGAGCGCGCGAATGATCTCGAGCGAGTAGAGCGAAATCGCGCGATCCGGTCCGCCGTGCACGCGCAGATTTCGCTGCCGATCTCCGTCCAGTCCATGCTCCGTGACTAGACCTTCGAAGACGGCGGTTTTCGGGACCCCTCCACGGGAGGTGTTGATCGACTCGACTCGTCCCGCCGCCGTTGCCACTCGCTCATTTTCCCAGAGGAGCGCCCCTTCGGTTTACGCGCGACAATGTCGACGTGAACGCCGTCCGCCACTCGCTCGAGCACGTCGACGTAGGAATAGCTGTGGTGTTTAGCGCCCTTCTCTCGACTCACTGCGGGATTTTACACACAACATCCGCGCCAATCCCACATAACTCTTATAGCTCAGTTCAGACTGACTGCGCTGCGCCTGCGGGAATCTGACCCGCGACCTGCCTCGTCGCGACGTTCAGACGATTCCAGACGTTGATCGTCGCGATCGAAATGAGCAGTGCCGACAGGCCGGCCTCGTCGTAGTGCCGCGCGGCCTCATCCCAGATCTCATCCGGAACTGGATCCTCGCGATCGCTCAGCCGCGTGACCGCCTCGGTGAGCGCCAGCGCGGCGCGTTCGGCGTCGGTGAAGTACGGCGCGTCTCGCCAGGCCGCGACGGCGAACAACCGATTGTCGGTTTCTCCAGCTTTCTTGAGCAGCCGTGCGTGCATGTCGACACAGACGCTGCAGCCGTTGATCTGGCTCGCGCGCAGCTCGATCAGGCCGATGGTGCTCGCCGGCACGCCGCCTTTTTCTGCAGAGGCATGCAGGGCATACATCGCCTGCATGGCGGCTGGAATAATCATCACGGGCTGTTTCATTCGTGCGTGCATGGTCATCTCCTCGTGGCAGTCACATTTGGTGCGTTTCGTTCGTCAGTGGTATGACGAAGCGACGCGAGAGAATGTGACGATGGCCGACGATGAGTGGCTGGCAGAACGATTCGAGGAAAGCCGCGGGCATCTTCGCGGCGTGGCCTACCGGATGCTGGGCTCGCTCAGCGAGGCGGATGACGCCGTTCAGGAAACCTGGCTGCGCCTGAGCCGCTCCGGCGCGAGCGGCGTCGACAACCTGCGCGGATGGCTGACGACGGTCGTGGCGCGCGTGTCGCTGGACATGCTGCGGTCGCGGAAGTCGCGCCGCGAGGAGTCCATGACCGTCGACGTGCCGGAGCCGATCGCGAGCGGCACGGTTGGCGCCGATCCCGAGCGCGAAGCGCTGCTCGCGGATTCAGTCGGCCTTGCGCTGCTCGTCGTGCTCGATACACTGGAGCCGGCGGAGCGCCTCGCCTTCGTGCTGCACGACATGTTCGGGGTCCCGTTCGACGAGATCGCGTCGATCGTCGATCGCTCGCCGGATGCCGCGCGGCAGCTCGCAAGCCGCGCGCGCCGGCGAGTGCAAGGCGGATCACCGAGTCCGAACGCCGATCTCCGCCAGCAGCGGGACGTTGTCGACGCCTTCCTTGCGGCGCTGCGCAACCGCGACTTCGACGCGCTGGTTGCGGTCCTCGATCCGGATCTCGTCGTCCGCGCCGACGCGGCATCAGCTCGGGCTGGCGCGCCCGCGGAAGTACAGGGCGCCAGCAACTGGGCCAGTCAGGCGATTGTATTGTCGCAGGGCGCCGTCGCCGCACGCCCGGCGCTCGTCAACGGCGCCGTCGGCGTCATCGTCGCGCCGCGCGGACAGCTGTTCAGGGTCCTGAGCTTCACGCTCAAAGACGGAAAGATCGCGTCCATCGACGTCATCGGCGATCCGGAACGCCTGCGCCAACTCGATCTCGCCGTGCTCTAATGACAGCGAACCGCTGTCAGGCAACGTGAGCATCGGAGGAGGACGAGGTGTCGAAACCGTTCTGTCTTGCGGCCGTCGCGGCCGCTGCGGCCATCGCGACGACGATGGTCGGCGCCCAGCAGTCGCCCGCACCGGCGGCGCAACGCACAATCGCGATCAAGGCGGCCCGCCTGTTCGACGGGAAATCGGATTCGACCACGGCTGACGCGGTGGTCCTGGTTCAAGGGAGCCGCGTCACCGCAGCAGGAGCCCGCCTCGCGATTCCCGCCGGGGCGCAGGTGATCGATCTCGGTGACGCGACGATGATGCCCGGCTTCATCGACGCGCATACACATCTCTCCGACGAATCGTCCGACGATTGGGCCGCGGACACGATCTCCGGACTCCGCCGGACGATCGCCGAATCGACACTGCGGGCGGCGGGGTTCGCGCGGCGGACGCTGATGGCCGGATTCACGACGGTACGCGACGTCGGATCGAGCGACTACATCGACGTCGGGCTGCGCAATGCGATTGCTGCCGGACAGGCCGACGGTCCGCGGATGCTCGTCGCGGTGCATGCGCTCGGCGCGCGCGGCGGGCACTGCGACAACAACGGGTTTCCGTTCGAGCGCTTCGGTCCCGAGCCCGGGATCTCGAGCGGCATCGCCAGCGGCCCCGATCAGTTTCGCGACGCCGTCCGATTTCAAATCAAGTACGGCGCCGACGTCATCAAAGTGTGTGCGACCGGCGGCGTGTTGTCGCTCGGAGACGATGTCGGTGCGCCGCAGCTGACGCAGGCGGAGATGGATGCGCTCGTCGAGGAAGCGCACCGCCTCGGGCGCAAGACTGCCGCTCACGCGCACGGCGCCGCCGGCGCGAAGGTGGCGATTCGCGCCGGCATCGACTCGATCGAGCACGGATCGTTTCTCGACGACGAAGCGGTGCGGATGATGAAGGAGCACGGGACCTATCTCGTCCCGACGCTGATGGCCGGCGAGTACGCCGGCGGCCGTAAAGCGACGAGAAAGTACCCGCCTGAAATCACCGCGAAGGCGCTTCAGGCGCTCGACGGCCGATCGGCCGCCTTCAAGCGAGCCGTCGGCGCCGGCGTGAAGATCGCGTTCGGCACCGACAGCGGCGTGAGCCCGCACGGACGGAACGCGGAGGAGTTCGCGTTGCTGGTCGAGCACGGCCTCTCGGCCGCGGCGGCGCTGCGCACATCGGTGACGGCGGCGGCGCTGCTCGGCGTCGATCGCCTCACCGGCACGATCGAAGCCGGCAAGGAAGCTGACATCGTCGCCGTCCCCGGCAACGTGTTGGCGAATATCGCGGCGACCGAGAACGTTCGCTTCGTGATGAAAGGCGGAAAGATCGTTCGCAACGATCCTTGAGATCACCGCTTCGGCAGAGCGAAGCTGAGGATCAGGTCGCCGCCGCGGCGACCGCGGTCACCGCCGCCGGACGCCACGGCGACGAACTGTTCTCCGTTCACCATGTACACCGACGGCGACGCGAACACGCCGGCGCCGGTGTTGAACTTCCAGAGCAGATCGCCGGTCTTGGCGTCGTAGGCAAAGAAGTACCCGGCGATGTTGCTCCCGGTGCCGACGAAGACGAGTCCGCCCGCGGTCGCAACCGATCCGGCCTGTCCCCAACCCTCGAACTGACGCTGCCACACCAGCTCGCCGCTCGTGGGATCGAACGCGGAGAAAAATCCCTTGGCCGGACGGTCTGCGCCGAGCGGACGATCGATCGCGTTGACGTAGAGCAGACCCGTCTGCGGGCTGTATGACAGCGGACCGTAGTTCGCACCGCCCTCGGTTCCTGGCGCGCTGATCTGGTTTGGTCCCGGCGGCGTGAACACCGGCACTGGTTTTCTCGACGCGAGCCGCTCCGGCGGGACGTCTTCGGGGAACACGGGCGTGACCGGATGCATCGGTTGGCCCAGCGCCGTGTGCGGAATCGGCTGCGTCGGCCATGGTTGCTCGCCAGGTCGCGTCGTCTCCGTCGGAACCGGCGTTTCCTTGATCGGGTGAACCGGCTTACCGGTCTCGCGATTGAGGATGTAGAGGTAGCCGTTCTTGCTCGCTTCGGCGACCGCCTTCACGCGCTGACCGCGGACCTGCATGTCGAACAGAATCGGCGGGTTTCCCGAGTCGTAGTCCCACACGTCGTGATGTGTCTGCTGAAAGTACCACTTCAGCGTCCCCGTGCTCAGCGTCAGCGCGATGATCGAGTCGGTGAAGAGGTTGGTCCCGATCCGCTTCGTGCTGTCGCCGAACGGGTTGCCGACCGCGACGTACAACAGACCGAGCTCGGGATCGATCGACGGCGTTTCCCAGATCCCGCCGCCGTTCCGCTCGCCGCCGACCCATGTCGGGCCGGCAACATCCCAGCCCTGATCGGACGCGTCCTGCGGGATCGTGTTGAAGTGCCACAGCACCTTGCCGGTCTTCGCGTCGACGGCCAACACGTGTCCGCCGGGAATGTGGCTCTCGCTGCGCGTGCTGCCGATGTAAAGCACGCCCTTGTACACCTGCGGCGCCGTGGTGAACCAGTAGCCGAGGCTGATCGCCGAAGTGACATCGGGATACCGCGGCTTGATCACGTCGAGGATCACGCTCGCCTGGCCCTCTTTGCCGAAACTTTGCAGCGGCCTGCCGCTCCTGGCGTCGAGCGCAAACAGGAATGACCCGGCAGCCGTGTAGATCACGCCGTCGGCATAACAGACGCCGCGGTTGCGGAAGACGTAGCCGTCCTTCGCGCCGCCGCCAATCAGTTTGGTGACGTCGTAGGTCCACTGAAGATGTCCCGTGGCTGCGTCGACTGCGTACACGCTGCCGCGAGCATCGGTGACGTACATCACGCCATCGACGACGATCGGAGTTGTCTGGTTGCTGACACCGTCGATGACTCCGTGCTGGAACAGCCAGCGCGGCGTCAAGGCAGCGACGTTCGACGTGTTGATGTGATCGAGCGAAGAGAATCGGCTACCGGCCAGGTCCAGATTGTGAAGCGGCCAGTCGACCGATGTTCGGCTGCCCGATTGTTGCGCGTCGAGATGGCGGGATTCGCTGGCCGCGGACACGAGCGCGGCGACGGCCACGATGGAGAAGGCGATGCGTGCCGCCCGCGTCATCGCAGCGAATCATACCCCAGCCGATCTTGCGCAAACCTTCAGGAAAACCCTACCGCATCGGGCATTCGTCGACTTAACATCGGCGCACCCATAGCCGGGAAACCACCAGGTCCGAAGAGCAATTGCCGGAAGGAGAGAGGGTCATGCGCGATCGCCTTGTGATCATGGCTGCCATGGCGTTGGTGCTCCTGACGCCGGCTCGCGCGCAGCAACCGCCCGCGGGACCACAACCAGGCCTTCAGTGGACCGAGGAACAGCTCAATAAGGTCGCGCACCATGTGCGTGCGGGGCGGACGCTGACACCGAAAAGCTGGCCCAACGGCGCGCGCGTGGCAGTGTGCCTGTCGTTCGATCCCGACAATCAGTCCATCGCGCTCAATCGCGGGAACAACGCGCCGGTGACGATGTCGGACGGCGAGTACGGCGCGTTGAGCGGCGTGCCGCGCATCCTCAGGTTCCTCGATCGGTACAACCTGCCGGCGACGTTCTACATCCCGGCGACGTCGACCTTCATGCATCCGGCGATGATGGAGGCGATCAAGAAGAGCGGCCGACACGAAGTGGCCATGCACGGGTGGATTCACGAAGACCCGATGGCGCTCAACGATGCAGAGGAAGAGTGGCGGCTGATCTCTCAGGCGATGGATCAACTCGAGAAATCCTCGGGTAAGCGTCCGACCGGCAACCGGAATCCGTCGTGGACGATGAGCGTCTACACGATGGAGCTGCTCAAGAAGGCCGGTCTCCTGTACGACAGCAGCCTTCAGGCGATGGACCAGCCGCACGACGTGCTCATCGACGGGCGATCCACAGGGATCGTCGAGCTGCCCGTGAACTGGATCCTCGACGATGCGCCGTTCCTCCCCGCGAACGCGTCGCTGCCATCGCCGCGACTCATCATGAAGACGTTCAAGGACGACTTCGACGTCGCGTACCGCGAAGGGACGCTCTTCATGCTGACGATGCACCCGCACATTTCGGGGCAGCGCTCGCGCATGAAGTATCTGGAGGAGCTCGTCCTCTACATGAAGTCGAAGCCCGGCGTCTGGTTCGCGACTGCCGAGGACATCGCCCGCTACGTGAAGCAGGAATCGGGGACGCGGTAGCCCGGCAAGGAGGACGCGTGAGCCAGAAGATGAGGATCGCGGCGGGTCTCGTGAGCCTGGGGATCGCGGTGAGCGCGCAACAGCAGCCGCCACGGGCGCCCGGCGACACCCAGCCGGGACGCAAGTGGTCGGAGGCGCAGCTGAAACAGTTTGCGGGCGTCGTCTCGGCGGGCCGCAAACTGACTCCGAGAGGCTGGCCGAACGGCGCACGCGTCGCGGTCGCCCTGACATTCTCGCTGAGCAACACGGCGAACAATCTCGCCCGTGGCGATACGGCCGTCGTCCAGCTGACCGGCGGTGAATTTGGCGCCGTAGCCGGTTTGCCTCGCGTGCTCGAGGTCCTCGATCGTCAGAACGTCCCCGCGACGTTTTTCGTGGCGGCTACCGCGGCAATCGTCGACACGAGGATGCTGCCCGAGCTCGTCAAGCGCAAACAGTTAGAGATCGGGACCCTCGGCTGGAGCGACGAGAATCCGCTCGAGATCAACAACGCGACGACCGAGGAGCAGCTGCTCGGCCGGGCTACGGAGTACGTGTCGAAAATCACCGGGAAGAAGCCAATCGGCGCACGGGGCCCGTCATCCGTCCTGAGCCTGCACACGATCGGCATTCTGAAGAAAAGCGGGTTCCTCTACGACAGCACGATGATGGCCATGGACGAGCCGTACGAGATCCTCCTCAATGGCCAGCCGTCAGGGATCGTGGAGCTCCCGGTCAGCCGCCTCCTCGACGATCAGCCGACGCTCACCGCTCCCCGATTCGGCCCATCCACGCTGCCATCGCCGGAATTGGTGTTCGAGACATTCCGCGACGATTTCGATGCCGCGTACGAGGAGGGGACGCTGTACCTCATCACGCTGCATCCCCATCTCATCGGCATGCGATCTCGCATCCAGTATCTCGACGATCTCATCACGTACATCAAGTCGAAGCCGAACGTCTGGTTCGCGACCTCCGCCGAGATCGTCCGTTATGTGAAGCAACAGGCGGGCATGACGAACTTCTGACGGTCGCGCGCGTCCGCTCGGCAACGGCCCGTTTCGATTGGGAGGGTGTATGAGCGAGGCTGCTCTCCAGGTCCGCCAGAGCGTTCGAAGGGCTCTGCTGGTTGCGTGCGCGTGCTGCGTGCTCGGGGGCTCGCCCGCCAATGCGCAGATCGCCAGCGCCAGCCTCAGCGGGCTGATTACCGACGACACCGGCGGCGCGCTCCCTGGCGTGACCGTGACCGTCAGGAACATACGTTCTGAGGCCGTTTGAGAGGAGGTCCCCGATGATCCGTGGATCGGCTCGTCTCTGTTGCCTGCTGCTCCTGTACTCGATGTCAGCTGCGACGATGAGGGCGCAGGGAAGCGCAGGCCAGATCGAAGGCACCGTGCGCGACGAGCAGGGCGGCGTGCTCCCCGGTGTCGCGATGACGGTCCGCAACCAGGAGAGCGGGGTCACCCGCACGCTGACGACCGTGAACGACGGTCGATTCGCGTTTCCGGCGCTCGCGCCAGGCCGTTATACCGTGCGCGCCGAGCTCACAGGGTTCAGCGTGCAGGAAGTCTCGGACATCATCATCACCATCGGATTCAGCCATCGGCTGGACGTGACGTTGAAGGTCCAGGCGCTGGCGGAAACGCTGACCGTTCGCGGCGAGTCGCCGGTGGTCGACACGACCAAGGCGGAGATTTCGGGCACGGTCACGCAGCAGCAGATCGAGAGCCTGCCGATGAACTCGCGGCAGTATCTGTCGCTGGCGCTCCTCGTGCCCGGCACGACGGTGGACGCGACCCGCTCCTTCTTCGCCACGGTCAACGTCGGCGGCTCGATGACCTTCAACGGCACCGGCAACGTGGTGGACGGCATGATCAACAACTGGGCCGAGGACGGCGAGCCGCGGCAGGATCTGCCCGAGGACGCGGTGGAGGAGTTCAAGGTCACCAACGCCGGTTACAAAGCGGAGTTCGGCCTCGCGACCGGCGGCGTCGTCGAAACCGTGACCAAGTCGGGCGGCAACGCGTTTCGCGGCACGGCATTCGAATACTTCCGGAACAAGGCGCTCAATTCACGCGGCGTCTTCGAGACGGTCAAGCCGGACTATCGCCGCGATCAATTCGGCGGCAGTGTCGGCGGCCCGATCGTGCGCGACAAGGTCCACTTCTTCGGCACCTTCGAACGCACCGACACCGAGGAGTTCTACACGGTTCGCACCGGGCAGCCGCAGTTCTATTCGAAGCTCGAAGGGACGTTCCCGCTGCCGTCCACGAGGAACCTGTACTCGGTTCGCGGCGATGTCCGGCTGAGCAACTCGCAGTCGCTGTTCGCGCGCTTCCTCGGCGAAGACGACAAGAAGACCTGTCAGGGATGCGGGGGCGTCGCCGCGTCGGGCCGTGACGAAGAAGTGCCGCGCGAATCGGTGGTCATGGGGCATACCTGGGTGCGAGGCGCGCGGCAACTGAACGATCTGCGCTTTCAATACGCGCACGCCGCGTTCTACGGCTACCCGGGCGGCACGCCGCTGTGGACGGAGACCGGCGCGTTCCCGGCAGAGCGCGTCAATCGTTCGACGCGGACCTACAACTTTCCGTCACTGGTCTATGGCAACAACTACGACTACATCAGCCCGGAGAGCCGATGGGAGCTCCGTGACACGTACGCCATGAACTATGGCAACCACGGGGTCAAGTTCGGCGGCGAGTACAACTACATGCCGTACGTCTCGGAAGGCGCCGGCAACTCGCCTTCCTCCGGCACCTACTCGTTCTCGCGAGATCAGTTTTTCGATCCGAACGACCCGGCGTCGGTCGCGGCACTCACCGGCGCCGCGACCTTCAGCGCGCAGACGCCGTACACAACGTCACACCCGACGAAGTACTACGTGGGGTTCGTGCAGGACGACTGGCGTCTGCGGCCCAACATCACGGTCAACCTGGGCCTCCGCTACGAGCGGCTCTACGGAAACGCGAACGAGGATCTCGACGTCAACAGCTTTCCGGTTCCGCTGCCGTACGTGGACGTGAGCCAGCGCGGCGACAAGGACAACTTCGGCCCGCGCACCGGCATCGCGTGGGATCTCTTCAGCAACGCCAGGACCGTCGTGCGTGCAGGCTACGGCCGCTTCTACGGTCACATCCGTCTGCTCGGCACGCTTCCGGAGTTCAACAACTTCAGGCAGTTCACGATCAGCATCACCAACCCGCCGTACCCCGATCCGTACAACGGCCAGCCGCCCACGCTGTTCATCCTGACGTCGCAGGCGCCGAACATCTCGGTGGTGTCGAACGACATGATTCAACCGGCGGCGGATCAGTCTACGGCCGGAGTGTCGAGCGCGCTGCCGTTCAACATGGGACTGCACGTCGACTTCGTCTACAACCACGCGAAAGGCGACTACAAGACGCTCAACATCAACTTCCGCGATCCGGTGACGCTGCAGCGGCCGCTGCCGCAGTTCAACCGCATCGATCAGATTCGCCCGGACGCCGATCTGAAATACAAGGCGCTCTACGTCAAGCTCGAAAAGCGCTACAGCCACAACTCACAGTTCCTCGTCTCGTACACGTTCACCGACAGCGACGACAACAACCCGATGGGCCGCTACCTGGATGTCTTCAATCTGAATCTCGACGACGGGCCCTCGAGCGGCGAGCGCCGGCACGCCATCGTCGCGAGCGGCTCAGTGCTGTTCCCGTGGGACATCACGCTGGGCGCGCTGTACTCATACCGTTCGCAGCTGCCATGGTCGGCGACGGCGGGGCGCGACCTGAACGGCGACACGTTCAACACCGACCTGGTGCCCGGCACGACGCGGAATTCGGGATCGCGCAACCTCAATCTCGCGGCGGTGAACGCGTACCGGCAAGCCAACGCACTCGGCGCGATCGCCGAAAACGGCATCGACAGCTCGCGCATCAGCGTTGTCGACGTTCGCGTCAGCAAGGCGCTGCGCTTCGGCGACCGGCGGAAGATCGATCTCCTGGCGCAAGCATTCAACCTGTTCAACACGCAGAACCTGCAGGCGCAGTTCGGCGGCGGCCGCGTGGGCAACGCGCTGTCGAATACGTTCGGCAAGATCACCAGCGCGCGGCCGCCGCGGCAGGTCGAGCTCGCGGTCCGCGCCGCGTGGTAGGTGAGGGAGGCATCGATGGTCCGATCCCTCTTCGTCGCGGGCTTCTTCGCTCTCACGGCCGTCGCGTGCTCGCGCGACAGCGCGCCGACTGCAGCGGCCAGCGCCGAAGGCCGTGCCGCAGCGCAAGCCGCGCCGGCGCAAACCATTCCGGCGCGGCCGTCCTCGTCGAAGATCGAAGTCGCGGATCTTTTCTACTTGCGGTCGGCTGGCGATCCGCGCATCTCGCCGGACGGCACGCGGCTCGTCTTCACCGTCCAGTACAACGATCGGATCGGTCCACCGTACTCGCGAATCTGGACCACCGACCTGCCCGCAGGTACGGCGAAACCATGGGGCGGCGGTGAAGGTCAGGAAGGCAGCACGCCGAGGTGGTCGCCTGACGGCAAGCGCATCGCGTTCGAGGGCCGCACCGGCGACGGCAAGAGCGGCATTCTCGTCGCCAACGCGGACGGCAGCGGCGCACAGCCGCTTGTCGACGTCGCCGGCACGAACCATCCGCTGCCGCAGGTGGGTGAGCGCCTCGCCTGGTCGCCGGACGGAACACGGATCGCGTTCGTGTCCGCGACGCCAGGTCCCGAGCCTGCCATGGAAGGGGATCCGATCGTCCCGTGTACCACGACTACCTGGAGCAGGAATACGACGGGAAGCCGCACACCGGCGGCATCATGGACATGCTCTGGCAGCGATCGGCGATCCGCTTCGTCCACCGCGTGAAGACGCCGATGATGCTGTCGCACGGCGACAACGATCTGCTCGTTAACCCCGCGGAGATCGAACAGTACTTCACGGCGCTGAAGGACGTCGGCGTGGAGGTGATGATGCTGCGCTACCCGCGTGAGGGTCACGGGATGCGCGAGAGTCAGCACATCGCGGACTTTCTCGATCGTTCGGTGGCCTGGTATGTGAAGCACTTTGACGCCGCACAGACGAGGCGCACGACGAACTGACGATCAGGAGGCTGGCTCGATGCGCAGCATCGCGCCGTCCTCTTCGTCCGTCAGCAGATAGAGCAGTCCGTCGGGGCCCTGCCGCACCTCGCGGATGCGCTGTCTCAGTTCGCCGATCATCGATTCTCGGCGCAGCTCTTCCATCCTCGCGTTGAAGACGATGCGTTCGAGATGGCCGGTGCCTGGGATCTCACCGGTGCGCATGGCGCCGACAAACACGTTGCCCTTCCACTTTGCGAAGCGATCCCCCGTGTAGACGGCCATGCCCGAGGCCGCGATCGAAGGAATCCACGTCACCAGCGGCGACTCCATGCCTTCGCGCGTCGGATGCTCCGAGATGCGCGGGCCTGGATAATCACGCCCGAAGCTGACGAGCGGCCATCCGTAGTTGCGGCCGGGCAGGATGATGTTGATTTCGTCGCCGCCGTTCGGACCGTTCTCGCTGTTCCACACGACGCCCGTCTCGGGATGAACGATGAGCGCCAGCGTGTTGCGATGGCCGAGCGTGTAGATCTCCGGACGGTAGCCGGCCTTGTTCACGAACGGATTGTCCGGAGGAACCGTGCCGTCATCACGCAGCCGAAGAATCTTGCCGCGCAGACTCGCCGGGTCCTGCGCGACCTTGGCGATGTTCCCGCCCGTCGACATGTAGACCATCCCGTCGCGTCCGAAGACGACGCGGCCGTTGAGGCCCGAGTTGCCCTCGTAGGCTTCAGGGACGATCAGATCGCGGACGTCGGTGAGTGCGGCGCCTTCGAGCTTTCCTCGAGCGAGCGTTGGTGTGCCTTTGCCGTTCTCGACAGGCTTCGTGTAAGTGAGGTAGACGAGCCGGTTGCTTGCGAATGCCGGATGCAGCGCGATGTCCATCAGGCCGCCGTTGCCGTCGGTTCGAACACGAGGCACGCCGGCAATCGGCGTCGGATCGAGCTTCCCGTCACGAACGACGCGGATGCGGCCGGGCCGCTCCGTGACCAGCATGCTCCCGTCCGGAAGGAAGACGAGACTCCATGGATGCGAAAGGCCCTTCGTGACGACGCTGACGCGGATCTTCTGCTGCTCGGCAGCCTGGAATTCGAATGGTCCCGCGCCGAGCGGCGGCACCGGCAGGCCGATGACGGGTCCTTGTTGGGTCTGTTGGATCTGTTGAGCCTGTTGTGCGTGGCCGACAGCGAGCATGCCGGCGAGCATGACGGGAATGAAACGGCAGGGGAGTGTACTAGTCATGACGGAGAGCGAGTATATCCAGACCGAGCCGTGGACGCTCTATCGACGTTGGTCATGAGTGTCGAACTCGCCATTGCGCAGCCGATCGAGGAGCTCCGCGACCCCGTGACCTCTCTCATTGGCTGTGACGATGTCCGCAACTTCCTTCACCGAGTCCAAGGCGTTGGCGACCGCGACCGCAAGGCCGCAAGCGTTGAGTAAGGCGACGTCGTTTTCGGCATCACCGATCCCGATCGTGCGCGCTGGCGTGATGGCGAGCTCGTCGAGCGCCGACATGAGCCCGGTTGCCTTGTCGACGTCGCTCGGCAACACCATGAGGGAGCCCTTGTTGAGGATGATGTGCCGCTCGAGGCCAAGCTCACGAATCGCTTGCCGGACTTCGGATTCGTGAAGTGCGCCGGTCGCCACGATACTGTGACCGATCGACACCGGCACGCTTCGCTGCGCCAGCCAGTCGACCAGCGCGGGCGGGGGAGGTGGCGCGAGCACTCGGACCGCCTCGGTCTTGGGATCGAACAGCAACGCTCCGTTCTCGGCAACGACGCGGTCGAAGATCGCGAGGTGTGGAAAGGTGTTCGACAAGTCGCTGAGCTCGCGTCCGGTGACCAGAATCAGACGGAGTCCGGCGCGGCGTGCGCTCTGAAGCGCCGCCAACGTGACATCGTCGACGTGTCCGTCGTGAGCAATCGTGCCGTCGAAGTCGGTGGCGATCGCCTCGAACGGCATGATGCGGCCGCTCAGCTCCGTCACTTCACGAATGTAGCAGACGGCGGTGATCGCGCAAACTCGGCGGTCAAACCTGCGCGTTGTCCGAGGATCCTTGCGTCGAACGTGAGCACGATGTCGGCGAGAAGCGCATCGCTCAGGCGCGACGCGTGTTCCAGGTGGTAAAGTTGCCCCCGTGAACGACGTGCGCTACGCGTTCAGGCTGCTCCGCCGCGACCTGGGATATGCCGCGGTGGCGATCCTCACGATGGCGGTCGGCATCGGTGCGACGACGACGCTCTTCAGCGTCGCATATGGCGTGTTGCTGAAGCCGCTGCCGTGGGCGGATGGCGATCGCCTCATGCGGGTGACGGAATCGCGCAAGGGGCAACAGGCGCGGCTGCCCGGGACCATCTCGAACGGTCCGTATCTCGCGTGGCGCGATCAGACGTCGACAACTGAGGCGATTGGTGGCTACGGCCTCGGCGGTGGCGCGATGACGGCGGTCGCGAACGGCGGCGAACCGGCGCGGCTGCAAGTGGTCCGGTTGACGGCTTCGATGTTCGACGTCCTGCGCGTGCGCCCGCTGCGTGGGCGCGCTTTCACACAAGATGACGACCGGTACGAGAGCGGGCCGTATCCGATGACGAGCGTCGCCATCCTGTCGTACGGGCTGTGGCAGGAGTGGTTCGGTGGCCGCGACAGTGCGATTGGCAGCGTCGTACACCTCGACGAACAGCCGGCCACGATTGTCGGTGTGATGCCGCGCGATTTTGCGTTCCCCGACCGGGAGACACGCGCCTGGCTTCCGATGCCCGTCGGAGGCGTGTTGGCTGCGAACGGAGTTCGACGGATCCAGATTTTCGGCGCCATGGCACGCCTGAAGCCGGGTGTGACCCCGCAGCGTGCGGCGGCGGAAGCAACGACGCGCGCCCGGACCGCACCAGATCCAGGGTTTGCCGCGGTCGCGATGTTCGGCAGCAGCGCGCCTTCGGATGTCGCCGTCACGCCAGTGATCGACGCGATGACTGCCGAAGTGCGTCCGGCCCTCATTGTGCTGCTCGCTGCCGTCGGCTTGCTGCTTGTGACAGCAACGGCCAACCTGGGAGGTCTGCAGCTGGCGCGCGCAACGACGCGCCGTCGTGAGCTGGTGGTTCGCGCCGCACTCGGCGCAGGCCGCGGCCAGCTCGTGCGCCAGCTCGTCGTCGAGAGCGCAGTCATCGGCGCGGCCGGGGCAGTCGTGGGCGTGGCGCTCGCCGTCGCGTCACAGCGACTGCTACCTGTCATGTTGCCTGCCGATTTTCCGCGTGCCGCCGATATCGCCGTGAACCTGCCGGTGCTGTTGTTTGCCGCCGTGCTCGCGATTGTCACGAGTGTCCTGTGCGGTGTGATGCCGGCGGCCGAAACGCGACGGCTCGATCTCAGAAACGCGCTCGCCGAAGAGAGCGCTGCGTCGGCGGCCGGCGGCGGTCGATCGCCGTGGGCTCGTCTGCGCGCCGCGGTCATGACCGCACAAGTGGCGTTTGCGTGCGTGCTGCTCGTTGGTGCGGCCCTGCTCACCCGATCGTTCGTCGCGCTGATGCATGCCGACCGCGGCTACGACGCGGCGAACGTTCTGACCGCTCGACTGGATTTGCCGCCCCAGAAGTCGGACGGCCCGCGCCATCTTGAAATCTCGGATGCCGTCGTCGCTCGGATGCGCGGACAGCCCGGCGTTGCGACGGTGGCGGCCGCGGATGCGCTCCCGTTCCTGAGTCTTGGCAGCGCGTTGGGCACCGAGATGCCGTCGCCGGTGAACCCTGCGGTCAAACTGCAAGTGCGCGCCAACCTGCGAATGGTCGACCCCGAGTACTTCACTGCGCTCAGGATCCGGCTGCTCGAGGGGCGGCTCTTCTCGGATGCCAATGGCGCCTCGACCCAACCGGTCGTCGTGGTGAGCCGATCTTTCGCGCGTCAATATCTGGGGCCTCAGCCGATCGGCAAGCGTGTACCGCTGCGTTCGGGCAGGATCGGCAGCCGTGCTGATGCAGAGGTCGTCGGCGTCGTCGACGACGTGCGGCAGACGAGCGTGACCGAGCCGGCCGGCGCGGACCTCTTCATCGCGTACCGCCAACTCCCTGACTGGTGGACGCGCGGATCGATCATCTTCGTCGTGCGCACGATTGATGATCCGCTCACGCACGTTCAGGCACTGCGAACGGCTGTCCGCGAACAGGAACCTACCCTCGCGCTCGATTCGATCATGACGATGGAGGAGCGCGTCGCCAGCAGTCTGGCAAAACCACGGCTATACGCGGTGCTGCTGGTGGCGTTCGCCGCTGCGGCGCTCATGATCGCCGCGGTCGGCCTGTTCGGGTTGCTGTCGTACCTGGTGGCGCAGCGGTCGCGCGAAATCGGCATTCGCACAGCGCTCGGCGCGCAGGTTCGCGACATTGTCGCCCTTGTGCTGAAGCAGGCGATGGCGATCGGCGTCGCGGGTCTCACGGTCGGGCTGTGGTCCGCGTACGCGCTGACGCGCTATCTCTCGTCGTTTCTGTACGGCGTGGATCGGGGCGATGCGGTCAGCTACGCCACCGTGGCCGTTGCCGTTGGCTTCGTCGTGGCGGTGGCATGCCTGGTGCCAGCACAGCGTGCGGCACGGATTGATCCACTCGTCGCCTTGCGAGCGGAGTAGGCCTTTCAGGATTCTTTCAAGATCCGACGATCAGCCCTCCGCAGTAGAATCAGTAAGCTCCACGCACTGAACGACATGCCGGGGTGGCGGAACTGGCAGACGCACAGGACTTAAAATCCTGGG
>DAIUKO010000115.1:0-19893 GCA_036848175.1 Vicinamibacterales bacterium | reverse complement strand
CCGCTGCCGAAGCCGCTCAGGAGGCTCGACGTCACCGACACCATGTTGTGATCCTTGTCGACGACGGCGAGGTAGGTCGTCAGGTTGAGGATCTTGTCGGGATCGAAGTCGCCGACCGTTGTCGGGACCGGCTGCGGATCGGCGTACGCCTGGTGTGCGGGTTGCGACGTCGTCGTGATGCGCGTCGGATCGCCGGGCGCCGGCTCGCCGACGATCGCCTTGTTCGGATCGATCGCCTGACGGCGCACGGCCGCGTACTCCTTCGAGAGCAATCCCTTCATCGGGATATTCGGGACGAACTTCGGATCGGCGACGTACTTGTTGCGATCGGCGAACGAGAGTTTCAGCGCTTCGGTCACCGCGTGGAGATACGGCGCGGTGTTGTGTCCCATCTTCTTCAGATCGAAGCCTTCGAGGATGTTCAGCGCCTCGAGCATCACGAACCCTTGCGAGTTCGGCGGGCACTCGTATACCTCCACGCCGCGGTAGTTGACGTGAATCGCCGTGTCCTCGACCGGATGGTATGCGGCCAGATCCGCTTCGGTGATCAGGCCGCCGTTCGCCTTCAAGTACGCCGCGGTGTTCTTCGCGACGTCGCCCTTGTAGAAGCCGTCGTGCCCTTGCGCGGCAATCGTCCTGAGCGTGCGCGCCAGATCCTTGTTGATCAGGATGTCGCCCATCTGCAGCGGCTGGCCGTCCTTGAACCAGAGCTTGGTGGTCGACGGATACTTCGACAGCTTCTCCTTGCCGCCGGCGAGTCCCTGCGCGAGCGACGACGTGATCGGAAAGCCCTGTTCGGCGATTTCAATCGCCGGCGCGAAGACGTCGCTGAGGGATTTCGTTCCGTACTTCTGGACGGCGTAGGCCGCTCCGCCGACCGCGCCCGGGACCGAGATGGAGAGCGGTCCCTGATCGGGAATGCCGCCCTTCGACTTGTAGAAATCGATGGTCGCCGCGGCCGGCGCGAAGCCGGTCGCGTTGATGAACTTCACTTCGCGAGTCTTGGCGAGATAGACGAGGACGAGCATGTCGGCGCCGAGGCCGGTCATGCCGGGCTCGACCTGGCCTTGCACCGCCCACGTCGCCATCGCCGCGTCGATTGCGTTGCCGCCCGCTTTCAGAATCCGCATCCCGGCTTCGGCCGCGAGCGGATGACCGGCGGCGACCATCCCGTGCTGCGCCACCACCGTCGGCCGCCAGCTCCGCTCCTGCGCGGATGGCGTCTGCGCGATCGGTGTCATCACGAGAGCGACCACGACGAGCGAAGCGAACGTCACAGGCCTCATATCGATCCTCCGCGCGGAGGATTATAGGCCCAGATCGCGGCCCTGAAGTGGCGGCGCTACGAACATGCGCTACGCGTGCGGCCCCGGGCCCGCCGGTCGCTGAGCCGCCTGCCACAATTCGCGATACTTCTGTTGCACCGACGGATCGAGTCTGTTCCCAAACGACTCCTGGAGCGCGTTGGCTCGCACCAGCGCAACCACGTCCGCAAGATCCTGCAAGCGGTCCGGCGCCGACAACCCCGAGGCGAGCTTCAACTCCACCAACGTTCGCAGATCGAGCACACGGAAGGGGTCGTCCGACTTATCGATCACGAGAGGATCGGGAAAACGAACGGACTTCGGGCGGCCGTCTCCCGGATACTCACCGGCGATCAGGAAGTCAATCGAGACTCCCGTCTCTGTGTCGCGGACGCTTCGCGATCCAGGAGAACGTTCGACATACCCGCGCCCGAGCCATCGCGCCTTGAACCGCGCGAGGCCGTCGGCCGTGATGAGAATGTCGACGTCAACGGTCAGGCGTAAGTGTCCTCGCGCACCCACGGCGAGGCCCCCGGCGAGCGCGAAGTCGATTCCGAGGTCGTCGAGACAGCGCGCGATCCGCGAGAGCGTCGCCTGGACTTTTGATTCCCCCATCAGGAAGGCGTCAACCTCCCGAAGCATTGCGTTCAGCCGATTCGTCATGCTACTCGACGATCGCCTGCATCACGGCGTTCTCGAAGTCACGACTGAGCTGGGCGATCGGCTCCTTCTGAATCATCAGCAGGCCGACGAGCTGTTCCTTGCGGTCGACCCAGAAGTGCGTGCCGAAGGCGCCGTCCCAGCCGAAGCTGCCGTTCGATTCACGCCGGCCCGCGGCGACCGAATCGAGGACGACTTCGACGGTCAGTCCGAAACCCATGCCCTGCTGGCGCTGGCCGACGCCGGAATACAAGTCGGCGACGTGATTGGTGGCCATCAAGTCGACGGTCCGCGGACTGAGCAGGCGGGTGCCATTGAGCTCGCCGCCGTTCACCAGCATCTGCGCGAACCGCACGTAGTCATCGGCAGTCGACCAGAGACCGCCCCCGCCGGAGAACAACGTCTTCGTCGCCAGCCAATCGGGCGTCTCGATGCGCTCGTAGTTGCCCTTCTGTCCCGTGCGATAGAGCGTGACCACGCGCTTCAATCGATCTTCGGTCGGCACGAACGACGTGTCCTTCATGCCGAGCGGATCGAAGATGTGCTGTTTCAGGTACTGATCGAAGGTCTGTCCCGACGCGACTTCGACGACGCGGCCGAGCGTGTCGATGCCGGCGAGCGCGCTGTAGCGCCACTGCGATCCCGGCTGGAAGTCGAGGGGCACGCCGCCCAACTGCGACACCCAATGCGCGAGGTTGTCGTTGCTCTTGCGCGGCGCGATGTGGTTCGCGTCAGCCGTGCCCCATCCGCCGCTGACCAGGCCGGAGGTGTGCGTCAGGAGATCGCGGACCGTGATCTCGCGTTCGGCGGGAATCGTGTAGATCTCCGGCTCGCGCGGCGGTTGACGCTGCGGTCCCGACGGCGCCGGCGGCAGCGGTTTCGCCATCGCGACCTTCATCTTCTTGAACTCGGGGATGAAGCGCGACACCGGATCGGTGAGCCGCACTTTTCCCTCCTCCATCAGCATCAGGATCGCGACGCCGGTCACCGGCTTGGTCATCGAGGCCATGCGGAAGATTGCGTCTTTCCGCATCGGCGTCTGCGACTCGACGTCCATGAGGCCCTGCGCCTCGAAGTGCGCGATGTGGCCGCGGCGCGACACCACGGTAATGCCGCCGGCAATCTGACCCGAATCGATGTAGCGCTGCACGACGTCGTTGATCCGATGCAGCCGCTCGGACGAAAGACCGACCTCTTCGGGTTTGCCGTCCGGAACCACGCCGGCGGTCAGGCCGATCGCCAGGATCGCGACGGCGATGCGTCTCGCGTGTCTCACACGAACTCCTCTCTCAGCATGGCGGCATTCACATGCACCGGCGCCGGCCAGTCAAACGGCATCTTGCTCGCGAGCAATCGACTGGTGATGTGTTCACCGAGCGCACGATAGGCTTCGAACTGCTTCTCCGAGAAAAACTGATTGTCGCTCGATTCCTGCGGGAATGTCGGACTGCCGTTGCGGTAGTCGACGACGGTCGCCGGCTCGTCGCCGGTCATCGACGCCTTGACGTAGACAAGGTGGCCGACGTGGCCGCCGCCGTAGTCAATGATGCCAATCGCCCAGTGTCCGCGCGAGCGCGGCGGCGTGGTGCCGCTCTGCAGATGCAGCTCGCTGACGTCGATCGAAATCGTGATGCCGAAATCGATCCGCGCGTAGCGAAGGGCATCCATCAGGCAGCCGCATTCCATCGCCGGATCCTCGGTCGCGTCCACGGCGATGATCCAGCGGCAGCGCCGCCGCAGCAGCTCGTAGAGGCCGAGGTTCTCGAGATGGCCGCCGTCCGACACGTTGACGTACGGACCGTTCGCATCCAGCAGACTCCACGCTTCCTTCAGGAGATACAACGGCCCGACGGACGCGGCGAGCCGCAGCCGCTGCATCCGCGACGGAGCGATCACATGACGCGGGTTGGCCAGCCAGTAGTCGAGGCGCAGGTTGAGCAGCGCCGTGAGATAGACCAGCGGTCTGATCGTCTGCGTCCCCTGGTTTGGCGAGACGCCGGCGCCCGAGATGGCCATGGCGGTGCCGAGATTCAGGTGATGGTCGTGCGCTTCGAGCATCTCGGTCGGACAGTACCCCGTGGTCGGCGATCCCGAGTAGCGCGGCGCGAGGATGAAGAAATCGGCGTCGCGTCCGCCAAGATCGGCGTCGCGCGCGCCCTGCAGATTGAGCGTGGCGTTGAGGAGATGATAGGGCGCGGCCGATCCCGGCGCCTTGTCCGACAGCAGATCGGTGAGCGTGAGACCGTCGCGATGCTCGATGGCGCCGCCGCGCGTCGTGAACAGAAACGCGCGGCTCATGCGGTCTCTGAAGAATCCATGCGCGGAGGTGATGTTCGAGTTCGAGAAGAAAATCGCGTACAAGATGCCGGCGATGCCAACGGCGAGAAAGATCCAGTCGCTCGTGCCGTCCCACAAGAGCGTGTTGACGAGTCGCAGCGTGCCTCTCCACATCGTCACGATGTAGGTCTCGGACGCGGCCCTGATGACCCATCGGGCGTAGCCGCCGCGTGAATCGAACTCGATGGCCGCGCCGGGCGCCAGTGCGGGCTCGCTCGATCCCGTGAGTGCCTCGTTGATCGCCGTCGCCAGCGCCGGCGTGACGCGGCCGCTGTCCAAATCCTCCTGGAGCGCAGCATCGAGCACCGGCGAATCGACCTGGATCAAGGTGAGGAACAGGTAGAGCGCGAAGACCAGGACATGACCGGTGGCGCCGATGACGACGAGCGAGATCCGGCCGCGCAACGCGTTCGGCCTGTTGAACGCGTTCTGCGCGGCGACGGCCAGCAGCACCGCCGACGCCACCGACGCGGCCCAGAAGGCCAAGCGATGGGCCTTGTACAGGTCCTTCACCGTATCCAGGTCGAGGTCGATCGCCTGCTGCGTGATCAGGAACATCGGGACGATCAACAGGACGCCGGCGGCGAGGAGGAGCACGATGGTGAGCACGCGCTCGTAGCGATTGCGCGCCGACCACGTGTCGTAGCGGCGCGGAAACCATCGATACAGGACCGGCTGCATCAGCGCAATCGCGGCGAAGATCAGCACGGCGACGACCGGCACTCGGTCGAGGACGTTGAGGCCGATGCGATAGGCGAGCACGAAGCCGGCTTCGGTCAGGAGCACGCCGATCATCAGGAATGGCAGCAGCAGTGCGAAGTTGTCGACCATCCCGCGCAGCAGGACCGCCGGAAGCCTGATCGCATCCACCGCCCCGCCCGGCGCAAGCCACCGCGTGTGGTCGCGCAGATAACGCACCGCGGGACGTTCCACCTTTCCCGCATCGAACGCGAGCGGAAAGCGATCGGCTGCACCTGATGTGTTCGGCTCGTGGAGCACGCTGCTCACCGTCGATCCGATCAATCCGCCGCCCGAGACCGTCGACAGGTAATCCACCTGCGGCAGCAATCCGTCCGCGGACAGCACCTGCAGCACGCCGAGCGAAAACGACGCCGATCGAATGCCTCCGCCCGACAGTGAGAGACCGGTGAGATTGTGGTCGACGGAGGGTCCTGGTTGGTCGGGCTGCGCCGGCGGCGGCAGGCCGGCATTCTGGCGACGACGGCGAATGGCCTCGAGCTCTCCAGGAAAAACGTCGCGCTGAAATTGAGTGCTGGCGAGCAAATCGCGGTTCACAAGCCCGCCCCCTTTGGTATGCTTCGGGCCACACCCTCACACACAAACGCCATGGAGGCTATGGCCGGGCAGAGTATCGCACACTACCGAATCATCAAGAAGATTGGCGCCGGCGGCATGGGCGAGGTGTTTCTCGCCGAAGATACGAGACTCGAACGCCGCGTCGCCATCAAGCTTCTGCTGACCACGACGCCGAGCGAATCGCAGATCGCGCGTTTTCGACGGGAAGCCAAAGCCGCCGCCGCGCTCAATCATCCGAACATCGTCTCGATTCACGATCTCGGTCAGGCCGAGGGCACGCCCTACGTCGTGATGGAATGGCTCGAGGGCCGCACGCTGCGCCAGGAGCTCGACGCGGGCCCGCTGTCACTGGCGACCGCGCTCAGCTTCGCGCGCGACATCGTCCAGGGCGTCGTCGCCGCGCATGAGAAGGGCGTCTGCCACCGCGACCTCAAGCCGGCGAACATCTTCATCACGACCGACGGCCGCGTGAAGATCCTCGACTTCGGTCTCGCGCAGATGCGCAGCACCGAGCCGCTGTTTTCGTCTGCAGGATCCGCTGGCGCTCAAACCAGCGTGGTCACCACGCCGGGCACGATGATCGGGACGACGTCGTACATGTCGCCCGAGCAGCTGCGCGGTGAGCCGGCCGATCATCGCTCCGACATTTTCGCCGTCGGCCTCATCCTCTTCGAGCTGCTCACCGGCTCGCGGCCGTTCAGCGAAGCCACCGCCATCGAGACGATGCACGGAATCCTGAAGATGCCCGCGCCGCTCGATCGGATCGATCCGACTGTACCGCGTCCGCTCATCGACATCATCGGCCGCTGTCTGGAGAAGCGGCCGGCCGATCGGTTCGACTCGGCGCGCGATCTCCTCGTCGCCCTGCACACGCTCGCCAGGACGCCATCGGTCTCCTCCAGCACTGGCTGGGACCTCGCTGAACGCCGGTTGAGCCCGCGTCATGCCGCGCCGGCGGCCACGTCGATCGCCGTCCTCCCCTTCACGAACATGAGCCGTGACGAGGACATGGAGTTCTTCAGCGACGGCGTCACCGAAGAGTTGATCAACACGATCGCGCACCTCAAAGGCGTCCACGTCGCGGCGCGTACGTCGTCGTTCGCGTTCAAAGGCAAGAGCGTCGGCATCGCCGAAGTCGGCCGGGCGCTGAACGTCGTGACGGTTCTCGAGGGGAGCGTACGCCGGGCCGGTCAGAAGCTTCGCATCACCGCGCAGCTGATCAACGTCGCGAACGGCTATCACATGTGGTCGGAGCGGTACGACCGTCAACTCGACGACGTGTTCGCGATTCAGGAAGACATCGCGACGAAGATCGCCCAGAAGCTGGAAGTCGCGCTCACCCACAGCGAGGCCGGCGCCATCGCCAGGCCGGCGGCGGCGACCATCGAAGCGTACGACCTCTATCTCAAGGGGCGATATCTCGTCGAGCAGCGCGGCGAGGGCCTCGGCAAAGGTCTGGAGTTCTTCAGGCAGGCGGTTGCGGCGGATCCGGATTACGCGCTTGCGCACGCCGGCGTCTCCGAAACGCTGTCACTGCTCGCCGTGTATGCGGTTGTGCCGCCGCCGCACGTGGCGGAGGAGGCGAGAGTCGCCGCCGAACGCGCCGTGGCGCTCGACGATCGTCTTGCCGAAGCGCACAACGCGATGGCGCTGGTCCGGCTGTTCTTCGACTGGGACTGGGCCGGCGCCTCCGCCGAATTCAGCCGCGCGCTCGCGATCAATCCCAATTACGTGCCGTCGCGCTACTGGAACGCGCTGCTCTACCTGCAGATGGTTCGAAGCGAGCACGGCGACGCGATCCGCGAGGCAATGCGTGCCATCGAGCTCGATCCGATGGCGATGCTGCCCGCCTATTCGCTCGGGATCATTCTGGTCAACGCCGGCCGCTACGAGGATGCGATCGCGCGCTGCGAGGCGTGGCTCGCGGAAGATCCGTCGCAGTTCCTGCTGCTGCGCGTGCTCGGTGCGGCCTATCGATGCGTGGGCCGGCTCGACGACGCCGTGGCGGTGCTGGAAAAAGGGGCGGCGATCTCGAGGCGTCATCCCTGGTTCATCAGCGAGCTCGGCGCCGCGTTGGCGGCGGTCGGACGCGTCGACGAGGCCAATGCCATCGAGCAGGAACTGATCGAGCGCGCGGCCACCACGCACGTCTCCCAGATCTCGTTGTCGGTGATTCCGCTCACGCTTGGGCGTGTGGACGAGGCGGTGCATTATCTCCAGCGCGCCTACGACGCGAAGGATCCGCTGCTCATCGGCACGACGACGTGGCCGTTGTACCGGGAGGCGCGCAAAGACGCCCGGATCCAGCAGATCTACGAACGCATGGGCGTCAGGTGGAGCGCGTGATCGATACGCCGTCCGATCGGAGCCGCGTCGACGTTCGACCACGAAGCCGCATATTTCCGACCGCCGAGCGCCTCGTCTACAGCTCCATCAACTATCGCCTCGTCCTCGTCGTCGATGCCTGCGGGGCGTCGCTGTTTCTGCTGATCGGCCTGTGGGCGCCGGCGTCGCCGCTCGCCAAGGCCGGTGCGGCGGTCGGCGGATTCATGGCGTGGGGATTTCTGGAGTACGCGATCCACCGGTGGATCGGACACGGTCCGCCGTCGATCGCGCGGCGCGGCCACGCCTACCATCATTCAGACGACGCCGCGCTCGTCGCGGCGCCGGTGTGCCTGATGCTGATCGGCGCCTTCGCCGTCTGGTCGGTGCTGTCGCTGGCGATGCCGACCGGCGTCGCCAGTCTCCTCGTGTTCGGTCTGTATCTCGGCTACAACCACTACGCGCTCGTGCATCACGTCCTGCACCATCACGAAATCTTCGCCGGTCGCGCCGGACTGCACCGGCGCGAGCGGATTCACCGCATTCACCACGTGCAGCAGTCGGTGAATTTCGGCGTCACGTCGACACTATGGGATCGCGTGCTGGGGACCTATCAGTCGCCCGTCTTCTCGAGGACCACGAGATCGTACGAGACGAGTTCCAGCGACAAGCCGAGCGCGACGAGTTGCGAGTAGTACGCCATCTTCAGCCATTCGCGCCGTTCGGCGGCGGAGAAGCGCCTGAACGGCGCGTGCTCGAGAATCTGCCACACCGACATCTGAACGCCTGGCCGGGTCTCGCGATTGATGTGGCGAATCGACCGCGTGCGGAACCAGCGCTCCCATTCGCGGCGATTTCCGGCGGCCGTGCCGACGCGCCGCAGATCGTCTCGTCGCGTCAGGAAGGCCAGCCGATCCGACAACGCGATGTCGGCGGCGACCAGCAGACCGCCGCGCTTCAACACGTCGGCGGCGCGGCGGTAGAAGCGCGGCCGATCGAAATAGAACGCGCACTCGATGGCAATCAACCGATCGACCGACGCGTCAGCGATGCCCGGCAGCGATTCGGCTTCGCCCAGACAGAACGTCAGCTTGCCGTCGAGGTGTTCCTGCCGCGCCCGCTCGGTGGCGTAGCGGACCTGACGGTCCGAGATGTTGAAGCCGATGAGCCGGCTGAACGTGGCCGTGCGCGTGAGTAGGAAATCCTGCTCGCCGCTGCCGAACCCCACGTCGACGACCAGATGATCCGGGCCGATCTCGGCGGCGCCGAACACCTCGAGGCACAACCGCTGCTGGCGCTCCTCCATCGATTCGTCGCCGGTCACGGTGAAGCCGTAGTTGAGAAACTTTCGCGCTCTGCCGATCGTTTCGAGCGAGGTCTGAAACAGATCGTACTGGCGCGCGACGGTACGAGTCAGTGAAGACGCGATCTCGCTCATAGCGCAATGACTCCACGACGCCAACGCATCGGCGTGCTCGATCTGCTGGCGGACGGCCCGCCGAGCGGATGGGACCGAGTATACGCGTCTCAGTTCCGCCGTCAGTTCGTCAGCATCCCACCGCAGGCCGTGGCGGTCTGGGGCCGTCAGCTCGGGCATCACGTGTCGTACGCGACGTATTACGGTCAGCGGCCGCCGTCGGATCTTCTGCCGACCGATCTCGATGTCGTCTTCATCGGCGCTTACACGAAGGCGAGCGGCCTTGCCTATGCGCTGGCGAAACTGTTTCGGCGCCGCGGCGCGCTCACCGTCCTCGGCGGACCGCATGCGAGCGCGTTTCCCGCCGACGCCTTGCGGTTTTTCGACATCGTCGTCGACCGGTGCGACAAGGCACTTGTCGACGACATCGTGCGGCGGCGGTTCGATCCCCCGGTGCAGGTGTCGAGCCGCGCTCCGCTGACCGATCTGCCAAGCGTGGAGGAACGGCTGCCGGAGCTGCTCGCGTCATCGCTCGCGGGGCGCGGACGCTCCGTCTACAACACAGTGCCGCTGCTCGCCAGCGTCGGGTGTCCCTACGCCTGCGACTTCTGCGTCGACTGGAAGAACGACTACGTCCGGCTGCCGTCGGATCGCGTGGCTGCCGATCTCGCGTTCGTGGCGCGCCGCTTCCCCGGCGTCGTCGTGACGTACCACGACCCCAACTTCGGCGTGCAGTTCGACCGGACGCTCGACGCCATCGAGTCAGTGCCCGCGTCGGCGCGCAATCCGTACGTGATGGAAAGCTCGCTGTCGATCCTGAAGCCGTCACGTCTGGAGCGCCTGCGGCAGACGCGATGCGCGTATGTCGCCGCGGGTGTGGAGTCCTGGGCCGACTACTCGAACAAAACGTCGGGCGGATGCCGAGGCTGGGACAAGCTCGAGCGGATCACGCAACACTTCCAGCAGCTTCGCGGCTACGTCGCCGGATTTCAGGCGAACTTCGTCTTCGGCACGGATGCCGATCGCGGACGCGAGCCGCTGGAGCTGACGAAAGAGTTCGTGCGGCGCGTGCCGTTCGCCTGGCCGGGCGTGAACATCCCGACGCCGTTCGGTGGCACGCCGTTTTTCGATCGCTTGTGGGCCGAGCGGCGGGTGCTGCGTACCATGCCCTTCGCGTTTTATTACGACCCGTACCTCACGTTCATTCCGGCGCACTACTCGCCGATCGAGTATTACGACCTGCTGATCGATCTGTTCTCGCTCGTCACGTCTCGCGAGATGTGGGTGAAGCGTCTCACGGCGGGAACGCACTGGCTCGTGAAGTTCGTCCACGGCGTCCAGGCGCTCGGGATGCGCCACGAGCTCGGGCAGCTCAAACGCATCCGCGCCCTCCTCGCGGAGTCGCCGGCGCTGCGCGGCTTTCACGAGGGTCGATCGGACACGCTCCCCGAGTTCTATCACCACTGCTTCGAACGCATGCTCGGCCCCTACGCGGAGTTGCTGTCCCGGCGGGACCGCACGCCTGTTCACCACGTGGCGGCAGTTGTGGGTGGGCTCCTGCGTAACGAATCGGCCAATCCGGTCACTAGCCTTTAAAGGTCTGCCCGAAAAGAGCCGAAGGCGGCCCTGATCGCGCGTGTTCGATCAAGCCGAGCGGCCCTGATCCCTGAGTCAGCAACTGGCAGGTGTCTTGTGATATTTCGCGCTTTTCGTCTGCGCGCGATTCTCTTCCCGTTGGGCGTCGCCATCGCGTCCATCAGCCTGGTCGCGTGGTACGGCCTCATCAAAATCCCGGCGCAGCAGCGTTACATCACCGATCGAAACCTGCGGCTGCTGAAGACGAAGGCGGCTCAAATCAAGGCCAAGGTGGACAACTTCGACGTGTCCATCGACAACGCGCTGGACTTCTATCCTCAGGCGACTCGAGACAACGCGACTTACGCGCGCGACCTGCAGCGCTACGTCCGCCGCTTCGCCTCGGGACTGGAAATCCTGTCGCAACACGAGAACGATGCGGCGGAGTTGATGTACAAGTGGCCGTCCGATCCGCCGCGGGTCGTCGTCCAACGCGACGAAGGCCGGAACTTTCTGTATCTCGGCTACAACCACGACAACAAAATCGTCGTCGCACGGACCGACATCGAGAAGGCGGTCGCGCCATTTCTCACCTCGGGATCGGAGTTCGACGCGCTGTTGCTGGTGACGCGCACCGGCCGCGTCATCGCCCAGCAGTCAGCGACCGGCCTCGAGTTGGCGCACGTCGACGGCTTGCGTGCATCGGCCGCGCCGCCCTCCGGCGGAGACGCGAAGGGCGCGTCCGCGCCGGCCGTGTTCGAGTCGCTGCGAAAATCGACCAACGTCGAGAATGTCATTCTCGGCAATGCCGAATATCAGCTCTACGTCCAGCCGCTGCAGCTCTCGCTCGCCACTGCTGAAGGCGATGGCACGGGACAGGAGGAGTGGGCGCTGTGCGGGCTGGTGCGCGCCGATCACTTCCGGGCCGCCGGCTCCGCGATTTCGTACACATACCTGCTGTGGTTCGGCGCCGCGCTCGCCACCGTGTGCCTCGCCATCCCGCTCCTCAAGCTGCACATTCTGAGTCCGAGCGAACGCCTCCGCGGCACCGACGCCGTCTTCACCGCGGCGACGACATTCCTCGCCGCGGGGATGCTCACCTTCTGCGCCGTGGACGCGTACTACTTTCACATCGAGGTCAACGAACGGGCGCGCCGCGTGCTCGGGGAAGTCGCGCACGGGATCAGCTCGAGCTTCCGGAGTGAAACCGCGGCGATCGCGGCGCAGATGACGGAGCTTCAGGATCTCGCGCTCTGGCGCCAGCTGAATTACGACGATCCGCTCACGCCGCGGACGCTGCCGCTGAAGGCGGTCGGGCCGAACGAGCTGCCGACGACAATCCGCGTCGAGGGCGATCGTTATTTCTGCCGCGATGAGTGGGCGTGCCGGGACAACATCCTGGTGAGAAACCGGACGCACTTCACCAGATACCCGTATTTCGACAACGTCATGTGGCTCGACGATGCCGGTTGGCAGCGCGTCAAGTGGTCGGCCGGCCGCGTGACGCCGCTGCTGAACGTGAGCCAGTTCCCGTACTTCCAGCAGCTCAAATCATCGCGCGTGGTCTCCGACGGGGCGTCCACGAAAGGCGGGATCAGCGTCGTCCAGTCGCGGAACAGCGGCGAGATACTGACGATCTTCTGGAGGCCGCTCGGCAGCGACTACGACGCGATCGGTCCGCACCTCGTCGGCCAGGCGCTGGTGACGTCGCCAATCGCGCTCGTCCATCCGGTCCTGCCGTCGCACATCCAGTTCGTGGTGATCGACGACACCGGCCGCGTGATGTTTCACAGCGACCCGACGCGCAGTCTGCGCGAGAACTTCTTCGTCGAATGCGAGGACAATCCCGAGTTGCGATCGGCGGTCTCGGGCCGCCGCCCGCAGTACCTGAATGCCTCGTATTTCGCTCGCAGCTACGCGCTTTACGTCACGCCGCTCGGTGTCGACGATTTCGGCGATCCGGGATGGACGCTCGTCGTCCTCGACGATCGCTCGGTGATGGAAACGGTCAACCTCGAAACGCTGGCCGCGTCGGTGCTGATGTTCGGCCTGTACGGAATCGTGGTCGCGGCGGCCTGGGCGTTCCTCCACACACTCCGTCCCGGAGTCGTGCGCCAGTGGTTCTGGCCGGATCGCGCGGCGCGCACCGCCTATCGCGACGTGATGATCCTCAACGGCGTGCTCGGCATGCTGTTTCTCGGCGGCCTCGCGCGCCTGCCTTCCACGGCGATGCTCGTGACGACGGCGCTCCTGGTGATCGTCGCCTTCATCTCGACGTTCGTGATCGTGACGCGCGTGCGGCCGGCGAGTGGAACCACCGCCAACTGGAAAACGATGTTTCACGGCGCGCGGGCGACGTTCCTGTTCGTCGTCGCCGCCGTGCCCGCCGGCGCCTGTTTTCTGGTTGCCTACAATTTCGAGATGACGCTCTTCGCCACGAGCCGGCTGACGGCGTCGGCCGCACAGCTCGACGCCCGGCACAGCCGCATCAAGGCGCGCGCAGCTCGCTATCCTCTGTGCGCGTCGAAGCAGTCGGCCGACACGTGCCCGGCGATCGGCGAATTCATCGCCGACCGCACGAAGACCAAGGACCGCAATCGTCCGTGGGACCTCGCCGTTCCGATGCCTGAGTACGGCGGTGACACGGCCGTCGATCGACCGGCTGCCACACGCCTCGATGCGTTTCTCGCCAGCGTCCATCTTCCGTACAACGACTTCGCCGTCGAACTGGCCGCCGTTCTGCCGGCGCTGGAGGATGCGCATGGCGATGACGTCCACGGATCGGCGGAGAGAGCGGCACCCGACGTCTCGAAGGCTGTGGCCACGCGCACGGAATCGCCGACAGCGCTGTCATTCGCCGGTCTGCAGGCGGTGCCGGCCTGGCCGATGTGGATCGTGGCCGCAGGATTGATCGGGATGCTCTACGTGATCGTGTCGCTCGTCGTGCGGCCGCTGTACCTGCTCGACTTGTACGGTGTGCGTGCCCTCGCCGCGGCCGATGTCGCGTTCGATCGATCGGGACACACGCTGCTCGTTGGCCCGCCCGGCTCGGGCAAGAGCGTCCGCCTGGCGCGCGAGGAACACATTCGGATCTTCGATGCACGGACGCGCGCCTTGTTCGAGCGCCGCGCCGCGGCGCGGGCTGTTCCGCTGGAAAGCCGCCGCGCCGCGTTCGCGCAGGCGGCCGCGCTGCACGGATTTCCGTGGCCCGACATGGAGGCGGACATTCAGGCGCAGCCCGCCGTTGACGCGAAGGACGATCGTGCAGCCGCCGAATGGCTCGACATCTCGCTCCTGCCGTCGGATCCGAAAGCGCCGATTGGAATCGATCACCTCGAGTACAGCCTCGAGGATCCCGGCGATCGAGCGAAGATGCTGCGCTTCCTCGAGGAGTTGATCTACCACCACAAGCGGACCGTCTGTGTCGCCACCTCCGGCGACCCGATCACGCTGCTCAGGGAGCTGCCGGATCATCGTCCCGACGCCGGAGAGATTTCGCGGTGGATTCGCGTGTTCCAGGCGTTCCGCGAGGAGCCGATCGGCCTCACGCGAGGTCAGCTCGGCGCGCCCTACTTCCGCGCCGTGTGGTCGTCGTGTTCGAGGATCGAGCAGCTGGTGCTGCGGCAGCTCGCCGACGAGGGGGTCGTCAACCCACGCAACGACGCCGTCGTCGCGCAGTTGATGCGGAGCGGCCTCGTGCGGCGCGACCGGACGTTCCACATCATGGACAGCGCGTTCCGGCGCTTCGTGCAGCAGGCAATGCCGGCCGACGAAGTGAGCGCGCGCGAGCGCGACGGCGTCAGCCTGCCATGGACGAGCATCACGACCGCCGCGCTCACGGTCGCGCTCGGGCTGGGCGCGCTCTTCGTGCTGACCTCGCAGCAGATGGTCGACGCGTGGATCGGCTACATGCCTGCGCTGGCGCCGGCGGTGCCGACCGTCCTCAAGCTGCTCGGCGCCGTGCGCGGCGATCCCCAGGCGACACCCGCCACCGTCTGACGCGCTACAATGCCGCCGCAGCATGAGCTCGCTCGGCGATGTCTTCCGGATCCTCGACGAGATGCGTCATGCGGGTGTCGTGGATGATTATGCGATCGGCGGTGCGACGGCGATCCTCTTCTACGCTGAACCCACACGCACGTATGATCTCGATGTGTTCGTGTCTCTCACGCGCCAAGGTTCAAGGCTCTCGCCGCTGTCAGGAATCTACGAGTGGGCACGAACGAAAGGCTTCTCCACCATCGGCGAGCACATTCTGATTCACGACGTTCCGGTTCAGTTCCTTCCCGCGCATAATGCGCTGGTTGCCGACGCGATTGCCGAGGCCAATGTCCTCGATTACGAAGGCGCGAGAGTACGCGTGATTAATCCCGAGTATTTGATCGCGTTGGCGCTGCAAGCGGGAGGGGCGCGGCGACGCGAACGGGCATGGCAGCTGCTGGAGAGCGGAGTGGTGGATCGCGAACGGCTACGAAGGCTCCTCGAGCAGCATGAGATCGACGCGGAGGTGCCGGACGATGTCTGAAGAGCGATTCGACCGCGCGGCGGCACAGCGAACGTTCGATCGCAAGTTGAAATGGCATCGCGAGCAGGCGGCACTACCGCTCAAAGAAAAAGTTCGCATTCTGCTGCAACTCCAGAAGCAAGACCTCCCGCTCATCGAGCGACTCCGTCCGCTCGAGCCGTGGGAGCGCCCGTGGCCGATTGAGCCGTGAACCGCTGAGTGGAAATCACTCGAGGAAGAGTGGCTCCCCTCGCTCTTCCTCCGCGGGCACCAGCCGATGGTCGCGCATGATCAGGCGGGCGCAGGTGTTCCATCGCAGCAGCGCATCGTCGTTGCCGGCGGGCCGGATCGCTTCGGCCCGCTCGAACCATGCCATCGCTTCGCGCAGGCCCTCATAGGCGCGCGATCCGCAGCGCGGTGCGCCATGGTGCAGCTGCGCTTTCGCGCGGCGCTCGCAGATGATCCCGGAGTAGTACGCGCGGTCGTATTCGCTGGCGATCCGCTCCGCGCACGCCCACGCCTGCGCGACCGCCTCCGGATCGTCCTGGAATTGATCGCTCAGCGCGAGCAGCAGCATGACCAGCGCTTCCTGGTTGTCCGGCTCGGCGTCGAGCGCATCGCGGCAGATGCTCTCGGCTTCGCCCGGCTCGTTGAGCAGCCGGTACCGCTCCGCCTTCGCGATCGTCCTCGACACGGCTTCGCGGGACAGCCTCTTCAGCTCAAACTGCATGCGATCCTCCCCGTATCACGCGGAACAGCTTCGCAACCGGATCGTACAACTGATCGATCACCCGTTCCTTGAGCGGGATGATCGCGTTGTCGGTGATGGTGATGCCCTCCGGGCAGACTTTCGTGCAGCACTTGGTGATGTTGCAGAAGCCGACGCCGTGCTGGTCCTTGAGCGAGCGGGCGCGGGCGCCGGCGTCGAGGGGGTGCATTTCGAGCGCGGCCGCGTAGACCAGATGCCGCGGCCCGACGAACTCGTCGAACAGCCGATGATCGCGGAGCACGTGGCAGACGTCCTGGCAGAGAAAACACTCGATGCACTTGCGGAATTCCTGTACGCGCTCGACGTCGACCTGCGCCATGCGCCAGGTCCCATCCGGCGCGTCGGGCGGCCGCGGCTTGAACCTCGCGATGCTCTTCTTCGCCTTGAAGTTCCACGACACGTCGGTGACCAGATCGCGAATCGAGGGGAAGCTGCGCATCGGTTCGACGGTGACCGGCTGCGTCAGATCGAGCTGATTGAGCCGCGTCATGCACATCAGCCGCGGGTGCCCGTTGATCTCCGCGGAGCACGATCCGCATTTGCCCGCCTTGCAGTTCCAGCGGACTGCGAGATCGTTGGCGTGCTCGGCCTGGATCTGGTGCACGGCGTCGAGCACCACCATCCCTTCGCTGACACTCGTCGGATAGTCGGCGAAGCCGCCACCGCTGGAGTCGCCGCGCCAGATTCGGAACGTCGCCGTCGCCGTCTGTGTAGTCATACCCGTCAACTTTTTTTCACTGGCGGCGGGCCCCACCCCAGCCGCGTACTTACGCCGACACCGCCGGCGCTGCTGTCGCTTACTTCATTTCCTCGATCACGTTCTTGAGCTCTTCAGGCATCGGCGGTATGGGGGCACGTGCGACCGCCATACTGCCGTCGCTCGCCTTGCGCGTGATGATGTTGAAGGTCGCGAACGCGGGATCCTTGTCCGGATAGTCGTCGCGGAAATGGCCGCCGCGGCTCTCGCGGCGCTCGATCGCCGATCGCGTGATGGCTTCCGACACCGTCAACAGATTCGGGAGATCGAGCGCGGCGTGCCAGCCGGGGTTGTACTCGCGATGGCCGCCGACGCCTGCGCGGCGCGCGCGTTCGCCGAACTTCGTCAGACACTCGAGCGCGCGGCGCATCTCACTCTCGCTGCGGACGATGCCGACGAGGTCCTGCATCGTCTCCTGCAGCGCGTACTGAACCTGATACGGTCCCTCGCCCGCGGTGCCGCGCTCGAACGGCTCGAGGGCGCGGCGCGCGGCCGCGTCGATCTGCCGCGCGTCAATCGACCCGTCCTTCGCTCCCTTGGCGAACTGCGCGGCGAACTCGCCGGCGCGCTTGCCGAAGACGAGCAGATCCGACAGCGAGTTGCCGCCGAGGCGGTTGGCGCCGTTGATCCCGGCTGCGCATTCGCCAGCAGCGAACAGGCCCGGCACCGTCGACATCTGCGTGTCCGCGTCCACCCGCACGCCGCCCATGATGTAGTGCGTCGTCGGACCGACCTCCATCGGCTCCTGGGTGATGTCGATGTCGGCGAGCTGCTTGAACTGATGGTACATGCTCGGCAGCTTCTTCTTGATGTGCTCGGCGGCGTTGGGAATCCGCGCCTTGATCCACGAGATGTCGAGATACACGCCGCCGTGCGGGCTGCCGCGCCCTTCCTTGATCTCGCGGACGATGCAGCGGCTGACGTGATCGCGGGTGAGCAGTTCCGGAGGGCGCCGCGCCGACTTGTCGCCCTGCGTGTAGCGCCACCCTTCTTCATCGTTGTCCGCCGTCTGCGATCGATAGTTGTCGGGAATCTGGTCGAACATGAAGCGGCGGCCCTGACTGTTCTTCAGCACACCGCCCTCGCCGCGGACGCCTTCGGTCACGAGAATCCCGCGGACGCTCGGCGGCCAGATCATCCCGGTCGGATGGAACTGCACGAACTCCATGTCCATCAGATCGGCGCCGGCGTCGTAGGCGAGCGTGTGGCCGTCGCCGGTGTACTCCCAGCTGTTGCTGGTGATCTTGTAGGCGCGGCCGACGCCGCCGGTCGCGAGGACGACTGCCTTCGCCTTGAACAGCTTGAACCGGCCGCGCTCGCGCTCGTAGCCGAACGCGCCGACGACGCGATCGCCATCTTTGAGGAGCGTGACGACCGTGCACTCCATGTGGACGTCGATGCCCTGATGGATGCCGTGATCCTGCAGCGTGCGGATCATCTCGAGGCCGGTGCGGTCGCCGACGTGCGCGAGGCGCGGGTAGCGATGGCCGCCGAAATTCCGCTGCAGAATCTTCCCGTCGCTCGTGCGATCGAACATCGCGCCCCACGCCTCGAGCTCACGGACGCGATCGGGCGCCTCCTTCGCGTGCAGCTCCGCCATCCGCCAGTTGTTCACGTACTGGCCGCCGCGCATCGTGTCGGCGAAATGCACCTTCCAGTTGTCGCGATCGTCGACGTTGGCCAGCGCCGCTGCGATGCCGCCTTCGGCCATCACGGTGTGCGCCTTGCCGAGCAGCGACTTGCACACCAGTCCGACCGACACGCCGCCCGCGGACGCTTCGATGGCCGCGCGAAGTCCGGCGCCGCCGGCACCAATCACGAGCACGTCATGTTCGTGCGTCTGGTAATCCGGCATCTTAGCGGCGCGTATCCACTGAAGTGGTCCTGGTCACAACCAGCCTCCAACGGCGGTGTTCGGGCCGCGACAGCGGAGCGGCCCGTGTGATTTTCGAGATGTATACCACTAAAGGATTCTGACGTCCGACCACACGCCCATCGAGCAGAGCCGGACGTACAGGTCGGCGAAGCCGACGGCGAACAGGCTGCACCACGCCCACACCATGTGGCGGCGGTTGAGGCAGGTGACGCAGTCGTAGGCACGCACGCCGAGCGGCGCGCGCGAGAGTTGATCGACGCAGCCGCCGACGACGTGCCGCATCGAGTGGCAGCCGAAGAGATACCCGCCGAGCAGGAACGTATTGGTCGCGAGCACGAGCGATCCGACGCCGATGCCGAACGACACGGCGCCGGTCGCGGGATCGGTGAACCAGAACGCTTTCCACACATCGATGGCGAGAATGACAAGGATTCCCGCCGAGATGAACAGCATGTAGCGATGCACGTTCTGCAGGATCAGCGGGAACGAGTTCTCGCCCCAGTAGCTGCGGCGCAGTTCGCCGACGGTGCACGACGGCGGATCGGCCCAGAACGCCTTGTAGTAGGCGCCGCGATAGTAGTAACAGGTGAAGCGAAAGAGTCCGGGAATCGGCAGGATGAGCAGCGCCGGCGAGAACGGCAGCCAGGCCGGCCACGCGGCCGGCCGCGCACCGAACCAGCTATGCGGCGACGCGCCGAAGATTTCAGGTGAATAGAACGGTGAAAGGTACGGCCCGTACACGTAGTGGTCGCCCTGGAACGCCGCCCAGGTGGCGTAGACGATGAAGGCCGAGAGTCCGAGAAAGACGAGGATCGGTTGAATCCACCACAGATCGCGCCGCGCAGTTTCGCCAAACCGACGCCGAACAAGAGGGACCGGTACCGCCGACACAGCCATTTGCACCCCCGGGATTCGCAGAGTGGGCGTTGAGTGCGTTTACCATACCGGCGGCCGGGTCGGTTTTCAAGGGCCCATGCGGCGATCGAGGCGAGAACCGCGATTAAGGAATCGGCGTGTTCATGTCGGTCTGAACCTCCGCCGCGCTCAGCGCGCGG
>DAIUKO010000114.1:4824-20048 GCA_036848175.1 Vicinamibacterales bacterium | reverse complement strand
AGCGGCGCCGGGTTCCACGGATCCGCGTTGACGTACAGATCGTAACGAGTCCACCTCGCGCGCTGCCGATCGACCACGCGGTGGGCGAGTCCGGCCTTCTCGAACACGCAGGCGATGTCGTCGCGTCCGTCCGACGTCAAGTCGACGTCGACGCGGTCGTCCCGCCGCAGTGCGGCGACCAGCGGCGCCATCACCGCGAAATTCAACGGCGAGCGGGCGTCGACGAGCACGCGGCGGCGTCCGAGCAGACGGCCGGCCGCGTGGTCCATCGCGCGCACTCCCCGGATGGTCCCCGTCAGCGTCCGGCCGATCAGGCCGGTGCGCGTCATACCGGCAGACCTTTGATGTCTCGGCGGTCGGCTGTTGGCGGTCGGCTGTCGGCTGGTTGACGAGGCCCCGGTACGGCAATCGGCTCGTGCCGATCGTGCCAGCGCTGCTTCACGATTCCGGCGAACATCCACAGCCACAGCTCGCGCTCGAAGCTGGTCGCCGAATCGCGCGTGATCGCCGCCACGGCCGAATCGCGCAGCGCCACGAGAGCGCTGCGGAAGAGATACCGTGGAATTCCGGCGACGTGCGGCACGTGCGCGAAATCGAGCGTCGACGTCTCCGGCGATTCCATGTCGAGACCCGTCTGCCGATAGAGCATCGCGCGGCTGATGCCGCGCCAGTAGAACCACCGCCGGAAGTACTGCTTGGTCAGACGATCGGCCGGAATCAGGTGCTGTACCACGACGTCGGGAATGTAGCAGCCGACCATGCCGGCGGCCTTTGCGCGGAGACACCACTCGCGCACTTCCTGTCCGAGCAGCGTCCCCGCCTTGCGGCCGATCTTCGGATCGAACCCGCCGACGCGATCGATCGCGTCACGCCGCATCGCCATGTTGACGCCGAGCGGTGCCCGCCGTCCCAACGGAATCGGGTCCGGACCGTAGTCGAGCAGCGCGATCACCGCCCACAGCCGGCTGTTGGTCTGCGGCAGCCATCGCGGCGGCCGGCCACCCCAGAGCGGCATGACGCGCCCGCCGATGTAGTCGCAGTGCTGCGAGGCGAGGCCGGCTTCGATCCGGTTCAACCAATCCGGTTCGACCCGCACGTCGTCGTCGGTCGTGACGATGATGTCGCCCTGCGCGAGACGGAATCCACAGTTGAGCGCCGCGCTCCGCCCCTGCTCCCGCTCGAAGGCGTAGCGCAGCGGAACCGGGAATCGGGGCATCGCTCGTTCGACGACATGGCGCGTGTCGTCGGGCGAGTTGTTGTCGATGACGATGACTTCCCACGATGCGCCCGGCTGCAGGCGCGCGAGGCTCGCCAGCGTGTCGCGAAGGAGGGCGGCGCGGTTGTAGGTCGCGATCAGGATCGAGAACTTCATGGATGGCTCGCGGCGTGGCTCGCCGACTCGTGGTGGCGCGGGCGCGCGAAGGCCGGCTGATTGGAGAGATCGAGCAGCTCGTAGACCATGGCGAGCGCGCGGTCGGTGGCGGTGCCCGGCTCGTAGAACATCTCGCGCGCGATGGCGCGCCGCGCCTTGCCGTGGCGCTCGCGATGATCGAGCTCGTCGAGCGCGGCCCGACCGGTTTCGGCGGCGTTGGTCACGACGCGGGCGGCGCCGCGGAGCTGCGCGATCTTCTCGGGATTGATCCGCGCGACGCGGGCGAGATCGGGGGCGTCGAACACGATCAGCGGACGATCGAGGAGGCAGAATTCGTAACCGATCGAGCTGTGGTCGGTCACCATCACGTCGCTGGCGGCGAGGAGCGGCGAGGAGTCGGCCGATTCGACGAACGCGATCCGTCCCGGCCGGTGCAGCTGGGCGAAGCGCGCGCGCCAGTCGATCCCACCGCTGAATTTCTCCTGCGACATGTCGAGCGAGCGGTCGTGCAGCTTGACGATGACGTTGAAGCCGGCGTCGACGAGGCTGGTGACGATCGCCTCTCCGGCGACGTGAAGCGACGAGGCCGGCGACCACGTCGGCGCGTAAAGCGCAGTTGGCCGGTGCATCTCGAGCTGGAGCCGTGCGTGAATCGCCGCGGCGTCGTAACGGCCGTTGGCGAGCGCGTCGACTTTCGGATAGCCGACGAGCACCGCGGCGTCGGGCCGGACGACCCCGGCGTCGAGGTACCGGCGCATGCGGTCGTGGTTGACGAAGGCCACGCGATCGTAGAGCTCGAACCCGATCGGCAGGCCCGACGGTTTGTCGAGATCGTACTTGCCGGCCATGCCGTGAAAGAAGTTCGCGCGGCGCCGGCACCGGCGGAGCGGAATCGGGTCCCACGGATCGGCGCTGAGGCAGAGATCGATCCGCCGCCAGGTCATCGCCGCTCGCGGATGGATCTTCGAGTGGACCCCCGACGCGGCCGCGGCGGCCGCCATCTCGGCCGGACGGTCGGCGGACAGCAGGACCTCGATGCGCGGATCGCGCTGCAGACGTTCGATCAGCGGTCCGAGGATGGCGAGGTTCATCGCCGTACGGGCGTCGACGAGGACACGGCGGCGCCCCCTGATGCGCGACAGTACCGCATCCAGGCGTTCGAGGAGCGTGCGCAGAATCCTCATGTGTTGATCGCGCGCGGCTCGAGGATCGCACGGCGGAGCCGCCGGCGCAGCCGCACCAGCGCGTGGATGAGGAGCGGTGCGCGGGTCAGCAGCCGCCGCTTGCGCTCCATGGCGGCGATCTCGCGCTCGAACCGCGCGATCTGGCGATCGAGGATCGCGAGCTCCGGCGAATCCGGGAGCAGCGCCGGCCGCGTCTTCGCGAACACTCGCAGGATCCCGTGCAACATCCGCCTGTCGCTCGACGACAGACTGTCGGGACGGCAGGCGTACCAGCCGAGCGGCTTGGCGTGGCGCGTGAACGTGAAGCCGGCCAGCGCGGCACGGATCCACATCTCGTACTCTTCGTTGGTCAGCAGCGCCGGATCGAAGCCGCCGATCGTGTCGACGACTTCACGCCGGAAGACGGCCATGATAAAGAGACAGGTTTCGTCGGCGAGAATTTCCGCGAGCGTAATCGGCCGTCCCTCGCCGCGCACCGGACGCGACGGCTGACCGTGGCGCCTTCCGCCGCGGTTGCGCGCGTTGCCGATGACGACGTCGACATCGGGCCGCGCCTCGAGGACCGCGAGCTGCTCCGCCAGGAACGTGCTGTCCCACTCGTCATCGCTGTCGAGGAAGGCGAGGAAGGGGCCGGTCGCGTGCCGGAAGCCGGTGTTTCGCGCCGGACCGGGACCGGCGTTCTTCTGCTGGAGCACCTGGACACGCGGGTCGCGATCGGCATACCACTTGGCGATCGTCACCGTCTCGTCCTTCGATCCATCGTCGACGATCAGCAGCTCGAGGTCGGAGACCGTCTGCCGCAGCACCGAGTCGACGGCGGTGTGCAGGTACTGCTCCGCGTTGAACGCCGGCATGATGACCGAAACCGTCGGCATGTCAGCGCGCGCTCCCCATCGCCCGCAGGGCGGCCCTTTCAGCGCCGCCGACCCGGGCCTGAAAGGCGTTCACGACGAATGGTTCGAGCCCGATCGCCTCATACAGCGCCGCGGCGCAGCGCGCCGTCGCTGCGCCCGGCTCGTGGAACAGATCCGCGGCAATCGCGCGCCGCGTCGCCGATAGCGCCGCCGGCTTCGCGAGCGCACGCTCGACGGCCGTGACCGTGTCCTCGATCGCCGTCGTCGACTCCGACACGCCGGCGAGGAGGCGAACGTAATCGTCGTGTATGTTCGCGAGCGAGATCAGCTCCGGCACGTGGATGCGGACGATCGGACGGTCGCGCAGCAAGTACTCGAAGCCCGCAGAGCTGTGGTCGGTGACCATCACGTCGGCGGCGACGAGGTACGGACAGATGTCGGCGCCCGGCGCGAGAATCGCCGAGCCCTTCTTCAAATGCGGCACGAGCGCGGCGCGCCAGTCGATGCCGCCGGAGTACTGCGGCCGTGGATCGCACGAGCGATCGTGCAGCTTCACGATGAGGTTGATCGGCAGCTGCCGGAGCGCTTTCAGCAGATCGATGCCGAGCCGGTTGAGCGACGAGGCCGGCGACCAGGTCGGCGCGTAGAGGACGGTCGGGCGTTCGGGCGGCAGGCCGATCGACTGCAGCACCGTGTCGCGATCGAGCGAGCCATCCACCAGGCAATCGACTTTCGGCATGCCGATCAAGCGGATCGCCGGGCTGTCGGCGTCGATCGCGCCGGCCGCGAGGCAGTTGTTCAGGCGGCGTCTGTTGACGAAGAACAGCCGGTGCCATGCGCGCATCGACTCGGTTGGCGAGTCGAAGCCGTACTTCCCGCCGACGCCGTGGAACATCTGGATGCGGCAGGTGGGAAACGCGAACCGCTGCCACATGAAGTCGGAGGTCAGATAGACGTCGAACTTGGTCAGCGCGGCGCGCGCCGGTCCGATGACGTTGGCCTTCGGCCCCGCATCGCGGAAGATGCGGCCGGCCCGCGCCGGTTCCTCGCTCGCGACGAAGTAGAAGCGCACCCGCTCGTCGGCCGCCATCGCCGCGTGCACCGGCGCGAACATGGTGTAGTGAACCGGCGTGCGGGCGTCGAACAGGATGCGGCGGTTCATGCGTTCGCTCTGACGAGCCGCGGCGCCGGCACGGCCTGCGGCTCCCGTTCGCCGACGGTCTCGGTGCGGCGGCTCGCGGCCACTTCGCGGCCTGCCACCGACAGGGCCAGCACGTAGTAGAGCGTCCAGTTGAACGCGACCGACGCGAAGAACGAACACACCGTCCAGCCGACCATCGCGGCAATCATCCCCTTCGCGTTGGTGTCGATGATCACACGCTCGTCAGCGGTCAAGTCCACCGCATCGGCTGGCGCGGACTGCGTCTTCCGTTTTCGCGGGAGCCTCAACATGCGCAGCGTCCTGAAGTTGGCCGAGTAGGCGCGCACGACCAGGAAGAGAAAGAGGCTGAAGCCGAACATGCCGAGCTCGCATGCCACCTGCAGCCACACGTTGTGCGTCACGCGCCACTTCTCGGTGAAGCCCGGGCCGTTGTAGTTCTGGAACTGGCCGGCGCCGATGCCGGTGATCGGATTGTCGGCAAACACCTCCAGTCCCTGGTTCAGCAGACGTACGCGCGCGGCGCGCGATCCGGTGGGATCCTCGTCGGCGTTCATGATGCTGTCCATGCGGCTCCAGAACGACGAGGGCATCACCGGTAGCGCGAGCAATCCCGCAATCAGGACGCCGAACACGATCGCCGGCTTGACCCGCGCCGTGTAGTAGATGACCACGCAGCCCATCGCGACGAGGCCGAGGAAACCGCTGCGCGACTTCGTGAAGACGATCGCCACGAACATCAGCATCGCGAGCAGCGACGCGAACAGGCGCCGCGATGGTTTCTTGTCCTGGATGACGATGAACAGCGTCGGCGCCATGAAGGTGACGAGGTTCAGCGCGAAGTCGTTCGGGTTCTCGAACATGCCGCCGACGGCGCCGCGCAGCCGATCGCCTTCGACAAGGTTCACGCCGCGCAGGTAGTCGAAGGCGCCGCGGCCGGCGAGATAACCCGAGGCGACGATCATGATCCAGGTCATCTGCCGCACGCGGCGCGGCGTGGTGATCGTGCTGATCATCAGCGCGAAGATGAGGATGATCTTGACGTAGATGTCGCTGAACACCTTCAGCGATCCGCCCGGCCAGATCGAGAAGGGAATCGTCAGCAGCATCACCCCGCCGACCATGATCACGCCGATGACCTCGGCGTTGACCTTGGCGATCGTCTGCCCCGACCGCAGGCGGCGCACCGCCATCGCCGCGAGGCCGGCAATGGCGGTGAGCTCGGCGAGGTGCAGCACTTCGAGGCCGCGCAGGTGATCCTGCGGACGGAAGAACAGCAGCGCCGTGAACGTGAGCATCCACAGGTAGTCCCAGTCGTAGCGCTCGCGCGTAGCGGAGATCTTCTTCTTGAGCGCGGCAACCTGCGAGGCGATGGCCGGCGCGGTCGTCGCCCGCGCGGCCTTCCGGTCGGAGACGACGAACGGTCCGCCCCGCGACGATCCCACGTTGAATGTCAACCGCTCCATCGGTTATCTCCACACCCGGCGGCCGCGCGCGGCCGCGAAGAGTCCCGCCACCGCCGCGTAGTTCATGATCACGAAGGCGTAGGCGACCTTGGCAATTCGCGAAAACAGACGTGACAGCCCGCGCGGCATCACGCGATCCTCCGTGCCGGCGATGCGAGCGGCTGCGGCAGCGCGGCGATGCGGCCGTCGGCGATCTGGCAGCGATACTCGATGAGCGCGCCGCAGCCGGCGAGCAGGAACAGGCTCACCTCCGCCGCCAGCACCATCAGATAGAAGACGTGCGCTTCGGCGAGCGCGATGCTCGTGCAGAAGATCGAGAGCAGCGCGTAGGGCATGACGAGACGGCCGATCTTGTGCGAGACGTACTGCAGCCACACGCGGTTGCGCCACGGCAGCAGCAACCGCGGCTCGAGCGCGAGAATCTGATAGTTGCCGGCGAGCGTCCGGACTTTGCGCCGCGCTTCGGCGTCGGCGTCCACGGCGGCGCGATCGAACGCGCGCGCGCTCTCGGCGAACACGACTCGATAGCCCGACAGCACGACCCGCATCGGCGTCAGCACGTCGTCGAGCAGCGTGTCTTCGGGCAGCGGCTGGAACAGCGATCGCCGGATCGCATAGATGGCGCCGGTCGCGCCGAGCGTCGAGTCGATCGTGCTCTCCAAACGCCGGATCTGCTTTTCGTACTTCCAGTACAGGCCGACGCCGTCCGCAATCGTCGATCGCACGCTGCTGCGGCGGTCGACGCCAGCGCGGCGATCGACAACGCGGGGGCCGACACGTGAGTCGGTCGCTGCGCGCTGCCGCGGACTCGCGTCTCCGCCCCGCCGATCGTCTCCCGCTCGGCGGCAGGGCGACTCGGCGTCCAGCAGCAGCTCACCGGTGACGGCGCCGACCGACGGATCGGCGAGCGGCACAACCAGTTCGCGCAGCGCAGCCCGTTCGAAAACCTGGCGCGCGTCCGCGAAGACGAGGATCTCGTTTCGCGCACAGCGGACGCCCTCGTTCAGCGCGGCGGCCTTGCCGCTGGGCGGGATCGCGAAGGCTTCCACGGCGTCGCCGTAGCGCGCCAGCACGTCGAGCGTGTCGTCGGTCGAGCCGTCGGAGACGACGATGATCTGCCGCTTGTCGGCGGGGTAGTCCAGGCTGAGGAGATTGTCGATGCGCGCGGCCAGGCGGTGACCTTCATTGCGTGCCGCGATGACGATGGAGATTGTGGGTTCAGATTTGACGTCCGACGTCAGCAGGCTGAAGCGCCGCGGCCGCAGCCGGGACCACGTGAAGAGCACGACCGGGTACCCGGCGAGGACGTACATGACCGCCACGACGGAAAGCCAGAACACTACGGTCACGACGGTCATGCCACCGCCTGCTCGGGCTGGCGCTCCGTGAGAGCCGGGCTCGGCGCGCCGAGCTTGAAGACGTGAGGATGTTCGCCTGCAATCGCGTTGCGCGTGTCGACGATGAGCTTCGCCGACGCGAGGACCATCGCGTAGTCCACCGTCTTGTGTTCGGTGAGAATCGCGACGCAGTCGGCTGATGCGATTGCGCCGGCGGTGAGCGGGTCGCTCTTCAAAGCGATGCCCCCGTGCCACGCGCGCGCGTCGAGCGCCGGCACGAACGGATCCGCGTAGCGCACCTTCGCCCCCTTCTTGTGAAGCAGCGTCATGACATCGAGCGACGGCGACTCGCGGATGTCGTCGATGTCGCGCTTGTAGGCGACGCCGAGGATCAGCACCTGCGATCCGTTGACCGCCTTCTCGTGCCGGTTCAGCGCGTCGGTAATCTTGTCCACGACGAAGTGCGGCATCGCGCCGTTCACCTGGCCGGCGAGCTCGATGAAGCGCGGATCGAATCCGAACTGCTTCGCCCTCCACGACAGATAGAACGGATCGATCGGGATGCAGTGGCCGCCGAGGCCGGGGCCGGGGTAGAAGGGCATGAACCCGAACGGCTTCGTCGCCGCGGCCTTCACCACTTCCCAGACATCGATGCCCAGGCGATCGCACATCAACGCGATCTCGTTGACGAGTCCGATGTTGACCATCCGGAACGTGTTCTCGAGCAGCTTGACCATCTCGGCGGCCTGCGGCGAGCTGACCGGCACGATCGTCTCGATCGCCGCGCCGTAGAGCATCGCTGCCAGCTCGGTCGACTCCGCACCGAATCCGCCGACGACCTTCGGCACATTGCGCGTGTTGAACGTCGGGTTGCCGGGGTCGACGCGCTCGGGCGAGAACGCCAGCAAGAAATCGACGCCCGCCGTCAGGCCGGTCGCCTCGAGCATCGGCTTGACCAGCTCCTCGGTCGTGCCGGGGTAGGTCGTCGACTCCAGGACGATCAGCATCCCGGGATGCAGGTACCTCGCAATCTGCTCGACGGCCGACACGATGTACGACATGTCGGGGTCCTTGGTTTTTCTCAACGGCGTCGGCACGCAGATGTTGATCGTGTCGAGCTCCGCGACCGCGGCGAAGTCGGCCGTTGCGCGCAGCCGGCGGCGGGCCACGAGCCGCGCCACTTCCTCGCTCGGCACGTCTGGGATGTACGACGCGCCTCGATTCACCGCGTCGACCTTGCGCGTATCGAGATCGATACCGGTCGTGCTGAAACCGGCTCGCGCGAACTCCACCGCAAGCGGGAGCCCGACGTAGCCGAGCCCGATGACGCCGGCGCGCGCCGATCGATCGGCCAGCCGATCGCGCAAGGACACCACATCACTCACAACGAATCCTCCAGAACCGGTTCGGGGATACCCAGCAGGGTGTGTTTGACTCGCCGCCAGAAGCTGGCGCGGCGCCGCGGTTGAAACATGTAGCTCGGCGTTTGCGAACGAGGCGCGGGCGGCCACATCTTCGGCAGGACTGCGGCCGGCGTCGCCGCGGGCGCGGACACGGCGGCTGCGGCCGGTGCCCCGGCTGGCGCCGGCGCGGCCGGTTTGGCTTCGGTTGGATGCGCGCGCAGCAAACGGTACTGATCCGCGAGGACGCGGCGCTGTTCCGCCAGCTCACGTTCGCGCGCGGCGATGTCTTCTTCACGCTTGCGCATCTGGTGTTCACGATCCGCGATTTCGCGCATGCGTCGTTCGTGTTCGGCCTTCTGCGCCATGATCGCCGCCGCGGTGGCCGCGTTGGCCATCGCCACGCCTGCCGGATCGACGACTGCACCGCTGCGTTCCTGCGTCAACGGCACCGAAGTGCCCTGCAGCGCGGCCGCCGCCGCCGCCGGGTCGGCGGGAACGACCGACGCGTGCCGGTTCGGATTGGATCGCGGACCGAGCACGCCGGTGGCGTCGAGATCGGCGATCACGTCTTCGATGAGCGCGGCGTCGATCTCGCTGCGCTCTTCGCCGTAGCCGAAGACCAGGGTCGCGTCGCCGATGACGTTGATGATCCGCGGCACGCCGCCGCTGCGGGCATGAATGCGATCGGTGACCGGGCGGTCGAACTCGAGCGGCGCGCCGGCCGACGCGCGCGCCAGCCGGTGATTGACGTAGCGCGCGGTCTCGTCGGCGTCGAGCGCCTCGAGGTGATAGCTGACCGTGATGCGCTGGCGCAGCTGTTCGAGCTCCGGCCGCGCCAGCTTGTCGCGCAGATCCGGCTGTCCGATCAGGATGATCTGCAGCAGCTTCGACTTCTCGGTCTCGAGATTCGAGAGCATCCGGATCTCCTCGAGCGCCGGCAGCGACAGGTTCTGCGCTTCGTCGATGACCAGCAGCACCAGGCGTCCGGCCGAGCGCTCGTTGACCAGGAACTCGCCGAACTCTTTCAGCATGATCGGCTTCGACTTGCCGGTCGGATCCAGACCGACGTCGATCATCGCCGCCTCGAGCAGCTCGCGCGGGTCGAGCAGCGTGTTCATGACGCGCGCGACCGTCGTCCGATTGTCGAGTCCGCGCAGCAGCGTCTGCAGCAGCGTCGTCTTGCCGGAGCCGATCGCGCCGGTGATGACGACGAATCCGGCATGCGTCTCGATGCCGTAACGCAGATACCCGAGCGCCTCCTTGTGGACCCGGCTCGGATAGAGATAGTCGGGATCCGGTGTCAGCGCGAAGGGTCGTTCACGAAGCCGATAGAAGCGTTCGTACATGTGTGCTCTCCGTTATTCGCCGACTGCGCGCACGAGCGGCCGGGTCTCGTCCGCGTGAAGGCGGACACTGCGCACGACGGACGTGGTGTCCGACTTCGGCCGGGCGTCGTCTTCGCCCTCGATCGCGGGCAAGACTTCGCGGACCGCGCGTTCGTAGTCCTCTGGAAAATCGATCTCGATCCACGGATACCCGCGCGTACCGATGACGTTGAGTGGACGCAGCCGCGCGAACTCGCCGAAGGCCTTCGGCGCCCAGTCGCGCAGGTTGCCGGCCGAGACGCGCTCGTCGAGGAGGCGTGTGACCAGGCGCGCGCCGGCGGTGCCGAATTTCACGATGCCCAGGTTCTCGCCGTCAGCCTCATCCGGCGCGAGCGTCTTCGCGATCTCGACGACGCGGCCGCGCCGCACCTTGATTTTCATTTCTTCGTCGCCGAGCAGACCCTCGGTGTAAGCGATGAGCAGCGCGTCCTCGTCACGCGCGGTGACGAGGTCCTCGAGCAGCTGAGGATGGAAGAGGACGTCACAGTTCATCACGACGAATCCGTCGACGAGCAGAGGCCGTGCCAGCCAGAGCGAGTAGAGGCTGTTGGTTTGAGCGAAGCGCGTGTTCTCGATATAGGTGAGGTCGTGCCCGCACGTCCGCCGGACGCGCTCGGCCTGACAGCCGACCACGACCACGATGTCGTCGATGCCAACCCATCGCAGCGATTCAATCTGCCGTTCCACGAGCGTCTTGTCGCCGACACGCAGCAGGCATTTCGGTTTGTCGCCGATCGTGCCGTTCAAGCGCGATCCCTTGCCCGCCGCGAGAATGATCCCCCTCATTGGTCTCCCTCTGGCGGGCCTGAACGGCCCGCCCCGCGAGTACGCCTGCCTCATTCGCAGGCCAGCCCTTTGGGCCGCCGATCTCTCATTACGCCGCCGCCGCGATTCGACGCCGTGCGCGCAGCAGTTCTGTCGCCTTTGCGACGTAGATGTGCCGCTCCTCCTTTGTCACCGCGAATGCCAGAAACACTCCTGCGTAGCAGAGCCCGCCGGCGATCGCCGTCAGGGCGACGTAAAACAGCCGCGGCGGCAGAGCATCGCGCAACGGAATCACGACCAGCGCCATCGCCGTCGTCGGCCAGACCGCCGGCCAGACGGCGTCCAGAAACGCGCGCATCGGCGTGACGCCGACGCGCCGGCACGCCGCCGGCCACAGAATGAAGACCGATGTGAAGGCGACCGGCACGAGCGTCCCCATCGCCTGACCGACGAGCCCGAAACGCCGGATCCACAACAAGCTCAGGACGAGGTTGGCGAGCGCGGCGCCCGCATTGGCGAACGCCAGCAGTCGATGGCGGCCGGCGCCCTTGAGCAGCGTCGTCGCGGTGGCGTTGCCAACGCGGATGGCGACGACGAACACCAGAATCTGCGCGACCAGAACGCTTTCGTCGAACCTGGGACCGACCCACGCGTGAATCAGCGGCGCCGCCAGCATGATCAGGCCGCCGGCGATCGGCATGACGCTGACCAGGGACAACCGCGTGCCCTGAATGAAAATCGCGCGCAGCCGCTCTGGCTTCTGCCCCGAGTCGCTGTCGACGACGACCGGGAAGAGGACGCCGTTCAACTGGTTCGTCAGCCGCTGCAGCATCTCGGCGAGCCGCTGCGGCACGGTCCACAAGGTCACCGCCGCGGATGACATGAACGCGCCGATCACGATCGCGTCGATCGAGTAGTTCAACTTGTTCGACCAGTCGATGATCGACACGTAGACGCTGAAGCCGGTCAGCTCCCGCACGCGCGACCAGAGGAACCGCGACGGCCGGATCGACAGCGCCGGGAAGACCTGATAGGCGTTCATCCGGTAGACCAGGTAGGTGAGCACGCGTACGCTGGTCGTGACGAGCACGAGCTCGACCAGGCTGAATCCCAGCAGCAGCATCGCGACGTTGATGCCGGCGACGATCAGGCTGCTGACGACGCCGACCAGGTTGTTCAGGTCGTAACGCTGGAAGCCGTTGATGATCCCGCCGAAGATGCTGAAGGGAAAACCGAGCGAGACATACGTGCCGATGACGAGCAGCAGCGCCCGCGCGGTCGCGAACTGGTCGGGCGAAATGTTGACGATGTGCTGGATGTTGAACGCCAGCACGACGAAGACGAGATAAGCCACCGCGCCGCAGACCGAGAAGATGAAGAACAGCGTGCTCGCGATCTCGTTCAGGCCGCGGACGTCATGGCGGGCGCGATAGTGCGCGACGAACTTCACGATCGATCCGCCGAATCCGAGATCGAGAACGGAGAAGTACGTCGTCATCGACGCGGTCAGCATCCACAGGCCGTACGCCGACGGGCCGAGGTGGCGGACGTTGAACGGAAGCAGCACCAGCCCGATCAGCGCGTCGACGCCGATCGCGAGGTAGCGCGTGCCGACATTGCGGGCCACCGTCACCAGCGGACTGTCGCTCGGCTCGGCGAAGGCCTTCGCGCGATCTCCGGTCACTTGGCGCCCTTTCCGAACAGGATGACCTTGACCGTGTCGAGGACGATCGTCAGGTCGAAGACGATCGAGAGGTGCTTGATGTAGTAGAGGTCGTAGCGCAGCTTCTCCATCGCGTCTTCGATCGAGGAGCCGTAGCGGTATTTCACCTGCGCCCAGCCGGTCACACCTGGCTTCACCGCGTGGCGCTGCATGTAGAACGGAATCTCGCGCGCGAGCTGCTCGACGAAGAACGGCCGCTCCGGCCGCGGACCGACGAAACTCATGTCGCCGTTGAGCACGTTCCAGAGCTGCGGCAGCTCGTCGAGCCGGGTCAGGCGGATCAACCGTCCGACGCGTGTCACGCGCGGGTCCTTGTCGGTCGCCCAGATCGGCGCGCCCGCCTGCTCGGCGTCGATGCGCATCGATCGGAACTTGTAGATCCTGAAGACGCGGCCGTTCTCGCCGACGCGCTCCTGGCGGTACAACGCCGGTCCGGCGGAATCGAGGGTGACCGCCAGCGCCGTCAGCAGCATCAGCGGCGACGCGAGGATGAAGCCGATCAGCGACAACGCGAGATCGAGCATGCGCTTGACGAACCGCGTCCAGCGCGACGCGCGAAAGCCGTCGGAGAAGATCAGCCAGCTCGGTTTGAGGTCGTCGATGAGAATTTTTCCGGTCAGGCGCTCGTAGGTGGTCGTGGCATCCTCGACGCGGACGCCGGACAGCTTCGCCCGCAGCAGCTGCTCGATCGGAAGTCGGCCGCGCCGATCGGACAGGCCAACGACGATGCGGTCGACGCGTTTCTGCACGACCAGCTGATCGATGTCGCCGACGCCGCCGAGAATGTCGTGCTGGCGCACGTAGGTGGCGTCCTCGCGATCGTCGACGAAGCCGACCAGCCGATAGGCGAAGTCCTGCTGGGTGCCGATTTGCTGCGCCACGCGCCGGGCGGTCTGGCCGGTGCCGAGAATCAGCACGCGCTCCTCGAACTGCGGATCGCGCGCGAAATAGTTGAACGTGACGCGCCAGGTGAGCACGGCGACGACGAACACGCCGAGCGCGGTGACGAACGTGCCGGGGTCGACAATCAGCGACGGCGCGAACACGCCGGCGAACGCCAGCACGATGGCGGCGGCGCCGGCCGCCTGCAGCAGACGGACGACGAGCTCACGATTGGAGTGAACGACCGTGAGGTTGTAGAGGTCGTTGTAGTAGAAGCACAGCTGGCAGAGCGCCGTGACCAGCGCAATCCTCCAGAGCGTCGGCGGCGGCCCGCCGAGCACCGCCGAGGCGTCCGGCGCGGCGAACCCGCCGTGAAGATCGGCCGCCACGACCATCGAGCCCGAGATGAGAATCACCTCGAAGCCGAAGACGGTCAACCCTCTGACCGATACGTTCCTGTTGAAGACCTGCACCGTGAGTTTCCATATTGCGGATTGAGGAGTGCGGATTGCGGATTTATTGTCGATTCAATCCTCAATAAATCCGCGATTGACCAATTGCGGATTCATCGCAGATTCAATCCGCAATAAATCCGCAATCCGCAATCCTCAATCCTCAATGTCAATGTCTAGTGTCGTAACGGTAGTTGGCTTCCTGGCCGGATTCGTTCAACACGATGCCGATCAGGCGTGACGAATCGAAGCCGCGCAGCGCGTTCTCGATCGCCGGCTTCGGGGTGACGCCGGCGCGGACGACCAGCAGCGCGCCGTCGACCATCGGCGCCAGCACGGCGACGTCGGCGAGCGGCAGGACCGGCGGGGTGTCGAGGATGACGCGGTCGAACCGCGTGCGCAGCTGATCGAGCAGACGGCGCATCGCCGTCGATCCGAGCAGCTCCGCCGGATTGGTCGGCGCCGTGCCGGCGGTGATGACAGTCAGGTTGTGGTCCGGCAGGAACCGCATGACGTCATTCAATTCCACTGCACCGATGAGGAACTCGGCGAGGCCGGGACCCGGCGGCAGCCCGAACAGGTGCTCCAGCGACGGTTTCCGCAGATCCGCTTCGACGATCACGACGTGCCGCTGAAGCTCCTGCGCCATCGTCAGCGCAAGGTTCGCCGAGGTCAGCGATTTGCCCTCGCCCTTCTGCGGGCTGGTGACGATCACCGTCCGCAGCGTGTGCCCGTTCTCGGCGTGTGCCAGGCGGGTGCGCAGCTGACGGTACTGTTCGGCGACGAGCGACTTCGGCGCCAGCCCGGCGACGAGCAGCGGGTTCAGACGCGTGGTGAAATTCTCGATCGCGCCGGGAACCACTGCCGCGACGTGCGGCGGCGGCGCGCCGGGAACGATCGGCGGCGCTTCGACGACCGATGGCGGCGATGGAATCTCGGCGGCGACGGGGACGGCCGCCGACGCAGTTGGCGGCATCGGAGCCGGCGGCGGCGCCGCGACCATTGGCGGCGGTGGCGCGATCGGCATCGGCGCAACCGGTGTCGGCGCGATCGACGCCTCGGCAACCGCCGCCGGCGAACTTCCATTGCCGCCCAGCCGGCTGGTGCGAAGGGCAGTGCCTTCGCGCTCAGCCTTCTCGAGAATGTGTTGAATGCGACTCATACTGTCCCTCGTCAATGCGGATTGAGGATTGCGGATTGCGGATTGATTGTGGATTTCCACGCATCAATCGCCAATCAATC
>DAIUKO010000114.1:0-4724 GCA_036848175.1 Vicinamibacterales bacterium | reverse complement strand
CCGCAATCCGCAATCCGCAATCCGCAATTCACACAGCCGGTTCGATGCGCGGAATCTCCGCGAGCACCGGCAGCTCGAATTCATCGCGAAGACCGCGCGCGTCGTGCACCGAGCGGTCCAGATACTCACGGCCGATCATCGCGGCGCCGCCGAGCACCAGGCCGGCCGCCAGCGCCATCAACATCACGCGGAACGGCTTCGGCTTGAACGGCTCGTCCGGCCGGCCGGCCGGCACCAGCACGGCGAACTGTTCGCCGCCCTGTTTGCGCTGGATCTCTTCGTTGAGGAGAGCGGCCTGCTTTTTCTGCGTCAGGTCGTTGTAGGCGCTCCGTTCGAGTTCGTACTCGCGCGTCACTGACGTCATCTGTTGTTCGACGCGCGGCGCCGCTTCGACGCGGGCCTGATATCCTCCGATCTGGCCGTTGATCGCCGCGGTCTGCCGCTGCAGCTCGGCGATCCGCATCCTGGTCGTGTCGCGTTCCTTGACCAGCTGACGGTATTCGCCGTTCGAATTGAGCATGGCCATCCGGTCGGACGTCGGGCGCGACCGCTCGATCGCGGCGGCCTTCTCCGCGTCAGACAGTTCCTGCGTGAGCCGAATCACTTCGGGATGCTTCTCGGTATAGGCGAGCTGCGCCGTCGCCAGTTCGTGACGCAGGCTGACCACGCGCGACTGCGCGCTCTCGGCCGGTGTGCCCTTCGCCATCGCGATGGCATCGTCGGCACCCTGCTGCATCGACTGGATCTGCCGCTCGATCATCGACAGGCGATCCTGTTCGCCGCGCGTCGCGGTTGCGTTCGACTCGAGCTGGCGCTGGAGCGCCGAGACCATCGCGAGGTTGGCGTTGGTCTGCTCCGGCAGGCGTCCCATGTTCGATTCCTTCATCTGCCGCAGCCGCTCTTCGAGCGTGCCCAGCCGAGCCTCACTCGCGCGCAGCTGGCCCTCGATGAACTGAGAGGTGTCCTGGGCGCGGATTTCGCGCGACTTGCTGTTCTCGTCGGCGAACACCTGCGCCAGGCGGTTGAGGATGCGCTGCGCCGCGTCGGGCGAATCGTCGATGTAGGTCACGATGTAGGTGTCCAGGCTTGCCTTCTGATCGGGCGAGAGCTGCTGCGCCGTCGGGCCCGACGTCGGTGTGATCGAGTCGGGCAGCGCGACCGAGACGTTGCTGCGCAGCCCGCTGATCGCCGAGTCGATCGTGCCCTGCTGATCGAGATGTTCGAGGCGCGCGGTCCGCTCGAGAACCGGCCGGCTGAGAAGCTGCTGCGACACGGCGCGCATGCGCTCCTGCTTGTCGATCTCCGCCGCGCCACTCAGGTTCGGCGCGATCCGGGCCGCGCTGACGGCGATGGTCGTCGTCGCCTGATAGGAGCGGGGCAGCGTCCACACCAGCACGGTGCCGACGATGATCGAGAGCACGACCGGGACGATGAACCACCACTTGCGCCGGTTGAACACCGAGACGTAGTCGAGCGGATCGAAACGAGGCTCTTCCATTACTGCACCCTCATAGGCTTGGAGGTCACGATCTGAAATCCGAAGCGATTGCGATAGATTTGGCCTCCCACACGCAGGCTGGTCTGCTGCACGCGCGAGTAGAAGCCCTCGACGCGCACCCATCCCTGCGGCGTCCAGCCGATCACCGAGTAGGTGCGCAACGAACGCAACGGCAACTGCTGGACGGTGTTGGTGAGCGGCTCGTTGTCGCGGTAGACCAGCGAGTTGTCGGTGTACCAGTGCCGGCTGTTGAAGAGCGGCGTGTGGAAACCGATACCCGCTTCTTCGTTCTGAACCGTGCCGCCGTAGCCAAACGAGGGGATGAAGGAGCGCAGGTAGCCGACGTGGAAGGTCGTGGCGCCCTGATGCCGTTCGAATGCCAGCCGCCAGGCCGGGCCGGTGCGCGCCGGCGTGATCAGCGTCGGCGCGGTGTAGACGACGCCGCCGCCGCCGCTGAACGACCAGCTCGGCGAGAGCTCGTAGTCGATCGCGCCTTCGGCCGTGTGGATGTTGAAGGGCTCGGGGTCGCCGACGACGCGCGCGCGCCGGAACGAATAGTCAGCGCCGGTCGCGAGGCGCGAGTTGATCTTGTGGCGCCAGACGTTCAAGGACTCGGCCACGTCGCCGCCGCGTAGACCGACGCGAACGTCGGCCGGCCGATCGAACGCGACGCGCTGATAATTCAGCGTGGTCACGAGCGAATCGCGCGCGCTGAACACGTACTCGACGCCGCCGCGGCCATCGAGCGTCTTCGCGCCGGTGTGGCGATATGGAATGCCGCCGAGCTCGATCGCCTCGGTCGACGGCAGCGCGGCCGCGTTGCCGTGTGCGAACCAGCTCAGTCGCGCCGTTTCCTGCCGCTTGAGGTTGATGTTCAGGTGCTGGTCCCAGCGGTTCAACAGCGTGAACGTCTGATAGCTCAGAAAGCTGCCGCTGTAGTCCGCGCCGAACCGCGTGTGTTTCCCGGCGTAGTGGAGATCGACGGCAGGGAAGTAGGTGGCGATGTAGTCGTCGTTCTGATTTTCCGCGGTATTCACGCCGAACAACGAGATGTTGTCGTCGTAAGTCTCCGCAAAGCCGAACGACGGTGTAATCGTCCATCCGCCGCGGTACGACACCCCCGGACCGCTTGTGCCAATCTTTTCCTGCGCGTGAAGCGGCGTGGCCAGCACGAGCAGGCCGACGACGAACAGGGAGAGAACTCGTATCAGCATCTCTCGAATCCCCAATCGCGAATCGCGACGAATCCCGACTCCCACATCACGAATCCCTAGGGAACGATGACGGTGTCACCCGAGCGGAGGTAGAAGGGGCGCGCGTCGCCGTTGAGAACGTCCTTGTAGTTGAACCGGATCGTCTCCATGCCGCCGGACGTCGGACGGAGCACTTTGACGTCCTTGGTGTTCGCGAATTCCTTGAAGCCGCCGGCCATCGCCAGCGCCTGGAGAATCGTGGTCGGGCCATAGAGCTGCATCGTGCCGGGGTGCGTCACCTCACCCATCACGTAGATCTGCGAGGCAATCGCTTCGACGACGATGACGGTCACGGTCGGGTTGTTGACGTAATCCTTCAGCGACTTCGTGATCGTGTCGCGCAGCTCGAGCGGCGTTCGTCCGGTCGCTTCCATGTCGCCGATGAGCGGCAGCGTGATCTTGCCGTCGGGGCGGACCTGCACCGACTGCGAGAGCTGCTGATCCTTGTAGACCTCGATGCGCAGCTTGTCGCCGGGACCGACCTTGTACTCGTCGTTGAAGGGGGTCGTCTGCGGCTTCTTCTTGTCGGCGTCTTTCGCCAGGACGAGCGGCGTGAACGACAGCGAGGCGGCGAGAAGGGCAGCGGTGAGAGACGTGTGCTTCATGACGGTCTACCTCAGTTGTTGTCAGCCAGCGACTTGATGCCGCCGCGCCAGTTCACCAGCGGCCGTGACATGGCGGTGCGTTTCAGCGAATCGGCGTCGACGGCGTGGGTCGGATAGCAGGCCGCACCGACGGCGATGCGCATCTGCGTCGGGAATTCGTAGTTCTCGATGCGTGCGAGCAGCCGATCGATGACGCGCGTCGAGTGCTCGTAGTCGGCGTCGAGCAGGACGAGGGCGAGCGTGCCTTTGTCGGTGTGGCCGATGAGATCCGTGTCGCGGACCTCGCGGCCGATGATCTCGGCCACCTCGTGAACCGTGCCGTCGTCGGCGGTCACGAGGACGCCGTCCCACTCGCGCGCCGCTTCGACGGTCACGAGGGTGAGAAAATTCTGCGAGCGCACGGCGCGCTTGAGCTCCGCGTCGAGCACGAATTCGAACGCGCCCGGCGTCAGGAGCCTCGAGCCCTCTTCGTAGAAAGCACTACTCGTCATGGCGTTATGAAGCCTTGTCCAGGCCGTTCTCTTTGATCTTGTAGAGGAGCGCCTTGTAGCTGATGCCGAGGATCTCTGCGGTCTCTTTCCGGTTCCAGCGCGTGTGCTGCAGCATCTTGAAAATCAGCTCGCGCTCCGCCTGGCGGGCGGCTTCCCGCGAAATGTCCTTGAGCGAGTAGTTGCCGGCGTCGGCGGCGGCGTTGGCGAGTTCGGCCGGCGTGGGCAGCGCCGGCGCCGGCGCGGCCGCCGCGGCAGCGGCGGGCGATCCGTTGGTGCGCGGCGCCATCGGATGGCCGGCCGCGGGCAGACCGGCGATCGCCGGCTGATGCGCGGCATGGACGCGATGCGCGGCCATCGCGATGCCGTGGCTGATCTCCTTCCGGATCGGCGCTTCGCTGCCGAGGACGACGGCGCGCTTGATCAGGTTCTCGAGCTCGCGCACGTTGCCCGGCCAGTCGTAGTCCATGAAGAGCCGCATCGTCTCCGCCGAGATCTCCGAGCACGGCTTGTTGTATTGGACCGAGTACTTCTTCAGGAAGTAGTCGGTGAGAATCGGCACTTCCTCGCGCCGATCGCGCAGCGGCGGCAGGTTGATGCAGACGACGTTCAACCGGAAGAAAAGATCTTCGCGGAACTGCGCGCGCGCGACCATCTCCTCGAGATCGCGGTTGGTCGCCGCGATCACGCGCACGTCGACCTTCACGTCGTGCTTCCCGCCGAGTCGCGCGAACTCGCCATCCTGCAGCACCTGCAGCAGCTTGGCCTGCAGCGGGAAGCTCATGTCGCCGATCTCATCGAGGAACATCGTGCCGTGATTGGCGAACTCGAACTTGCCCGGCTTGTGCTGAATCGCGCCGGTGAACGCGCCGCGCTCGAA
>DAIUKO010000113.1:0-20143 GCA_036848175.1 Vicinamibacterales bacterium | reverse complement strand
TGACCGTGGTCTGACCGTGGTCTGACCGTGGTCTGACCGTGGTCTGACCGCGGTCTGACTGTGGTCTGACCGTGGTCTGACCGCAGGTCAGACTTCAGGCTTTTTCTTCTTCCCGACGGTGGCGAACAGCGTGGTGTTCTGAATCTCGACGAAGCGGGAGCCGGCGGCAGCAGCCTCGTTGGCGTAGCGCTCAAGCACGCGGAGGTAATGGCGACCCATTTCCCGCAGCGACTCATCCTGAACGCGATCGATCGCGCCGGTGATGACATCCCGGCGCGCCTGCCAGACGGTTGGAGGTGGAGGGCCGAGCCGCACGCGCGAGACCAGGAAGAGCCGCACGGCGATCGGCTCGATGCCGTGCGGCGCAAAGACGTCCGAGATCCTCGGCCCGACAGCCAGGTCGGCGCTGTCGCCGAACGCCTCGACCGCCCTGAAGAAGCGCGTGGCGATCTCGAACGCGGCGGCGCCGGTGCGCGTGGAGCTGTACCAGTATCGCGCGGCGTTGTCCGGTTCGACGACGAGGATGCGGCCGCCTGGTTTGGTGACGCGGGCGAATTCTCCGACCGCGCCTGCGACGTCGCGGACGTGCTGCAGCACGGCGACGCAGAAGGTGGAATCGAAGACGCGGTCCCCAAACGGCAGCGCCCGCGTGTCGGCGGCAGCAAACCCGGCGCCGACGTTGTGCTTGCGCGCGGCCTTTACCGCGTCGGCGACGCGCGTCGCGATCAAATCGACGCCGTAGAGCTCCAGCTGCGAGATCCCCAGCTTGCCGAGCGCGAGCTCGGCGGTGCCGACGCCGCAGCCGACGTCGAGAATCCGATCGCCCGCGTGCGGCACCAGCGTTTCGCGGAGAAACTCGGTGAACTCCGCGTTCCACCACCGCTCGCGCAGATGTTTGAGCGTCGAGGACGTCAGGGCATCGATGTCACGGGAAGCACGATCGGCACGAAGCGTCGTCGTCGCCATTGGCGTTAGTGTACGCGTATACCCCGTTAATGAATCTGCCGTTCGAAGCCCGCCCAATACTTGGCGCGCAACTCTCGCTTCAGGATCTTCCCGGCGCCGCTCTTCGGCAGCGGCTCGCCGTGAACGCTGATGGTCTTGGGACATTTGTAGCCGCCGATGGCCTGCCGGCAGTGCGCGATCAGGTCCTCCGGCAGCACCTGACGGTTCTCTTTCAGCACGACCGTCGCGTGGACCTGCTCGCCCAGCGTCTCGTGCGGAATACCGAACACCGCCGCTTCGAGGACCGCCGGATGTGAATAGAGGACGGCTTCGACTTCCACCGAGTAGACGTTCTCGCCGCCCGTCACGATCATGTCCTTGACCCGATCGACGAGATACACGTAGCCGTCTTCATCCATGTATCCGAGATCGCCCGTGTGCATGAACCCGTCGCGGATCGCCCGCGCGGTTTCCTCCGGCTTCCGCCAATACCCTTTCATCACGACCGGACCGCGCGCGCAGATCTCGCCGACGGTTCCCGGCGCCACGCGGTGTCCCTCGCCATCGAGTACCGCGACCTCGACGTTGGGCACGGGCAGACCCGCCGACGCGAGACGATGAACGGTTGGTCCCTCGAGCGCATGGTCAGCGGCCGGCAGCATCGTCAGCACGGGCGACGTCTCCGTCATGCCGTAGCCCTGCTGCCACTCGCAGCGAAATTTCTTCTGCGCTTCCGCGAGCAGCGGACGGGAAATCGGGGAGGCGCCGTACAACAGGAGGCGCAGCGACCGCAGGCTGTGCGCGGCGAGCCCGGGCCACTGCACCAGGGCGTTGATCATCGTGGGGACGATGAGACATGTCGTCACAGCGAACGCATCAACGGCCTGCGCCCAGCGCGCCGGATCGAACGCCGGGATGAAGGTATGCGTGGCACCGACCATCGTCACCGCGAACGTGCTGGCGCCGTCGGCCGCGTGGAACATCGGCGCGGCGTGCAAATACACGTCGCGGGATTGGTACGACGCGGATAGCGCGACGTTGTAGGCATTCACCACGATGTTGTCGTGCGTGAGCATCACACCTTTGGAGGCTGCCGTCGTCCCACCCGTGTAATAGATGCCGTACACGTCGTCGCCGCCGAGGTCCGCATCGTCGACGGCGGGGCCGTCCGCCACGAGGCTCTCGTACGAGATCGTCTGGTCGGCCGCCGCGGTGCCGCCAGCGTGAATGACCGCGCGGATGCTCGGCATCTGAGTCGCGAGCGCGGCCGTGACGCGATGGAACGTGTCGTCGACGACGATGAACGATGGCTCGGCGTCGGTGATCTGCGCGAGGATCTCCGTCGGTGACAAGCGGATGTTGAGCGGCATCACCAGACCGCCCGCCCATGGCACGGCGTAATAGAGCTCGAGATAGCGGTGGCTGTTCAGCATGAGGATGGCGACGCGGTCGCCTGGCGCGAGACCGATGCGCTGCAGCGCGCCGGCCAGCCGGGCGACTCGATTCTGCGTCTCGCGCCAGGTGCGCCGGACATCGCCGTCGATCATCGCCGGGTCGTTCCCGCGGATCGACGCCGCACGCCGGAGTCCCATCGTCACCTGCATGTTCGTCTCCCCCGCCCGCTCCTGCAGCGGCGCTACGGTGATTTCATCATCGATCCGTCACCGTGCGCTTCTCGATCCGTCCGGACATGTGCCCGCCAACCGCGCCATGCTGCCACGTGCCGCCGTAGCGATCGCCGTAGAAGAAGACGCGGACCGTGAACGTGCCGAGTCCCGGCAGCGTTGTATCGGTCATCATGATCATCGGCGTGTCGCCGTTCCAGCGCATCGGGACGACGATCGGGATCACGCCGTTGACGCCGCAGCACTGCATACCGGCGTTGAACCGCCACAGATTGTCGCCGACTTTCTCGACGCTGGAGATGTCGTACCGATCGGCGCGCGGCGTGCGGCCTTCCCTGCCGTCGACGGTGAATGAGCCGACGAGACTCACGTCGCGCATCCGTTCCGTGAACTGCCGTTCCAACTCCGGGAGCGAAGCAGGATCGACCGCTGATCCAATCCCGAGCCTGCCCGTCAGCCAGCCGCCTCCAAAGATCGCGGCGATCAGGACGACAATCGCCGCAACACTGATGATGCGTCGAACGAGAGTCATGGATGGCCTCTCACGGATGTTGTTCCTGGCGCTCCTCGGACCCTCACGGTTGTGAGGGGCCGGTGTCTTCTCTCCGGCGGTCTATTCGGGCTGCCGGAGAATCCAGGTCGCTGCATCTCCCACCGACCGGGCCACATGCGATGCGTACGGCATCGCCCGCTGCACTTCGCGCTCGTCAGCCGCCCAGCCCGTTCGCACCAGGCAGCCGCGTCCGCCGAATCTGGACGCCGCTTCCACATCGGCGGCCGAATCACCAATTAGAAAGGACCGGCCGAGATCGATCCCGTGATCGGCGGCCGCCTGCTCGTACAGAAACGTGTTCGGTTTCTTGCAGTGACACGGCTCGCGAAACCGGTGCGGGCAGACGTAGGGACCGACGATCTCCGCTCCGTGCTCGCGGAATCGATCGGCGAGCATCGTGAACCATCCCTGAAATTCTTCGAGCGAGAAGAAACCCTTGGCAATCCTGCCCTGTACCGTCACCACCGGACAGACGAAGCCAGCTGCCGAAAGGCGTGCGACTGCCGCCGCCGCGCCGTCAACCATTCTGAGCTCGCTCAGACGATCGACTTTAATCGGCGAGACGAGCGTGCCGTTGAGGTCGAAGAAGACGGCGCGCGACATCAAAACATCGATCGCCAGCTGCGCGGCCGCCCGCGCTCGTCGACGACCAGTGCGTTGGTCCCGGGCGGGAGCACCTGCAGCGACTTGAGGAATTCGATGATATCGTCGCGCTCGGCGGCTGACAACGCGCTGAAGTTCGCGCGGGTCCACGCCGCCTCGCCGCCGTGCGCCAGCACGGCCTCGCGCAGCGTCGTGAACTGTCCGTGATGGAAGTACGGCGGCTCGTTCGCCGTGCCCCACAGCTTCCGCGTGATGAAGCGGCGGTTGCCGGCAAAGAACGCCGGCGAGCCGGCTGGCGCGTGCATGTCGATCGGCTCGATGCTCGGATCGTCGGGGCCGTCGCAGATGTCATGCAGCCGGAGATCGGTGAAGGCCGGCACCCACACGACGCCGTGCTCCGACTCGAGGCGGGGCGATGGCAGCCGCGGACTATTGAGATTGACCTCGAGGATCGGGCCGTCGCTCGGCCGGCGGTTGCCGACTGGATTGAACGGACTGGGTTCGGTGAAGATCCAGCCGCGATCGTCGAGCGGCAGCTTCGGAACGTGACAGCTGGCGCATCCGATGTCGAGGAAGCGGCGCTCGCCAATCCGGATCGCCTGCTCGGTCGCTGAATCGTCGGGAATCACGCGCCCCGGGACGGCAAGCGTCGCCTGGAAGATCGTCACGGCCGTGACATCGGCCTCGGTCAACTCGTTCGTGAACCCATCGCCGTCGGGATCGGTGTCGACGCCGAAACGCTCGGTCGCCTGAATCCCGTGATGATGGTTCATCGCGTTGTTCGTGAACTGCCGCAGCGAGATGACCGCGCCGGCCTGATGAAACGGACGGATGATCAGATTCGGCGGCGTGCCGGCAAGGCTCGACGCCTGAAGACCGGTGACGCCAGACGTATCCCAGGTGTTGGCGCCGGTGCGCGTCAGTTTGCCGAACGAGATCCGTTTCGAGACGAGTGCCGCGGTTTTTCCCACGGCAATCCTGTCGCGGATTGCTTGCAGGTCTGCGGTGATCTGACGCGCCAGCATCTCGATGTAGCCCGAGCCGAACATACCGAGCGTGCTTCGTGAGTTCGCGATGTGCTGAAGGTCGACGGGCAGACCGTTCTCGTCGGAGGTACCTTTCGTCGTGAATCCGTCGGGGATCTGGTTCATCGTCGCGAAGTCGAAGCGCTGGCCGAGCACGAACACGTTCGCGACGATGTCGCCGCCGCCGCCGGCGATGCCGAAGGGCAGGTTGTGACAGCCGGCGCACGAGTTCGAGTCCGGACCCGAGATGCGGTTGAAGTTTCGCGGAAAGAGCAGCGGAGCGGCCCGATCCGAGAGCGGCGCGCCGGTGCCCTTGGTCAGCGGCCGGCCGCCGCCTTCCTGTTTCGTCCAGTTCGCGACGAAGAGACGACGTCCGTGTTCGAGGAGATCTCTGAGCGGGATTCTGAACTCGTCGCCTTCGCTCAGATGTTTCACGATAGCGACTTCGCGTCCGATGGGAGACTGCGCGAGCATCTGCGCGCAGAAGACAGCGAGGAACACACCAAAGCAGAGACCGATCCCGCGATTGACGTGCATGTTGGAACCTCCGGGGGTGGGCGCGCGAGCGGAGCAGCGGGAGATTACCACGGCGATTCGCGCGTTGACACAATCGCGAAAAACGATCGGCGGCTCAGTTGGCGATCCAGCGCGGCCATTCGCGCGCGCGAAAAAAAACAACCGAAGGCCGGCGGGCGCCGGCCTTCAGTCGCAAGGCGAGAAGACGTGGGCGTCCGCTACTGGCAGCGGAGCGTGAGTTGATCGACGAGAAGTCCTGACCGGCCGGAGAAGCCGGTGACCGCCGTGCCGGCCGGGCACAGGCCATCGTACGCCGTGCCGCCAACGCGCGGTGTGCCGCCGAACGCCGTGTCGCCGGCGGGGCCGTCGCCAATGCGCGTGCAGTGGGCGGCGAGCGCGTTCATCGAGCCGGTGAACGTCCCGAACACACCGGTCACCGCGGAGCCGGCCGGACATGTGAGATCGGAACGGCCTCCCCCGGTCGCATTACCCGCAAGCGCCGTGTCCGTCACGGCACCGGTTGTCGCGCCGATTCCGCCGAAGGTGAGACGGACGCTCGTGATCGGTGCGCACTTCAACCCGAACGCGTCCATGTCATTTCCAGCTCGGACGATCACGCCGACCGCGAGTTGATCGGCGGGACAGCCGATGAGCGCGAACGGGTTGCCGCCGGCGCCGCCGACGGTGTTCGAAGAAACCGCCGGACCGAAGGTGAAGGTCAGTCCAGCGCCAGCCGGTCCCTGTGCTCCTGTCGCGCCGGTCGCGCCCGTCGCTCCAGTTGCGCCAGGAGCGCCGGGAATTCCCATCGGTCCCATTGGACCCGTTGCGCCAGTTGCTCCGGTCGCACCGGTTCCTCCCGCTGCTCCGGTCGCGCCCCTCGCTCCGGTTGCTCCGGTGGCGCCCGCTGGTCCGGTCGCACCCGTTGCACCGGTCTCACCCTTCGGTCCAACGGCGCCGACCGTGAGCACGAATGACGCGACGTTGTCGTCGTCGTCGTCGTCGTGGCCGCGGCCGTCTTTGCGCTTCAACGATCGGCCTTGCACCTGCAGCAGATAACTGCCCGGCGGCAGCGCCGGCATGTTTGCGGTGAGCGCCGTGCCCGTGGCGTTCACCGTGACTCCGCCGAGCAGCATGCCGTTGAGTGCCACGAGCGGTGCCGTGCCGAATCCTGTGCCGGTCACCATCAACGTCGACTGATCGGCTGAGACCGTCGCGCTGATGATGGTGGTTCTCAGCTGACGATCCTTGTCCTTGTCTTTGTCATCCGCCCAGGCAACCGTCGTACAGACGACCGCCAGGACCGCGCTCGCCGTGAGCGCGAAACACAATCGTTTCATTTGGTTCCTCCTGATTCGCACGCGCCGGGGGAATTCGAGCGATGAGAGACAGGGCGACCGGCGCCTTTATAGCAGTGAGAGGCGCAGGTTTTTGTGTCGAGCGCGCGTTTTGTATGAAACGAGCGTGCGTTTTGGATGAAATCTGTGAAAGTGCCGTCCCAGCGTCACGAAGCCGCCGCGAGCTCCGCGGCCAATCTGTTCACGCTCACGTAATCGATCTTGCCCGTTCCAAGAAGCGGGACGTTCGGGACGTGCATGACGGAACGCGGGACGAAGATCTCCGGGAAACCGGCGGCGCGCGCCGCGGCGGCGATCGCGGCGCGGCTCGCGTGCGGATAATCAGTGACGAGCACGAGCTGTTCGCCGCGCTTGACGTCGGGTACGGCCACGACGGCGAGCACGGCCGATGGCCAGAGCGTGCCGATGAAGTCTTCGACTGAGCCGAGCGGCACCATCTCACCGGCGACCTTGGCGAATCGTTTCGCTCGGCCCTTGATGGTGACGTAGCCCTCCGCGTCGAGCTCCACGATGTCGCCGGTGTCGTACCAGCCGCCCTCAGGGGATTCGAGCACGCCGGGGCGCTCGGCGCGGACGTATCCGAGCATGACGTTCGGTCCGCGCACGAAGAGCCGGCCGCCGGCCGCAATGCCATCGATCGGCTCCACTCGACATTCGATCCCCGGCAGCAGGCGCCCGACCGTGCCGCTCTTGAAGTGCATCGGCGTGTTCACGGCGAGCGCCGGCGAGGTTTCGGTCGTGCCATATCCCTCGAGGATGCGGATGCCGAACTTCTCGAACCAGACACGTCGGGTCTCCGCTTTCACTCGCTCGGCGCCGGCAAAGACATAGCGCACCGAGTAGAAATCGTAGGTGTCGGCCACGCGCGCGTAGCCGGCCAGAAACGTGTCCGTGCCGAAGAGGATCGTCGCGTCGATGCCGTACGCCATCTCGGGCACGGTTCGATAGTGCAGCGGCGACGGATAGAGAAAGGTTCGAACGCCCGACAGGAGCGGGAGCAGGACGCCGCCAGTGAGACCGAAGCTATGGAACATCGGCAGTGCGTTGAGCACGACGTCCTTCGGGCTGACGTCGACGACCGACGCAAGCTGGTGGCGGTTCGCAAGTAAATTGCGATGGCTCAAGACGACGCCTTTCGGCGTGCCCTCGGATCCGGACGTGAACAGGACGACGGCGGGCTCGTCGGCGCGATTCTTCGAGTGTCGCGTCCTCGTGAACATCGTGCGGCCGAGCGCCGCCAGCCGCCGGGCGAGGCCGATCTCCTGCTTGAGATCCTCCAGATAGATCACGGACGTCTGCGTGGCCAGCGCCGCGATCAGCGGCTCGATCTTCGCCTTCTCGACGAAGCGTCGAGCGGTCACGACCAGTCGGATCTCTGCCGCGCGGCACGCCGCCTGCGCCGCGGCGGCACCGGTCGAGAAATTCAGCATCGCCGGGATGCGGCTCTCACCCTGCAGCGCGAAGAAGGTGACGAGCGATGCGCGTGACGTCGGCAGCAGGACGCCGACGCGCTCGCCGCGTTCGGTCCGCCGCGCCAGCGCCGATCCCAGCGCATAGCTCGCCGTCAGGATCGAGTTGTAGGTCATCGGCCGCATCTCGAGATCGTCGGCGATCACGTGACGGCCGCCGTGCTGTTGCCGCGCGTCGACGAGCGCTTCGAAGAGCGTCGTGTCCGTGCGCGAGGTGGCGAACATCGACGTCACCATTTCGTCGCCGAGCGCCCGCCGGAGCGCGGCGCGGCGCGCGCGGCCGGTCGCGCCCTCAGGCGTGTTCAGGCGGCGCGGCGGCAACACACGAATGCGGATTCTCGGAAACAGCCGGCGGCGCACCTTGCCGGCGAGGCGTGAGAACGGCGTGAATTCGACGCCTTCGATCCGCACCGGGACCAGTGCCGCGTTGGTGCGCTCGGCAATCACAGCAGGGCCTTCGTACACTTTCATCAGCGCGCCGGTCGTCGTGATGCGACCCTCTGGAAAGATGATGCAGGCCGATCCCCGCTCGACCGCGCGGATCATCGCGCGGATGGACAGTGGATTGGCCGGATTGACCGGCAGCGCGTTCACCACCGAGAGGAACGGCTTCGCCCACCACCGTTTCGCGATGAACGTGTCCACCGCGAAGATCGCATCGCCGGGCAGAAAGGCGCCGAGCAGCAAGCCGTCGAGGAACGACGCGTGGTTCGCCGCGATGACGGCGTGCGGCAGCGCCGCACGCACGTGCTCGAGGCCTTCAACTTCGACGCGATACGCGAGGCGCAGCACGACGCGGACCAGACTCTTCAGAATGCCGCGGCGGACGATCCACGCCGTCACCACGATCACCGGAATCGTCGCGATGCCGCACACCCCCAAGAGCTCCGCCATGGTCATGCCGCGCGCCAGCAACACGGCAGAGACGAGGGCGGCGATGGTCATGCCGAGCGCGTTGATGATGTTGTTCGCGGCGATCACGCGCGCGCGGTGGCTCGGCTCGCTCTCGTGCTGCAGGATCGCGTAGAGCGGCACGGTAAAGAGACCGCCGCCCGTCGCCAGGCCGACCAGGTCCGCCAGGATGCGCCAGTTGCCGCCGTCGCGCAGAAACATCGACAGCGTCGCCAACGCCGTCGCGGTCGGCCGGCCGCGCGTGGCCAGATACACGTCCACCGCGCAGAACGCCATCACGCATCCGCCAAGCGGTACATGGCGCGCGCTCACGTCGCCGTGCAGGAGACGCTCCGCCAGCAGCGAGCCGATGCCGACGCCGATCGCGAACAGCGCCAGCATCAACGTGACGACGTGCTCGTCGGCGAACAGGACGTCCTTCGCCAGAATCGGCAGCCCGGATACGACGGTCGCGCCAAAGAGCCAGAACCATGAGACGGCGAGCACCGGCAGCAGGAGCTTCGACTGCTGCGTGACGTGCCGCACGACGTCGAGTGAATCACGCAGGAGGCGCGGGCGCGGCGCATCGTCGCCGAGCGACGGCGGCGCCGGTGGAATCTGCCGTGAGCTGACCCACCCCGCCATCGCACATCCCACGCCCACCGCGCCGACGATCAGGGCGCCGTTGTCGAAGGTCACCAGGCTGCCGCCGAGGATCGTGCCGAGCAGAATAGCGAGAAAGGTGCCGGCTTCGATGAGCGCGTTGCCGGCGATCAGCTCGTCGGCGTGGAGATGCTCCGGCAGCAGCGCGTACTTAATCGGTCCGAACACCGTCGAATGCGTGCCCAGTCCGAACAGTGCGATGAAGAGCAGCGGAATGCTGTTCAGCCACAGACCAGACGCGCCTACGCCCATGATGGCGATCTCGGCGACCTTGACCCACCGCGCGATCGCGGCTTTGTCGATTCGATCGGCGAGCGTCCCGGACGCGCCCGAAAACAGAAAGAACGGCGCGATGAAGACGCCGCCGGCGATCATCACGAGCGACGCCGGATCGAGACCCGATTGTTCCGCGAGGCGATAGGTGACGAAGATGCCGAGCGAGGCCTTCAGCAGGTTGTCGTTGAATGCGCCGAGGAATTGCGTGATGAACAGCGGCGCAAACCGCCGGGCCGACAGGAGTCGAACGAACGGGGATCGCATCAGGGCCTCTCCTCTTTGACGCTCGCACTCGTCACATTCGAAACGCTCGTCACCGCCGCCCAGGCGGCCGCCACCAGCCGATCGCACATCGCCGTCATCGCCGCGGGTAAATGGCCGTAGGCGGCGAACTGCACCGGCTCGAGCACGACGCCGAACAACAGCGCGGTCGCCAGATCCGGCGGCTGCTTTGGAAGCTCCCCCGACGCGATCGCCGCCGTGAGGACGTTGCGAACCACTTGAACCGGCGTCAGCGTCTCGGCCCCAAGCTTGTGAAGCTGATCGTGCTGGACGAAGAGGAGAAACCGAAACAGCGTCGGGTTCTCATCGTGCGCCCGGCAGAATTCGCCGATCATCGTTGCGACCTTCGAGCGTGCCGTGCCTGCCCGCTCGGCCAGCGACTCGAGCTTGTGCGCGAACTGCACGTACTCGCGCTCGAAAATCGACTGAACGAGCTGTTCCTTGCTGACGAAGTGGCGATAGAGCGCGCCTTCTGAAATATCGACGGCACGCGCGATGTCCCGCACGGTGGTCTCGGTGACACCCTTCGCCACGAAGAGCGCGACGGCGGCATCTTCGATGCGGTTGCGCGTGTCCGAGAACCGATGCCGTGGCATGTGAGTGAATGATTATTCACATCTGGAACGGACGAGTCAAGGACCGGATCAGCCCTCGCTACGACAAATCAGGCAAGAGATTGATGCACCGACGCTTACGGCGCTGTGCGCATCTCTTCCCGGCCAGGCACAGACCTTACGCCGCGAGCGGTTCGGCTCGTGCGACTGCCGCGAGTCGATGCCTCTCGCGCATGAGCGCAGCGCTGTTGAGGAGCGTGGCGATCGTCAACACCAGCGTCATCTGCACGAGCGTGTTGATCAGGAGTCCGTCCGGCAGGCGAAGCAATCCAAGCAGCAGCACACCGTAGACGTGAAGGACGAACGCGCCGAGCGATCGCTGGCCGAGCGTGACGAACACCGCTTCGAGCGGGCGGGCCAGAGTCCAGAAGCGGGTCAACATCACGTACGCCACGGGCAACCCGATTGCGAGGTTCAGGAGACGGCCGACACGAAGATCGCTCAGCGTGCAGAAGCGTTCGTAGAAGTAGGTGAACTGCTCGGGCGACACGATGCGCCAATGAAGCCACGACGGACCGTCAGCCCACGGGTTGCAGAACGCGAAGATCATGAAGACCGCTGTGATGAGCCCCGCGGCTTTCAGCGCGACTCCCGGCACGCGCGCGACGAATCTGCTGAGGCCGTCGCGGTGATATCCGATCGCGATGCCGTGGACGAATAGCAGCTGCCACGCGAGGAGCGGGAACGCCGACTCGAAGCCGGCCGTCGTCAGCGCGTGCGGCTGGACGCGGTACCACACGTAGAGAGCCCAGCTCACGGCCAGCAGCGGACGCCAGCCGGCGCGGTGAAGAATCACAAGGCACGGTAACGCCGCAGCGACCAGCCAGACATACAAGCCGATGATCTCGAAGGTCCACGGTCCCACGCGCATGAGCAGTACGTCGAGCCACGCGGTCGCGTCCATCGTGCGCGGCTCGAGGAACCACGCAGGTGGATTCCCGTCCGATGCGGTCAGAGAGGTGACGTCCAGGCCCAGTACTGCCAATGCGATCACGGACACCGTGACACCGACGTAGCTGACGTAGAGAAGCGCGGCGCGGCGGCTGAGACCGCGGACGACGGCCCGCCACCCGTCGCGGGCGAGGCGCCGGCCGTAGACCATCCCGAGGACGACGCCGGACAACACGACGAAGACCTCAGCCGCGGTGACGACCCAGAACCGTTCGTATGAGAACCAGCTGAGCAGCGAGGAGAGCTTTGAATGGTTGATGATCACGCACGTCATCGCCAGGCCGCGCAACCAATCGATTCGAACGTCGCGCCTGGCAGAGGACGCGTAGACTCCGACTGTCCGCATGAGGCAGATCGGGCAAGGCCAGTGCCCCGCTAACCATTAGATGGTTCTCGGATGAGCTGCAGCGAAACGCTACGAGCACACAGTGAACCAAGATTTTTTTACGCGATTTCATTGAAGTGCACGCTCAAGCCGCTATACTGAAACGAGCTCGCCGCCGAAAAAAACAGCAGCACCCCAAGCAGTACTACTGATGGAGTTTCGCCGTACCCTTGTCTCCGGGCGTCGACGTGTGTGCGTCGCCGCATCTGGCGCGATCCTCGTGGCGCTGTTCGCGGCGTCTCGTGAGGTAGACGCGAACGATGCGTGCGACAGTCTCGACCGGCTGACGCTCCGCGCCGCGACGATCACCGACGCGCGCACGGTTCCGGTCAACACCGCACCGTTCTTCGCGAAGCGCGCCTTCTGTCGCGTGCTCGTGACGATCGCACCGACGAAGGATTCGGATATCAAGGCGGAAGTCTGGCTGCCGATTCGCGACTGGAACCGGAAGTTTCAGGCAGTCGGCAACGGCGACGCCGCAGGCGTCATCAGCTATGACGCGATGGTCGAAGCGGTCGGCCGCGGCTACGCGACGAGCTCGACCGACACCGGCCACGTCGGCAACACCATGGCGTTCGCGCTGAACCACCGCGAGAAGTACATCGACTTCGGCTATCGCGCGGTCCACGAGATGACGATCAAAGCGAAGGCGATCGTCGAAGCGTTCTACGGCATCGCGCCGATGCACTCGTATTGGAACGGCTGCTCGCAAGGCGGCCGCCAGGGGATCACCGAAGCGATCCGCTATCCCGCCGACTACGATGCGATCGTCGCCGGCGCTCCAGCGATCGGCCACATGCGTCTTCACGCGGCGCGGCTCGCCTTGAACATGTTCGTCCATCGCTCCGCCGACAGTTTCATTCCGCCCGAAAAATACCCGGCGATCCACCGCGCTGCACTCGGCGCGTGCGATGCGCTCGACGGAGTCGTTGACGGTGTGATCGCGAACCCGTCCGCGTGCCGCTTCGATCCCGCGATCCTCGAGTGCAGGAACGGCGACGATCGCTCGTGCCTGACACTGGCGCAAGTCGAAACGGCGCGCGGGATGTACGCGCCGATTACCGATCCTTCAACCGGCCGCGTGGTCTCGAACGCGCTCCTGCAGCCCGGCTCCGAGCTGGGCTGGGGGCGGCTCGCGGGAAGCGAACCGCTCATCAACGCCGTCGAGCCGTTCAAGTACGTCGTGTTCAAGAATCCGGGGTGGGATTGGCGGGCGTTTCAGCTCTCGACCGATCTGCCGCGCGCGCTGAGGATCGACGACGGCATCATTGATCGCGCGGATCCGAACCTGCAGCCATTCTTCGACGCCGGCGGCAAGCTGCTGATGTATCACGGGTGGTCCGATCCGCAAGTGCCCGCGCTGTCGACCGTGGCGTACTTCAAGGACGTTCTGAAGGCGACAAACGAGGCCAGACGAGGAACCGCGATCGAGCTGTACATGCAACCGGGCGTCAACCACTGCTGGGGCGGCGACGGCGCGGATAGCTTCGATGCCGTCGGCGCGCTCGACGAATGGGTGCGCAGCGGCCGCGCGCCCGCGCGCATCACCGCCTATACATCGGTGAGCACACGGAATCGCACGCGGCCGCTTTGCCCATATCCGCACGTCGCGACGTACACCGGAAGCGGGAGCGCCGACGAGGCCGAGAATTTCCGCTGCGCGGTGAACCCACCGTCACGGCCGATGGCGCCGCGGGCACATACGGCGTCGAATCCGTAGACCGGCTCCGGTGCTACTGTGCGTCTCGAGCGCAGGAATCAGCGCCTCGGTCCAGGTGACGGCGACTCTGCAGGCGCACGCCACTAACTCTGTGCACAAGCCATCTCCAGCAGGCGGGCTCGGTCCGCCGCGTAACGCGGCTCTTCTGTTGAGAACGGTCGGTGCACGCCGAGTGTGGTCCCGATGTTGCTCACAAGAACGTAGCGAAATGTGACGGAGGACGTGCCGGACGGGAATCCGCGGCGCTAACCCGCCACGCAAGAATAGTTTGTGGCGCAGGCCTACATCCGGTTGATCACCCTGATGCGTGTTCGCCTGATTCGGAAACTCGCCGAGCGGCTCGATGGAGTGGACATTTCCCACTACGTGGTCGGAGATGTCCTAGAAGTTGCACCGCGCGAAGCTCGGCTGCTCATTGCCGAAGAGTGGGCCGAACGTGCCGCGCGCGGTCGCACGCACACGGTTCGACCGCGGTTGACGCCTCTCGATCTCGGCGGCACGGCGGATGCCGGTCGTCGAAATCCGACTGGCCAGCTCCAGCGCGTTTCAGAGCAGATCGAACGTCGATGGTTTGAACCGCATCAAGGTCGCCGCGTCGAAGACAGGCTCCTCCAGGAACTGCACGATTCGCGAGCGCACACGGTGCGACCGACTGTGTTGACGCCGCGGCACGCGAAGCACGTGGTTCCGCAACGCATCACACGTTAGCCTCTCGTCGCCACCACAACAGTCCCAGCACGGCAACCAGGATGACGATCGCGGCCGCAGCTCCACGCCGCATGGCATCCCTGTCTCGGCCGAGCCGTGCGCGCTCCAATACATAGAGGTTTGATCGCCCTCGTCATTGTTCATGTCTCGGCGGTTTGCTCTGTCGCAATCAAGCGCGCTGCCATGCGTGGCAGCCGCGTTGCAGATTTCGAAATGGGCCGTTCTTTACCGCACAGGGCTGACATGTGGCGAAGGCGCACGAAGGAGCAGGTCAGATGAAGACGACGTTGATTCTCGTCCTTGCCGGCTTTCTGATCGGTGCTGCTGTCGCCTCGTGGATCGTCCCGCCGGCATTGGCGTGGTATACGACGCCCGGAGGCCTTCCACGAGGCGCAGAGGTACAAGCGGTCGTTCAGATTTCAGAGGTGATTCGCTACAGCACGTCGCGTCTGATTCGCGGTCAGCTCATTGGAGCGGCCATCGGCGGGGCGCTGGGATTTGCACTCGGAGTGTTCCTGGATCTGCGATCGCGCCGTCCCCGCGGATCGGCGCCGGTGTCACCGGTCCGGCGAACGACCGCGGCGTGAGATCGTCAAACGCGCGATCGCGGTGAAGAACATTCTGCTGCCGACCGACTTCCTCGCGCTCGCTGTCGGCAGCCGGCGCGCTGTCCGCTCTACGGTCCTCTGCAAGGCTCACGAATCGACCCCGGTCTTGGAGACGGGTTTGGAAGACGTGACGCCAACCTTGCGACTGAGAGCCTCCAGCCATCAGACGTCCTTCTTTGCACGCGCGACGACATGAAGAGCGGCGCGAATTCGGACGGCTCCGCCCGCACGCTGCGACAGAATTGAGGTTGTGATTACTCAACCGAAATACCTACAGTGGTCCCGTTCGTGCACCGACAAAGCAATGGATGATGGGCAAGACTGTCGGTCATTACCGGATCGTCAGCCAACTCGGACGCGGCGCATCGGGAACGGTCTACCGCGCGGTTGATGAGACGCTCGGGCGCGACGTCGCCCTCAAGATCCTGCATCCGGATCTCGCCGGTCCGGATGCGATGAAACGCTTCCACGCCGAAGCGACGATTCTCGCCAAACTCAATCACGCCGCGATTACGACGATCTACGAGCTGTTCTGGGCGGACCAGAATCTCGTCATGGTCATGGAGCTCGTCGCCGGCGTAACGCTCGATTGCCTGTCAGATCGCCTCGGTCCACTGCCGCCGGATCGCGCCGTCGATTTCATCGATCAAATCCTGTCGGCACTCGCGCACGCGCATCAGGAGGGTGTCGTTCACCGCGACATCAAGCCGGCCAACGTGATGGTGAGCGAAGCCGCAGCGGTCAAGGTCATGGACTTCGGCATCGCGTGCATGCACGGCGGCGAACAGCCGGCGGCCAATGGATCGATGATGGGGACGCCGGCGTACATGCCGCCGGAGCAGATCCTCAACGAAGCGGTCGATGGCCGGACCGATATCTACGCGGTCGGCGTCATCTTCTATCGGCTGCTGACCGGCGCACTGCCCTTCGAGGCCGAGACGCCGGTCGCCACGCTGCAGCGGCAAATCTCCGAGCTGCCCGCTCCGATGACGCTGTATCGCAGCGACCTGCCCGAGTGGTGCGACACGATCGTGCGGCGCGCGCTGGCCAAATCGCCAGCCGACCGGTTCCAGACGGCCGACGAGTTCCGCAACGCGATCGCCGAGGCGACGGGCACGCCGGTCCCCGCCGCGCTGCCGGAGGTGCTGACCGCCGTCGCGCAACCCGATCGCGCGGACGACCGTCGGGCCGCAATCGAACGGACGCTCGAGATCCTGCCGCGCCAAAAGCCACTGCCCTACGTCGCCGCGTCGTCGATTGCCGTCGTCGCGGCGATCGTCGTGCTCAGCCTGACAGCGCTGCGCGGAGTCGTCGGGTACGCACTGCCGACTCCGAAATCGGTCGCGCGTCCGAGAGCGACGGCGGTCGATGTGCCGCTCGCAGCAGATGCGACGCCGACGCACGAGGCATCGCTGGTCGAGCCGATGCCGTCGGTGGAACCGGTCCACGCGGCGCCGGAACCTTCGGAACCGCTGGCGCGGCCGATCGGCAGAGTGCGGCCGTCGAGCATCACCTTCGAAACCAAGACGCTGGTCGGCGTCGAGCGCCACACGCGCGACACACGACTGCTGCTGACCCACGAAACGGTGGACGTCAGATTGAACGACGCGGCGAGATCGCTGTTGTATTCCGTCGCCTACGACGGCGTGACGTCCATCACCTATTCGCACGGCCCCAATCCGATGTGGTACTCGCCGAAGGGTGCGGTCGCCGTGATGCGCGGCGACGGAATGCTCTCGTCGGTCGGCATCTCCTTCAAGCGTCACTGGATTGCGCTCGCGACGAACGCGAGACCGAGGTTCATCGTGCTACGCGTCGCCGATACGCAAGTCGACAAGATCCTGTCCGCCCTCCAGGAGCACACGGGCCTGAAGCCGCACCGCCTCGCCGAGCGCAAGCCGAAGCGCGAATCCTGATCGCTCGTTTTTTGTAACCCGCATACAAAAGTGGCGACCGGACGCACGGTTGCGGCCGTGGCGGCAGCCGCGTTCCCGTCCACAAGTCGAACATTCCAAAGCGGTTCGCGGCGAACGACCGCTTCACGGCGCATTTCTTGAACCCATGCCCCCGAGTCGAGAGGGGTGTGAAATGCGCCTGCGGATTGGGGCGCGGACCGACATCGGACGTGTTCGCGATCTCAACGAGGACGTCTACGCGGTGCGCCCCAATCAGGGGCTCTTCGTCGTCTGCGACGGCATGGGTGGCTGCCCTGCTGGTGAGGTCGCGAGCCAGATGGCCGCCGACGCCATCGTGCGACACCTCACGCCGTGGCGCGGCGCGGTGGCGCGGAATCCGGTCGGCGATCGCGCCTACCTCCCCCGCACCAGTCTGCTGATCGACGCCGTGCGGCGATCGAACCAGTTCATCTACACGCAGGGGCGGCAGGACGCCCGCCACGAAAAGATGGGCACGACTGTCGTCACGGCGTGGATCGCGGAGCACGTCGCCAGTGTCGCGCATGTCGGAGACAGCCGCGCGTATCTGTGGTACGGCGATCGCCTCGAGCCGCTGACCCGTGATCACTCGCTGGCCGGCATCGCCGCCGGACACGACGTCCTGGTGCGCGTGCTGGGCCGTGAGCCCGACGTCGCCGTCGACGTCAACGAAGTCCCCGTGCGATCGGGAGATTACCTTGTGTTGTGCAGCGACGGGCTGACGCGCACGGTCTCGGAACAGACGGTCGCGCACGCGATCGCGCAGCTGCGGCATCCGCAGCGGATTTGCGATTACCTCGTCGAGGTCGCCAACGGCAACGGCGGCGCGGACAACATCACCGTGGTGGTCGTGGAGGTCATGGATCGCTGGTGGCGGCGGTTGTCGTGGCGGCGACATGGCGGAGGAGGGCACGATGCCAAAAATCACCCTGCAATTTAAGAATCGCCTGCTGAAGCAGTGCGTCGTCTGCGCGACGACGACGATCGGCCGGTTACCGGATAACGTCGTGGTGATCGATAGCCCCGCGGTGTCGGGTCATCATGCGTGCGTCTTTCGTGAGGGCGATCATTTCGTCGTGGAAGATCTGGCGAGCACCAACGGCACGTTCGTCAACGGCAAGCGCGTCACCCGCCATGCGCTGCAGCACGGCGACACGATGCGGCTGGGCAAGCACACGATCCTGTTCGAGACCGTCGACGGGGAGCAGTTCGACGCGCAAGAGCGGGCCGAGCCGATCATGACCAACCCCGGCGAGACGATCTTTCTCGAGGCCGACAAGTACAAGTCGCTGCTCGCGACGCTGAGAGAGACCGAAACGCGCGCGACCGCCGAGGCGCCGGAGCCGGCGGCGACGGTCAACGTCGGCGTCCTGCGCGTGCTCTCAGGCCGCTCTGACCAGCCGGAGTACAAGCTTGACGCCTATACCTCGGTCGTCGGCAAATCGGACAGCGCGCTCGTGCGGCTGCAGGGCTGGTTCAAACCGAAAGAAGCGATCGCGATCGCCAGAAGCGGCGCATCGTACGTCGCGACCGGACTGTCCGGCACGACGTTTATCAACAAGCAACCGCTGAGCGGACGGCGCACGCTCGAGGACGGCGATGTCCTCGAAGTCAGCGGCTTGACGCTGGAATTTCGGCTGGAAGCTAAAAGCGCGTAGTCGCCATTATTGACGTTGGCATGGTAGCTGGCCATGCCGCGCGCGATGCGTCACGCGTCGGGACGGTCACTGCGATCCGATTCGCGTGATCCACGCGTAGAGACCTACACACAGCACGTCTCTTCCAAGCACCGGTTCAGGCATAGCCTGCTTTGAGACGTGCCTCGCCTACCCCTTCCGCGCCGGGGCCTGCCGCTCGGGAATATATCCGCCGCGACCGCGGTCTCCTGAGACGCGTGGCATCTACTGGTCGGGCGCACTCGGTGCTGGTTGATTTCACGTTCGCGCTCATCGTCGCGGCAGGCCTAGGGGAGCGAGTCCGCGCTACCTGAGGCTTGGCACTGGCGCGTCGACGCGTTCGCCAGCGTGCGAGCGCGATCGCATCCCTGCTCTATCTGTCCACGAGGGTTGGCACGATCATCGGCAACCAATCAAATGCGTACGCAGGATTGTCCCAGAGGAGACCATCAGAAAATGACATTGCTCAGGCAAATGTGGTCGATCGGAATTGTGCTGGCCACCTGTGTTGCGGGGTCTGCCTGCACTTCGAATCGGAACGGAAACAACTCAGGTGTCCTGGGACCCACACCGCTGGCATCTCCCAATCTCCTCACGATCGACGTAGCAGAAATCAACGGGCCATACTCGTTTTATCCGAGTCCTGCGACTGTCCGGTCCGGACAAATCGTCGTGTGGCGCAATTCGGATGCCGTCACCCATCACGTAGTGTTCGACGACGGCTCTGTGGATACAGGGACCCTCGCAGCTGGTACGTTGAGCCAGCCGATAACGATCGGTGTCGGGAACTGGAACTATCACTGTGCGATCCACCCGTCGATGGTTGGGAGCGTTGCCGTCTCGTCCACGGCGACTACCCAAGCGACGGCCCGCTCTGAGTAGGCGCGGTTTCTCAAGCGACTTTTGGGGAATTGCCGACGTGAGGTTCTCAGACGCGAAATCTACGAGGCATCAAGGCATCAATTGATCGAAAGCTTCGTAGGGATTATCCCCGCGGAGGATTCGCTGGTAAGGCGAATCACACACAGGAGACCCGTCGATGATTCCCGTACAGAATCTCTTTGAAACCCACCTACCGGTAACCGATCTGGACCAGTCTATGAAGTTCTACGCTCCGTTGCTTGCTCCAGATCGGTTGCTCAAGACGGTCTGCTATCTGAAACCACCGTCACTTTGCTTATGAAGGGGAGCCAGGAAACGGTCGACCACAAAGTCAGCGACATCTCGACCCAGCCGCTGACCGCTGACTTCGTCGAAACGAAAATGCTGTCCAGCGAAGATTCGGCTCAACGATGCTTCGTCCTCGGCTGCCGAGAAACTCGTAAACGAGCGAACGACTCCTGG
>DAIUKO010000112.1:0-20227 GCA_036848175.1 Vicinamibacterales bacterium | reverse complement strand
ATCGTGACGATCAAATCGACGCGGCCGTCACCGTTGAAGTCGCCGGCTGTCAGCGCCTGACTCCAGCTGAAGACCGGATACGTCACGATCGGCTGGAACGTGCCGTCGCCGTTGCCCAACAAGACCGCGGCGCCCGATGCGGCGATTCCCGCCAGGTCGGGCCTGGCGTCTCCGTTCAGGTCGGCGGCAATCAGATCGTTGGTGGCCAGCGGATAGTCGGACCTGACGAAGGTCGGCGATTGAGCAAAGACGCTCGCCGGAACGAACGCCATGGAGATCCCGAGAGCCAGGACGAACCTCCAGACGACGCGTGCGCCGCGGTCGAAATCGGTTTTTGTCATTGGACGCTGGCGCTGACTGAGGCGTTGGCGTTCAGCGTGAATGTGCAGCTCCGCGTCTTGTTCCCTCCGCTCGAACACGCACCAGACCAGACGACGTCGCGGCCATTGGTGGCGCTGAGCGTGATACTCGTCCCGACGGTGAACGATGCCGATCCCGTGCTGCCGACAGCGACGTTGATGCCCGCGGGACTCGACGTCACGCGCTCGCCGCTGCGGCCGGTCGCGGTCACGGTGAGCGTCGCGAGCTGACTCGCCGGATTGACGGTCAGCGTGGCGGTTCGCGTGACGCCGCCGGATGCCGCCGATATCGTGACCGGCGTCGACGCCGCGACCGACGTCGTCGTGATGGTAAAGCTCGCGCTCGTCGCGCCAGCGGGTACGGTCACGCTCGCCGGCGTTGAGGCGGCCGTCGAGTTGGCGGAGAGAGACACGATGACGCCGCCACTGGGCGCCGCTCCGCTCAACGTGACCGTTCCGTTCGAAGAGGTTCCGCCGACGACGCTCGTCGGGCTCACTGAGAGCGCGGACAGCGTGACCGTCGGGGGCGGCGGGGGCGGCGGGGGCGGCGGCGCTGAACCAGACGGATTCACCGTCAGCGTGGCCGAGCGGCTGACGCCGTTGAACGTCGCCGTGAGCGTCACCTGTGTCGGCTGGGCGACCGCGAACGTTCTGATTCGGAAGTCCTGGAACGTTCCACCGAATCCGACGGTGACGTTTCTGGCGACGACAACCGCCGCCCCGTTGCTGCTCGTCAAGGCAATCGTGACCGGTCCGTTGCTTGGATCGGGCGCCGGCGTGGTGACGGTGACTCTCCCGATCGAGCGCGTACCGGCCGTGACGGTCGCCGGGCTCACCGACAGACTCGCGAGCGCCGGAGTCGTCGTCGAGAATGCGAACGAACTCACCGTCACTCGCGTCGATCGCGACACGCCGCCAACGCTGGCGGTGATCGTGACGGGTGTCGGCTGTGCGACCCCGAAGGTCGAGACATTAAACGAGGCCGCGGTCTGACCGGCCGGCACCGTGACCGTTGCGGGCACGGACGCCGCGCCACTGTCGGTCGAGAGCGAGACCACGGCGCCGCCGCTCGGCGCGACGTCGTTCAGGATCACCGTGCCGATCGACGGATTGCCCTGAACGCTGACGATCGGCGTGGCGTCAACCGAGAACACCCCCAGCGGTCCCGACGGCGGCGGTGTTCCCGGCGCCGGTACGACCGCGAGGTAATCCTCGGCGAACCGGTCCAGAGGATTGAGACTGAGGTCGGCGCGGACCTGCAGGAACGTGGGCACCGCCGCCTCGAACGTCTCGACGTCGAACGGCGCCGTCGTTGCCCCGACCGGAATCGAGAACACGCCGCCGGGTGCGATCTCTCCACCCGGGCTGTCGTTGACGATCCCGCTCGTGAAAGCGTTGGCCGGCGAAGCCACGAAGACCGCGCCGTTCGAGCGCCGCCCGCCCTCGAGCAGTTCGGGGCTCACGGCAACAGGAAACGGGCCCGACGTTGCGCACGTGTCCAGACGCTGGCGGCCGTTGGGCGTTTGCGTCTGACAGCCAAGCGTGCATTCCTGCACGAAGCGGCAGACCGAGAATGCACCTGGCTGCGGAAACTGACAATCGTAGAGAATCCCGCGCTCGCTGGCCTGGCCGGTGAAAGCCGAGCCGCCGCACATGCGCCCGAAGTTCGCCTTTCCATCGGTGCTCACGTCACCGCCGGTGACCGGCCCCGGGATCGGCTGCGCGGTGACGTGCAGCACCGCCGACGCCGACGAGCCGTCGGCAGGATCGGCGGCGGTGATCGTCACGTCGAACGCGAGCCCGCTGAAGCGGCGATACAACGCATTGGTCCCGACGCTGAAGCTCGCGGCGGTTGCGCCCTCGGGCACGACGATACGCTGTGTTGAAGCCGCGAGATCGGTGTTGGAGCTCGTGAGCGTGATGACGCGTCCGCCGGCGGGCGCCGGCGCGGCGATCGCGACTGTTCCAATCGAAGTGGCGCCCGTGCCGCCGGTAATCGTCGCCGGATTGAGCGTGACGGACACGACACCCGCAGTCGCGGCCGTCGGGAACACGACAAGCGCGAGCAGAAACGCCCGCGCCGAATTGGGCAAGAACCGACCGATCGATTGATAGCTCATCGACATCCTCTCTACTGCACGTTTCCGGTGACCGACGAATTGCCGGTGATGGTGAACGTGCACGTTTTGCTCTTGTTGCCGCCGCTCGAACACGCGCCCGACCAGATCGCATCGCGGCCGTTCGTGACGCTCAGCGTGATCGACGTTCCGCTGTTGAATGCCGCCGACCCCGTGCTGCCGACCGTGACGTTGATGCCAGCCGGGCTCGAGGTGATCCGCTGGCCGCTTCGGCCCGTCGCCGTCACCGTGAGCGTCGCGGTTCCTGATGGAGGCGGTGGCGCGGTCTGCGGCGTGAAGCTCCGCGTCGCGGAGAACGGGCCGAACACGCCGGACGCATTGCGCGCGCGCACGCGCCACCACAGTTGCTGCGCCGGCAGACTCGTGAGGCTCACCTCTGAAGCCGTCACCGTCGGATTCGCCACGAACGGGGCGGCGATGGTCGAGGTGTCGTCGACCTGCACTTCGTAGCTCGAGGCATTCGCGACGTTGTTCCAGTCGAGCAAGATTGGCGGCGTGACCGTCGCACCGTTTGCGGGCGCGACCAGCGACGGCGCCGATGGTGTTGACGGTGGCGGCGGTGGTGGTGGCGGCGGCGCCGCGTTGCTCACCGTAATCGACGAGAACTGAAACACGTTGTCGAGCGCTGCCGAGAGCTGAACGGTCGTCGTGTCAGAGGGACGCGTCGCGATCGTGAAGTCGGCGCTCGTCGCGCCGTTCGGAATGGTGACGCTCGCGGGCACGCTCGCCGTGAGCGGAAGATTGCTCGCCAGATTGATCGCGACGCCGACCGGCGGCGCCGGGCTCGCGATCCTGACGGTTCCCGTCGCCGACGCGCCGCCGACGACGTTCGTCGGATTCACGGTCATCGACGTGAGTCCCGGCAGGCTCGGATAGAGCGTCAACGGATGCGACAGCGTTACGCCGCCCCCTGACACTGAAATGGTGACAGTGGTCGGCGCCGTTACAGGAGCCGTCGAGATGTTGAAGAAACCGATGCCGCTCACCGCCGCGACCGTCACCGACTCGGGAACAGCCGCGAGCGAGGGATTGCTGCTCGCCACATGGACGAGCTGGTCGTGCCCGACGCCTTCCGCGGTTCTGACGACGCCCTGAGAACCGCTCGTCGTCGACATCGGTCTCACCAGCAGATCGGTGGGCGCCGGCTCCGCCGTGAGCGTGATCGTCCAGCGGGTCGTGACGCCGCCGGCAGCCGCGGTGATCGTGACCGGCGTCGTCGACGTGACCGCGCTCGTCTGGATCGGAAACGATGTCCCGCTCACGCCGGCCGGAATGGTCACGGACGCCGGCACCGTCGCCGCCGGCGAGCTGCTCGAGAGGGCGACGTTGAAGCCCGACGGACCGGCGAGGCCGCCGCCTTCGAGATCGACCCAGCCGCTCATCGGCGTACCGCCAGTAGCACGGACCACGGCCTGCAGAATGTCGTCGTTCAGCGTCGGCGGGCGGACCGTGATCTGGCTCGACGCCGACGCGCCGTTGAGCGTCGCGGTCAGCGTCACGACGGTGGGTGTCGTCACCTGCCCGGCGGTGAACGGAAACTGCGTCCACGCGAGCGTGCCTTGCATCGAGATCGTCGCAGGCACGGGCACGACAGACGGGTGTGAGCTCGAGAGCGCGATCGTCGCGCCGCTCGCCGGGACGCCCGCTGTGAGCTGCACCGCCATCATCCCGGACGCGCCGCTGTAGACGAGCATCTCGGAATTGCCCAGGGGCGCGATCGAGACCGGCACGGCGGGCGCGGAGCTGATCGTGAATCGGCCTGTCGCCGACCAGTCAGTGTTGGCATTCGTCGTCGGCGACGAGAGTCCCTGCTGCGAGAGCACACGCCAGAACTTCGGCCCTGACGTGAGCGACAGCATCACCGCGGTTGGGTCGGTGTACTGGTTGTAAAAGAACTCGATGTCAGCGAAGCCGGGATCTCTCGCGACCTCGAGGAGGTAACCCGCAGCCTGTGGATTGGGCACGTGCGCCCACGACAGCGTGACCGGCAGCGTCACCGTGGGGTTGTCCACGGGGGAGATCAACGCCGGCGGTGGTCCGATCGGATTGTTGAAGAAGCACGAGAACTGGATGACGTTCGACGGCAGACTGCGAATGCCGTCGGTCGGATTGTTGGCGCTGACGGCGAACACGCGCGCGAACCAGTTGCCGACCATGGTGTGGACGTACGCGTCGCTGTTGGTCGGAATGTTGTCGTTCCAGAACGTGATGGTGCCCGCGGGCAGGGGACCCACGGGAAAGTTCGGATCGTTCGACACCTCGAGGCGGTAGGTCACCGCGTCGGGAACGGCGCTCCAGTGAAAGCGGATCAACTCCCACGGATGAAATGTCGAGTAGCCCTGCGTCGGCGACAGCACGGGCGTGCCCGGCGCACCGCCGGGAACCGATCCGCGGACGATGAAACTCTGCGGCGGCGACCACGAACTTTGACCGGCGCTATCGACCGCCTGAACGCGCCAGAAATATGTGCCCGGCGTGAGACCGCTGACGATGTCTTCGGTGGTCGCTGGACTCGTCGAGTCCATGAGCACGAGCGACGAGAAGGTCGACGAGCGACTGACCTGCCAGTTGTAGCCGGCGTTGATCTCACCCGCGTTGAGCGTCGCCGACCACGAAATGCGAAACGGCACATCGACAGTCGCGCCGTTCGCCGGACCGAGTAACGTCGGCGTGACGGGAATCGCCGCGCCGATGGCGCTCAGACTCAGGACGATCAGCGTTTGCAGCGCGAGCTGCACGCGCGGCCGATGGATGCTCATCGCGCACTCCAGGGCCGGCGCCTGAGATGGCAGCTGGGGAAAACGCTCGTGAGAGCGGCTGGGCTCGCCCCGGCACCGGTTGCGCCGAAATGGGCACAACAGGTGCCAGAGCGCGGTTACTCTTCAAACACTCTTTACGATCGTGCGTTCAACTTTGAGTACCACGACGTACGACTCGAGTACCGCGACCTGGGACACGATCGAAGACGCAACACGAAAGGACTTCGCGGCTACGTAAGCAGCTCAACCTTCCGCGGCGACCGCGGCGATGAGCGCCTTGATGTAGCCGAACGCGTACGCGAAGCCCTGGAGGCTGTCGACGCCTTCGACCTGCGGCACGTGGTCCGGCATCATCATCCCGTCGTAGCCAACCTCTTTGTAGACGCGCATCGCCTTCAGCATGTCGACGCTGCCGTTGTCGATGAAGGTCTCTCGGAAGTTCAAGAAGCCGCCCTCGATGTTACGGAAGTGCACGCTGAAGATCTTCTTGCGCGTACCGAAGTGGCGGATGACGTCAAAGATTTGCTCGCCAGGCTTTTCGAGTTGCTCGGAGACCGTCCCCTGACAGAAATTCAGACCGTGATACGGACTCTCTTTGATCGAGACGAACTTTTTGAGTCCGTCTGGCGATCCGAGGACAGCATCGATGCCGCGCCAACCGGTGCCCTTCGGCACACCTGGATCCTGCGGATGGCATCCCATCTTCACCTTGTATTCCTCGGCCACCGGAACGACGCGCTCGAGGAAGTAAGTGATGCGCTCCCAATACGTATCCGCGTCGACCTTGCCGGCGACCGTCAGCGGCGGATCCTGCTTCGCGCGCTCGTAGACGAATTCGCTGTAACGCGAACGGCCGCGTCCCGGCGCCGTGCCGCTGCGCGGGATGCCGATCAGCGTGAAGTTGTATTTCACCTGCATGATGCCGGCGCGCGCGCAGTTGCGGATCATCTGGCAGATGTCGTCGATGTTGCGATCGCGCTCGGGATTCTGGCCGAGATAGATTGCCGGCATCTCGGCGCGCGAGATTTCCGACGAGCTCATCGGCACCGGTACCATGTCGAGGGAGATGCCGTGCGACGCGACCGTGTCGCGGAGCTTCGACAGGCCCTCCACCGTCCACGCGTCGTCCATCTTCGGCGATGGCAGTCCGCTGCAGATGTTGTTCACGCCGAAGGCGGCGCACTGACGCAGGATGGCGTCCGTGTGGCCATGCTGCGTGCCGACTTTCATCTTCGCTTTCGGCGGCGGGAGCGCGCCCGATTTGGCGGGAGACATCGCTTGCTGCGCCGACACCACGGCCTCGGCAAGCGCCGCCGCCGGAACGCCCGCGCCGGCGAGCCTGACGAATTCACGTCGATTCACAGAGCCTCCTCGCTAAGTCGACGGTTCGGTACACCGCTCGTCCTGAGCCCGTCGAAGGACGAGCGAATCTGCGTGCCGGCGCTATCCCCACCATGTCTCTCCCGGCACCAAATGCGCTCGGACGACATCCGGATTCAGCTCGATCCCCAGTCCGGGCTTGTCCGAGACCTGGATGAAGCCGTCCTTTATATAAGGTCCCTCGAGGAGCAGCACCTGGTCCATCCAGCCGCCCTCACCCGTGATCGTTTCGAGCGACATGTAGTCGCGGATTGACGCGGCCCATTGCACCGCCGCGTAGGTGTACACCTGACTGCCGGTGTTGTGGTTGGCCATCGGCAATCCGAAGATGTGCGCCATGTCGGCGATGCGCTTGGTCTCCAGGAAGCCGCCGGAATTGCGCAAGTCGGGATGGAGGATGTCGCAGCCCTGATTGAGGATGAAGTCCTTGAACCCTTCGCGGCGCGCGAGGTTCTCGCCCATGCAGATCGGCACCTTCGACGCCGCGCACAACCGCTTCCACGATTCGGAGTAGTCGACCGGCAGCGGATCCTCGAGCCACACCGGCTTCACCGATTCGACGGCGTCGGCAATCTGAATCGCCGTGCGCAGGTCGTATTCCCAGTGACAGTGGACCATCAGATCGTGATCCCACCCGATCGCCTCGCGGCAGTGCTCGAATCCCTTCTGCGCGTTGATCAGTTCCTTGGTCGTGAGGAGACGATTCGAGAGATCGCGCGCCTTGTCGCTCGTCGGATCGGTGTGCTGGAATCCGAACTTGTGGCAGGTGAAGCCGCTCGGATGCGCTTTCGCCTTCGCCGCCCAGTCGGCGACCGAAGCTTTGTCGAGCATGTTGCGCGGCGCCGCGTGATCGTAGACGCGCACCTTGTCGCGGAACCGTCCGCCGAGCAGCGTCGACGCCGGCACGTCGAGAATCTTTCCCGCGAGATCCCAGAGCGCCATCTCGATCCCGCTGACCGCGCGCAGCAGGTTGTGCGCGGAGCCGTCGGTGCGCGTGCCGCTCAAGTCGCGCGTGCCCTCGCCCATCTGCGTGTAGAGCGTGTCGATCTCCAGCGGATCCTTGCCGACCAGCCACGGCTTGAGCGACAGCACCTGCTCCTTCACGGCGACGCCGGGCGAGCCGTACGCCTCGGCGATGCCGTGCACGCCCGCATCGGATGTGATCTTGATGAGGACGTAATTGCGGCTCGCGCCCTGCATCAGCATCACCTGCACGTCGCGAATCTTCACGCGCTTGCGTTCGGCCGCCGCCCGCTCCTGAAACGACGACAGGAACACCGGGACGAACGGCGCCGCAGCCGCGCCCTTGAGAAACCTGCGCCGGGAGACTCCGCGCGTTCCCTCCATGTGGCGACCTCCTGTAATCACCAGTACAACTTCAGGCCCAATTGCATGCGCCGCGGAGAATTCGCCTGCGACGAGATCACGCCAAACGTCTGGTTGTTGCTGAAGTTCGTCCCCGGCGGCCCCCACACCACGCGGTTCAGCAGGTTGAAGGCCTCGAGGCGGATGTCGATCCTGGCCTGGCCGGCGAGCTTGCTCGACTTCGCCACGCTCAGGTTCTCCGACAGGTTCCAGAAGTTCCTGACGTCCGGGTTGATGCGAGGCGCGTTGCCGAGCGCGCCGACCGGCTGAACGAACGCAGTCCGATCGAGGAATTTGTCGACGGTCGGATCGAACTCGTCGCCGGCAATCGGCGCGCGCCAGCTCGCACCGGTCACGTTCGGACGGTTCGTGCCGTTGAAGATCGGCAGCGGCGCGTTGCTCGTCACGGCGATCGGAAACCCGCTGCTGTACAGCTGAATCAAGGCGACGCGCCATCCGCCGAGGATCTGGCCGCGCACGCCGCTCGTGAGCCAGCGGCGCCCTTCGCCGAACGGCAGCTCGTAGACCGTATTCAGCTTGATGCTGTGCGGCTGATCGAAGCGCCCGACCGACCATTCGAGATCGGGACGCGCCGCATCCAGCGATCCGCCGCTGCCGCTGAAGCTGTCGGCATCGGTCATGATGCGCGAGTAGGTGTAGCTGGCCTGAATGGTGAGGCCCTCCGAGAACCGTTGGTTCACCTTCACGATGCCCGCGTGATAGTGCGAGCGGCCGGTCTTGTCGCCGCCGCCGCTCTGCGTGTTGATGGTGAGGTATTGCGGATACGGGCGCAGCGACTGCGCGACGGTTCTCGACGTCTGCACCGCCGGGTTCGTGAAATTCGGATACGGCGGCGTGAACCCGGCCGCGACGGCGGCCGCCGAGGTGATCGGCGAGTTCAGCAGCGCGACCGCCTGCGTGACGCCGTACTTGGCGATCAGGTCGTTCACCACCGACATCGGCACCTGATTCGGATTCAGCAGGCCGGCCTGAAGATCCGACCCGTAGACGCCGTTGTAGTCGGCCTCGACGGTCATCCCTTTTCGGATCTCACGCTGCGCCGACACCGTCCAGCTGTCGTACTTCGCAGGACGCGTCGCCTCCTGGCCGTTGAACCAGTCGACGTTGTTGTTGTTGGAGAAGGCCGGATCGATCAACGGCGGGAGTGGATACGGCGGCAGTCCCTGATCGAGCGAGAACGCCGGCGTGATCCCGAGATCGGGCGAAGTGAAGGCGTACTGACCGATGAAGCCGGCGAAGTGACTGCTGCCCTGCACGACGGTGACGCGGCCGTACGATCGGCCGGCACCGGCGCGGAATGTCGTTTTCTCGTCGGCCGCGTACGCGAAGCTCAGACGCGGCGACACCGCTCGGTAGTAGCCCGGGACGAGACTGCGCGTGCCCGTTCGTCCAGGTCCGTCTCCGGCAAAGATGAGCGCGCCGGGAAAGTTGTTGACCGCCGGATTCGCCGTCGTCGGCGAGAAGTCGGAGTACTGATCGCCGCCGGCTCTCGGCGGCTTCGTGAACTCGTAGCGCGCGCCGTAGTTGAGCACCAGCTTGTCGTTGATGCGCCAGTCGTCCTGACCATAGAAGGCGTAGTAGGGATAGATCTGCTGAAGGTAGCGGACCGTCTCCGTGTTGCCGTTGTCGGCGGCGCCGACCAGGAACGATGCGAACGAGCTGCCGCTCGTCAACGTCGTCGCCCCGGGCACGGACGTTTCACGGAAATCGAATCCTGCCCGGCCCGAGATGTTCTGCTGGCCGAAGCCGTTGGCCTGCTGACGATCGAACGAGAAGCCGGATTTGAACGTGTGCGATCCGCGGCTCAGCGTGACGTCGTCCTTGAGCGTCCACCTGGGCTGCTCCGTCCCGTTGTCGGCGCTGCCTCCCCATGTCGCAAACTCCGAGAACGCGATGATGCCCATGTTGACGTTGCAATCGATCACATTCGGAATGCAGACGCGGTCGTTCCAGCTCCCGCCGACGTTCGGCGAGAACGCATCCTTGTTGAACGTGTTCACGCCGAACGTGAAGTGGTTCACCACCGTCGACCCAATCCAGTCCCACGTCGCGCGATGCAGGTCGGCGTCGAAGCTCGACGACTGAAACGTGTTGAAAGGCATCGGCAGGCCGGCAGGACCGGACTCCCCTGGCTGCTGCCGGTTCTGGCCTCTGTTGAACATGTAGGAAAAGCGGTGGGCGTTGGTCAGCGTGTGATCGATTTTCACGCTGAACTTGTTGGTCCGTTCCTCGGTGGTCCCGCCCGGCGAGAGGAAGTTGTTGGAGACGTAGCCGATCGTGCCGGGCACGAGGCCGGTGCGGTTCGGCACGACGACGGATCGCGCGAGCGCGATGTATTGCCTGGCAATCGTGCTGAATCGGTTCGCGGGAATCCTGTTGCCGGGGAACGGATCGCGGATGAACCCTGCGCCGTTGGGGTTCGGCCGCGTCGTCGCCGGATCGTAGATGACGAGCATCCGTCCGCTCGCGTCGACCCAGTTCGAGAAATCGCCGTTGTACATCTCGGGCGTCGGGACACTCAGGGTGAGCGCGTTCGACGCCTGGTTGTTCCTGAAGCCTTCATAGGCGGCAAAGAAGAACGTTCGGTTCTGTCCGTTGTAGACGCGCCCGAGCTTCACGGGCCCGCCCCAGGAGGCGCCGAAATTGTTCTGGCGGTAGACGCCTTTCGTCGCCTCGAAGAAGCCTTTCGAGTCGAAGGCGTCGTGGCGGAAAAAGTTGTAGAGCGATCCCTGAAACCTGTTCGTGCCAGACTTGGACGCGAAGGTGATGGCGCCGCCGCCGGCCTGCCCGAACTCCGGCTTGAACCCGTTGGTTTCGACCGCGAACTCGGTGATCGCCTCGACCGAGGGCGTGAGGAACGCGGTCTCCGTCGTGTCGGCGTTGCGATTCGTGTTCACCGAAATGCCGTCGAGCGTCGCGCCGAATGCGCCGCCCTGCCCGCCGCCCAGCACCACGTTGGTCGTGGCGCCCTTGGTCTCCGGAACGGTCGCCACCAGATCGAACACGCTGCGCATCGCGCCGCCGACCACCAGCGGCAGCTGATCGATCAACTCGTTGGAGACGTTCGTGGAGATCTTCGCGTCTTCGGTCTGGACGAACGTGTTCCTGGCAACGACGGTCACCGATTCGGAGATCGCGCCGAGATTCATGATCAGATCGACGCGCACCGTCGCGCCGGCCGTCAGCCTGATGCCGTCGACATTGGCGGAGCGGAAGCCGGTGAGCGATGCTTCCACGCGATACGTGCCCGGCGGCAGATTGGCCGCGCTGTACGCGCCGGACTCCGACGAGACGACATCGGTCGTCGCATTGGTGGCGGTGTTGATGACTTTCACCGAGACGCCGGGGATCGCCGCCTTCGTGGTGTCCTGCACGACGCCGGTAATGCTGCCGCGTTCGGACTGCGCGATCGAGCGCGCCGGGATTGCCACAGCGACGGCTGCGAGCACGATCACGATCGAGCGGTTGATCGCCATGTCTGCCTCCACGCGAGTCGCGTCGCCTATCGATCGGAGCGTCCCCGGGCGGGCTGGAAGACGTGAGAGTTCGCGTAGCCGACGATCGCCAATCGCGTCGCCATGCCGGTGCCGGCGAACCGGACGCGGTGCCACGTCTGTGCGGGTGCGTACACGATGTCGCCCTGATCGGCGACGATGAGCGGCACCGATCCGATCTTGAATTCCATCTGCCCTTCGAGGATGAACCAGAACTCCGGACCGGTCAGATGGAGGTGGCCCAGATCGTCGTCTCGCGCGGGCGGCTGCTTTGCCGGATCGCCTCTGATGATGTTCGCGATGCCGACATTGACGTAGCCGCCGTCGTGCGGGTCGCCGATGAATTGATCGGGGTTCTTTTTCGGTTTCGGATGTCCGGCGATGGTCAGGTTGTAGTCGATGTACGGCACGTTCGCTTCGTCGTACGAGCCTTTGGCGGTCGCGACGCTCGTTCGCTCGAACTTCACGCCCGGCACCGCCACCGGCGTCTCGTCGATCGGATACATCGTGTTCGAGTTGGCCATCGTCACCTCGAAGCGCAGCGATGGCTTGTCGCCGACTGTTTCCATGCTGTAGACCAGGCGCTTCGGCACCTGGACGAGGAATCCCTTCGAGGCGACGAACGGCTCCTGGCCTTCGATGGTGAAACGGACCTGTCCGTCCTGGACGATCCAGAACGCGCGGTTGTCCTGATGAAATCGTCTCGGCGTTTTCATGCCAGGCGCCATGGCGATGTACTCGCCGTGGAACAGATTGTCGTTGACGATCGTTTCGCTCCAGCTCTTGTCGCCTCGATGTTTGGCGACGAGCTCGGAGAGCTTCGTCAGCGGTTTGTGAGGAGGCACGAAAGGATTCGGTTTTTCGGGGATCGGCGTCCACACCTCCATGCGGCCGTCACCAGCGCCACGCTGCTGAGCACGCACGTCGGTCGGTTGCGCGGGCGACGCCGAGAACATTCCGAGCAGCAGGATCGCGAACGCGAGGCGTTGACCTGATCGCATCTGAGCTCCTCTCGCCGTAACGGCGCGGACAATCGCACGATCGAAAGAACATGTCAATGACGCGCGCGTTGTGGCGGGATGGCCCGATGCACGGTTGTCATTCTGAATTCTCTAGTGGATTTCGATTCGATGTAGTGCTCTTTGTGTCACTCTTTCAGCTCGATCCCGAACCGCTCCGCCATGCGATAGAGGGTGCGGCGATCGATGCCGAGGATTTCGGCGGCGCGCGTGCGATTGCCGTTCGCGGCTTCGAGGACGTGCAGGAGGTAGCGGCGCTCGAGATCGTCGAGCGTCGGCAGATCCGAAAACGGTTGTTCGCGCGCGGCCGGACGGACGGCGACGACGATGTCGGGCAGATCGAAGACTTCGATCAGCGAGCCGCGGCTCGAGACCACGAGGCGCTCGATCGTGTTCGCGAGCTCGCGGACGTTACCCGGCCAGGCGTAGCGCATCAGCGCGTCGAGCGCCTCCGCGGACAGCCGCTTCTTCTGCCCCGCGCGCTTGTTCGCGGCGTCGAGAAAGCTGCCGATGAGCAGCGGGATGTCGGCGCGCCGCTCGCGGAGCGGCGGCACGCGGATGACGATGACGCTGAGCCGGTAGTAGAGGTCCTGGCGGAAGCGGCCGTCGGTGACGGCCTGTTCGAGCGGCACGTTCGTGGCCGCGATGACGCGCGCCGAGACGCGAAGCGATCGGTTGCCGCCGACCGGCCGGACCTCGCTTTCCTCGAGGACGCGCAGGAGGCGGACCTGCAGCGCCGCGGTGGTGTCACCGATTTCGTCGAGCAGCACGGTGCCGCCGCCGGCCTGCTCGAACACGCCTTTGTGATCGACCACGGCGCCGGTGAAGGCGCCGCGCTGATGGCCGAACAGCTCCGACTCGAGCAGCGTATCGGCGAGCGCGCCGCAGTTGATCGCGACGAACGGTTCGCGCGCGCGTTTGCTGTGGCTGTGGATCGCCTGCGCGACGAGCTCTTTGCCGACGCCGCTCTCTCCCGAGATGAGGACCGGCGCCGACGAATCGGCGGCGTGGGCAATCTGCTTGTAGACGTCGAGCATCGGCGCGGTGCGGCCGACGAGCGTGCCGGTCGCGCCCGCGGGCATCTCCGCCGGCGGATCGTCCTGACGAACGCCCAGCTGCAGCGCGCGATCGATGATGCGTTTGATCTCGGCGATGTCGAACGGCTTGCTGATGTAGTCGAAGGCTCCGGCGCGGACCGCTTCGATCGCCGTCTCGAGCGTGCCAAAGCCGCTGATCAAGACGACCGGTCGACTCTGCTCCGTGCTGAAACGGCGCAGGAGATCGAGCCCGGACCGCGGCGCATTGAGATTGATGTCCGAGATCAGCAGGTCGAACGAGTCGTGCGCGATCCTCGTCAGCGCCGTCTCCGGATCCTGAACCGACACGAACTGCCGGTCCGGTCCTTCGAGCAGCTCCTCGAGAAACTTGCACGTCTCCGCATCGTCGTCGACCAGGAGGATGCGCGGCATGCTCAAGCCGACGTTTCGGCTGAAGCGGCGGCGGGCAGATCGATGACGAACACCGCCCCGTCCGCCTGATTGTGCGCGGAGATCGACCCGCCGTGCGCGCGCACCACTTCACGCACGATGGCGAGGCCGAGGCCGGTGCCCTGCCCCGCCGGCTTGGTCGTGACCCACGGCTCGAACAGGCGATCGAAGATCTGCGCCGGAATGCCCGTTCCGGTGTCGGCGATTTCGAGGCGGATCCCCTCGGGTATCGGATAGGCGGCGACGCTGAGCGTGCCGCCCTGCGGCATCGCGTCGAGCGCGTTGGTCACCAGGTTCAGCAGCGCCATCTCCAACTGCGTGACGTCGGCCCGGATGTGCGGCAGGCCCGGCGCGATCGAGATCCGCGGGCGAACGCCGGCCCGCGACAGCCGCGGCTGAACGAGGTCGCCGACGCGTTCGATGATGTCGGCGAACGAGACGGTCTCGAATCCCGACGGCTGCCGCGCGTAGTCGAGCATCGTGCGGAGGACGCGGGTGACGTGCTGAATCTGCGTGTCGATCGTCTGCAGCCGCGATCGCACGCGATCATCCGTCCTCGGATCGTCGCGGATCATCTGCACGTAGCCGGAGACGAGGTTCAACGGCGTGCCCGCCTGGTGGGCCACGTTGGCGGCGACCTGCCCCAACGCCGCCACGCGCTCGGCGCGGGCGAGCGACTCGCGCACCGCGAGCAGTTGATTCTGACTCGCCGCCAGTTGCGTGTTGCGGAGCGACAGATCGCGCGTCGCCTCCTCGATGCGCTCGTGGAGCGACCGGTTGAAGCGCTCGAGCTGATCGAGCATCCCGTTCAATCTCATGGCAATCGCCCCGAGCTCGTCGCGGCGGGCGATCGGCGTCCGCGAGCTCAGATCGCCGTCAGCCGTTTCCTCCATCGTGCGAAGAATCGACGCCAGCGGCCGCCCCACCAGATGGCGCACGGTGAAGTGCGCGAGGATCGTCACCAGCAGGATCGTCGGCAGCGCGAACCCGAGCGCAACCCGCAGCGCATGATCGCGCGCGCCAAGAAGGCTCTCCAGACCGACCGTGACGACGACCGCGTAATGACCGCGGCGCGGCACCGGGACGGCGAACATCGCCACCGTGCTGTTGCGATCGGAGGTCGACGCCCTGGTGGCGACGGCTCGGACCGCGATGTCCATCACTTCCGCGCGTTCCTCGGTCGACGTGCTGCTGAAGACGCGCGGCTGGCCGGCGTCGTCGACTTCGATCACCGAAATCACGTCGAGGACCGGATCGGCTTCGACCAGATCGTGCAGCACGTCGCGGATGTCGAGCGGATCGAGCGGCGGCTCGCGCGCGGCGACGTTGTCGGCGGCCGACTGCGCGCCCAACCGCGCCGCGTCCATCAGCTCGCGGTCGATGTCCCGCTCGAACGAGCGCGTCTCCAGATAGGTCACGCTCGCGACCACGCCGATCACGATCAGCGCGACAAACAGCGACAAGCGCGCGCTGAGCGTCAAGCCCGGGAGCCATTTCGCCACGCTGTGGCGGATGTGCGCGCCGCGCGCCCGCGTCCTGCCGTAGTCGACGTCGTATAACCCGCTCTCGGCCAAGTCTTTATCGGATTGTAGTTCACGATCGCTCACGGGCATGTCATTTGATGCCACCGTGTAACCAAAGACGTGCGAATCAGTTCTTCGTGGGCGTTCTACGAGGCCGGTGCGTGACGAACCGACTGTTGGTGCTGCTGCTGTGCGCGGTCGTGACCTCGGTCCTCGCTGCGCAGTCTACGCCGGGAACGACGCTGAGGCTGCGCGGCACGATCGAAAAGTGCGACGCCTCGGCGCGAACGCTGTCGGTGTCGACGTCGAAGGGCGGAACGGTCGAGTTCCTGCTCGCTGACAAGGCGCACATCCGTCAAGGCGGACGCGAGATCGACGCGGCCGGGCTCGAAAAGCTATCCGGCTACCGCGCCGACGTTCATTACTGGGAATCCGGCGGACACAAGACCGCCGAATCGGTTCACATCATCGGAAAAGCGAAGGGGTGAGGAGATGAGTTCACGCGTGCTGGTCGTCGTCGACGATGCTCAGGCTGCCGCACAGCTGACGAGCGTCCTGGCGAGGAGATACGAGGTTCGTACCGCAGGCGATGCCGAGACGGCGTTGACCACGATTCGCGCCTGGCCCCCGGCGTTGATCGTCGCCGATCTCGACATGCCGATCGTCGACGGCATCGAGTTGTGCCGCCGCGTTCGTCTGACGTCGTCGATCCCGATCATCATCGTGTCTCGTGACGGCGATGGATCGTCGGAGGTGGCCGCACTCGATGCGGGGGCCGACGACTACATCAGAAAACCGTTTGGCACCGAGGCGATGCTCGCGCGGGTGCGCGCGGCGCTCCGCCGGCACGGCGAGGCGGCGGAGGCGTCGGAGCTGGGAGTCGGAGAATTTCACATCGACTTCTTCGATCGCCGCGTGCACGTGCACGGCCAGCCGGTTCGTCTCACGCCGAAGGAATTCGACCTGCTCGTCTACATGGCCCGGCACCCGAACCGCGTCATCGCGCATCGCACGCTGCTCGCCGCGGTCTGGGGTCAGGCGTGCGAGGACCAGTCCGAGTACCTGCGCGTCTTCGTCGGACAGCTGCGCAAGAAGCTGGAGTCCGACCCGTCGAATCCGCGCTACTTCCTGACCGAACCGTGGGTGGGATACCGGTTCAATCCGAATGGCTCCGTGCAATGAATCGTCGGCGGCGAATCGGCGCACTGGCGATCGTCACGGCGGTCGTCGCCGCCGCGGCGGCATGGATCGTCGGTCCGCGTCCGGAGGTTCAGGTGGAACGCGCCGCCGTGACCAGGGGACCGATCGCCCGCCGCATTCTCGCCACCGGCACCGTGCAGCCGGTCAGCACGGTCGACGTCGGCACGCAGGTCTCGGGAACGGTGCAATCGCTCGAGGCCGACTTCAATTCGATCGTCCATAGCGGCGAAGTCGTCGCGCGGCTCGATCCGAGTCTGTTCGAGGCCGCGCTCGCCCAGGCTCGCGCCAATCTCGGCGAATCGCAGGCCGCGTTCGAACAAGCGCAAGCCGATCTGATGGGTCGTCGGACGGCCGAAGCGGACGCGCGGATGAAGCTCGATCGGGCGAGGGCGCTGGCGGCGGGTGAATTGATCCCCGCCGCCGATCTCGACGCCGCCGACATCGCGATGAACGAAGCCACGGCCGACGTGCGTTCGGGCGAAGCACGAGTCGATCAGGCCAAGGCGGACATCGATCGCGCGAAAGCCGCCGTCGGCCAGGCCTCGGTGGACCTCGATCACACCGTCATTCATTCGCCGATCGACGGCATCGTCGTCGCTCGGAAGGTCGATGTCGGCCAAACCGTGGCCGCGGCCGTCCAGGCGCCGGTGTTGTTCAGCATCGCGGCCGATTTCGCACACATCCAGGTGCAGGTCGAGATCGACGAATCGGATGTCGGCGGCCTGACGCCGGGCGAGCCCGCGTCGTTTCAGGTCCAGTCGTATCCTGAGCAAACGTTTCACGGCACCGTCATGCAGGTGCGGCTGCAACCGGTCTCCGAACAGACCACGACGACCGCCGGCACGTCGGGTCCGCCGTCATCGAGCGTCGTCGGCACCGTTGTCAGCTACACCGTGGTCATCACCGTCGAGAACCCCGACGAGCGTCTGCGGCCCGGGATGACCGCTGAAGTCGCGCTCGGCGGGATGCGGCGGGACAGCGCGGTGAGGATTCCGAATCGCGCGCTGGCGTTCCGCCCGCCGCCCGACGTGCTGCGCGCGATCGGTGAACCGGAACCTTCGTTATCGAATGCAGTGGCGGGTGCGGACGGCGGCGGCGACAAGGCGTCCGACGTCTGGACGTACGACGGCAAGCGCTTCACGCCGATCGCCATTCATACGGGTCTCGCCGACGATCAATGGACTGAGCTGCTGAGCGGCTCGATTCGTCCCGGCGATGCGCTGGTGACGAACGCCGTCGTCCGGCTGCGTTCGCGCATGTGACCGCTATCGCTGCGCGTCGAGTGCGTTGTGCGTCTGACGACAAGCCCCGATCGAGTCGCCGTTCCGGATCAGCCCTCGCCTGCGCTGGCCTCGGCGCTGATCGCCGGCGCGCTGCTCCTCGTCTTCCTGGTCGATCGCGCCACGAGCGCCGCGCCGTTTCAACATCTGTATTACATCCCGATCATCTTCGCCGGCGTCAGGTTCAGGATGCGCGGCGGCATCCTCGCCGCGTCCGCGGCGATCGTCTTCTATCACGTCGCGAATCCTCATCTGCTGACGTTCAGGTACGGGGAGTCGGATCTGGTGCAAATCGTCCTGTTCCTCCTCGTCGGCGTCACCGCGGCGCGGCTGACGCACGATGCGCAGCGCCTGCGCCACCTGGCGATGACCGACGACCTCACCGGCCTGCACAACCTGCGATCGTTCGAAGGGCGGTTGACGGCGATGGTCCGCGTCTCGCGCGAGACGCGCACCGGCCTCGCGATGCTCGTCCTCGACGTCGACCGCCTGAAATCGTTGAACGACGAGTACGGGCATCTCGCCGGCGCGGAAGCGGTGCGGACCGTTGGCCACATCGTCGGCCGCCGCATCCCCGCTGACGCGGTCGCGTGCCGCTACGGCGGCGACGAGTTCGTGATCGCCATCCCGCAGTGCACGCCGTTCCTTCTTCACCGGGTCGCCGAGGATTTGCGGAGCGCGGTCCACGGCACGGCGGCGGTGCTCGCGGGTCGATGGTTTGCGCCCGGAACGCTCTCGATCAGCATCGGGGCCGCGTACACGCCGCTCGATCGCGACGCGGCATCCGGCGAGTCACGCCGCCGCGAGGGCGACGCCGGAGAGGCGCTGTTTCGCGCGGCAGACACCGCGCTCTACCGCGCGAAGAGCGGCGGACGCAATCAGGTCTGCGTCGTCGATGCGTGCGGCGAGGCCTCCGTACATTCACGAACGCACGGGATCGACGTGTCGGATTGATCGAGGTGGCTCCCCATGATTCGACGGCCCTCACCACATCGCTGGCGGCTGCGGCTGCTCATCGCGTCCGTCGCCAGTGCGCTGGCGTACCTGATCTTTCCGCGGCTGGCACAATCCCCGCGCGCCGCACCCGAGCGTCCGCCGTCGCGCGGCATTCCGGTGCTGACGGCGACGGCGCAGAGCGGAGACATGGCCGTCTACCTGACCGGCCTCGGCACCGCAACCGCGTTGAAGACGGTCACGGTTCAAAGCCGCGTCGACGGCGAACTGATCAACGTGGCCTTTCGTGAAGGACAGCTCGTGCACCCCGGCGATCTGCTGGCGGAGCTCGATCCCCGCCCGTTCGAGGTGCAGCTCGCCCAGGCCGAAGGGCAAGCGGCGAAAGACGAGGCCGCGCTCGAGAACGCCCGCGTCGATCTCGAGCGCTACCGCGTCCTCGTCGACCAGGATTCGGCGCCGCGGCAGCAGCTCGACGCCCAGTCCGCGATGGTCAATCAACTCATGGGCACGCTGACGAGCGACCAGGCGCAAATCCAGAGCGCGAAGCTCAATCTCACCTACAGCAAGATCACCGCACCAATCGGCGGACGCGTTGGTCTGCGGCTCGTCGACCCCGGCAACATCATCCACGCCGCCGATCAGAAAGGTCTCGTCGTGATCACCCAGCTCGAGCCGATCGCGCTCGTCTTCACGATCCCGGAGGACAGCCTGCCGCAGGTGCTGCCGCAGATCCGCGCGGGCCGGCGGCTCCACGTCGAGGCCTACGATCGCGACCTGAAGAGGAAGATCGCCGACGGCTGGCTGCTGTCGGTGGACAACGAGATCGATCAGACGACCGGCACGCTCAGGCTGAAAGCCGAATTCCCGAATCGCGACGATGCGCTGTTTCCCAATCAATTCGTCAACGCGCGGCTCGTCGTCGATAGGATTCGCGGCGCCGTGATCGTTCCGAGCGCGGCGATTCAACGATCGCCGCAGTCGACGTTCGTCTATATCGTCAAACCGGACAACACCGTCGAGACGCGGACCGTCACCGTGCAGCACGCCGAGGGCGACAAGACCGCGATCGCGCGCGGCGTCAACGCCGGCGAGCGCGTCGTCACCGACGGCGTCGACAAACTGCAGCAGGGCGCGCAGGTCGACGTGCAGCAGCCGGATGCGGATCGCGCGGCCACGACAGCGTCCAATCCATGAGTCCGTCCCGCCCATTCATCCTGCGACCGATCGCGACGTCGCTGTTGATGGCGG
>DAIUKO010000111.1:0-20229 GCA_036848175.1 Vicinamibacterales bacterium | reverse complement strand
AAGTGTCGAAAATCGCCGACATCACCAAGGTCAAGGCCGAGGTGGCCGTCGACGCTGTCTTCGACGCGATGCGGACCTCGATGCAGCGCGGTGAGCGGATCGAGCTGCGCGGATTCGGAGTCTTCCAGGTGAAGCCGCGCAAACGCGGCATCGGCCGCAACCCGCGCACCGGCAAGGAAGTGCGCATCCCGCCTGGCCGGACCATCCGGTTCAAGCCCGGTAAGGATCTCCAGAACATCGGTTAACAGCCGATTCGCGGGTATTCCTTCGAACCTGTTTCCGGGCCGCTCAGTTGTCGCGGCCCCGAGAGTCGACATCGAATGCGTGTTGTGACCAGTATTACCTCAGTGGATACGCTCTCAGTGGATACGCTCCGCTAGTACACTTTCCTTCATTGGAACCCGCGCGAGACGACATCAATCGGTTGACGCCGCCCCCGGCGTGGCAGCCGCGGCCCAAGTTTCAGGACCGCATCTGGCTGCACGTCCTCCTGCTGGTGTTGACCGTGGTGACAACGACCGACATGGGCCGGGCCTACTACGCCGGGTTCGTGGCGGGATTCGGCGGCACCATGCCTGCGATGTCGCCTCTCAGCTTACTCGCGCACGGTTTGTGGTACTCCGGAACTGTGCTCGCGATTCTTGGCTGCCACGAGCTCGGGCACTACCTCGCGTGCCGGTATTATGACGTCGACGCGTCGCTGCCATTTTTCCTGCCGGTCCCATTGTTCCCCAGCGGCACGCTCGGCGCCTTCATCCGGATCCGCGAGCCCATCCCCCAGAAACGAATCCTCTTCGACATCGGAATCGCCGGTCCGATCGCCGGATTTCTGATCGCCGTGCCGGCGCTCTTCGCCGGCATCGCGATGTCGAACATCATCCGTCTCCCGGATCCGCTCCCGCCGGGGACGCTGATGTTCGGCGAGCCGTTGATCTACAAGCTCGCGTCGCGGCTGCTGTGGGGCGCGGTGCCGCCGGGCCATGACTTGAATCTGCACCCGATGGCGTTCGGCGCGTGGTTCGGTCTGCTGGCGACGGCGCTGAACCTGTTTCCGGTCAGTCAGCTGGACGGCGGCCACATCTCCTATTCGGTGCTGGGCCGCAAGTCCTCGTACGTCACGCTGGCGGCGATTGGTGTTGGCGTCTCGCTGAGCTTCTTCGCGCGCAGCTGGATCGTGTGGTCGGTGCTGATGATCGTCATGCTCGGCGTCATCGGCCGGCATCACCCGCCGGTCTTCGACGAAGACACGCCGCTCGATCGGCCGCGCCTGTGGCTGGCGGCGTTCGCGCTGCTGATGTTCATCCTGTGCTTCATGCCAGTCCCGCTGGATTTCGTGCGCTAGACGATCCAACTACAACACCGATAACGGATCGACGTCCACGACGACGCGGCGCTGAAGCTCGGGGCGTGCGGCGAGTGCCGCTTTCAGCGCCTCGCGGATGCGCTTTCGGTTCGTCCCCTTAATCAGCAGCTGTGCGCGGTACTCGCCGCGGAGCCTGCCGATCGGCGCGGGCGCCGGGCCGAGCACGCGCAGCTGGCCATCATCGGCGTCCCTCACCTTTTGCACGACGTCCGCCGCATCGTCCATTGCCGCGGTGAAGGTGCGGGCACGCACGATCGTGTTGACGAGGGAGACGATTGGCGGATATCGCATCGCCTTGCGAAACCGCAGTTCACGTTCGTAGAAGCCGGGATAGTCCTGGCGACAGGCGAGCTGGACGCTGTAGTGCTCCGGAAACAGCGTCTGGATGATGGCCTCGCCGGGTTGGTCGCCGCGGCCCGCTCGACCGGCCACCTGCGTGAGCAGCTGAAAGGTCCGTTCCGATGCGCGGAAGTCCGCGATTCCGAGTCCGACGTCCGCCGACACGACGCCGACCAGCGTCACGCGCGGGAAGTCGTGGCCCTTGGCGATCATCTGTGTGCCGACGAGCACATCGATTTCGCCGGCGCGGAAGCGCGACAGGAGCGATCCGAGCGCGCCCTTCCGCCGTATCGAGTCGCGGTCGAGCCGCGCAACGCGTGCAGCGGGACATGCCTTCTTCACTTCGGCCTCGACGCGCTCGGTGCCGAAACCGGTCTGATCGAGGTACGGACCCGCGCACCTCGGGCAGGCCGCCGGCACGCGCGCCGTGTAGTTGCAGTAGTGGCACCGCGCGCGGCGTGCGTGCCCTTCGCCGTGGATCACCAGCGACACGCTGCAGTTCGGACACTCGAGCGTGCCGGCGCACTGCCGGCAGAAGACGGCGGTCGCATAGCCGCGACGATTGAGAAGAATCAGCGATTGTTCGCGGCGATCGAGACGGGTCTGGATCGCGCCGCGGAGCAGGCGGCTCAGAATCACGTCCGGTCCGTCGGCGGCGTACTCCTCGCGCATGTCGATGACGGACACCGACGCCAGCGGTCGATCGAGAACCCGCCGTTCGAGGACAACGCGATCGTACTTGCCGCTCATCGCGTGGTGATAGGTCTCCATCGACGGCGTCGCCGAGCCGAGGACGACGAGCGCGCCGGCCCGCTGTCCGCGGACGATCGCGACGTCGCGGCCGTTGTAGCGCGGAATCTCCTCCTGTTTGTAGGACGCGTCGTGCTCTTCGTCGACGACGATCAGTCCGACGCAATCGAGCGGTGCAAAGACGGCCGAGCGGGTGCCGACGACGACGTCCACGTCGCCGCGGCGGATGCGCTGCCACTGATCGTGGCGTTCGCCGTCGGAGAGTCCGCTGTGCTGGATCGCGACGCGGTCGCCGAACGCCTCGCGGACGAGGGTCGCGAGCGCGGGCGTCAGCGCGATCTCGGGCACGAGCATCAGCACCCGTCGTCCCGCATCACGGACGGCCGCGGTCAGGCGGAGATAGATCTCAGTCTTCCCGCTGCCAGTCACGCCGTGCAGCAGCGCGACGCGAAACTCTTTGCGGTCGGCGACGGCGCGCAGCCGCTCGAACGCCGCCGTCTGCTCGCCCGTCAATTGTCTCCACTTATCTCGAGCGTCACACGAGTGAGGACTGGAGTGGGGAGTCGAGTGGGAACCGGAGTGAGGCGCTTCAGACGCCTCGAACGGGTCGCGGTCGAGGCGGTCGCGGCGGACGCTGACGTAGCCGTGCTTGGCGAGGCGGGCCAGCGTGTCCGCACCGATTCCGCGGGATACGAGCATCGGAGTGGCGATCCCGGTCGGCGTGCCCGCGAGCAGTTCAAGGGCGTCGCATTGTTTCGCGGTCAACGCTCGTCCTTCGACAGGCTCGGGACGAGCGCTGTTTCTCTCCGCTCGTGGTGAGCTGATCGAACCACGAGCGCCGAGCGCCTCGAGGCCGGCGGCGGTGATCGCGGCGACGCGCATGGTCTTGTGCGCGTCCGCCCGCATGCCGCGCGCCATCGGTGGCAGCAGCGCCGGGATCGTATCGCCCACGCCGGCGGCGTAGTACTCCGCAGTCCACTGCGCGAGCGCGACGACTTCAGGTGGCACGAACGCCTCGTTGTCGAGAACCTGCCGCACCGGTTTGATTTCGGCCCCGAGCGACGCCGTCCCCGCCGGACCCACCTCGATGACGATGCCGGTCACCACCCGCGAGCCGAGCGGGACGACGACGCGCGAGCCGACAACCGGAGACGAGACCTCAGGCGGAACGGAATACGTCAGGAGATCGAGGTTGGGAACAGGGACGGCGACGCTGATCAGCAACGTTGAGCGCCGAAGAGTCCTACGTCTCCGCGAGGAGTTTCTTGACGAGCTTCATGTCTTCCCACACCTCGCGCTTCGATGCCGGATTACGCAGGAGGAAGGCGGGATGGAAGGTCGGGATCAGCTTCGCGCCGCGGTAGTTGTAGACGCGGCCGCGCAGGCGCGAGATCGGATCCAGCGTCCGCAGCAGCGTCTGCGCCCCGAACTTGCCGAGCGCGACGATGACCTTCGGCTTGATGATGTCGATCTGCTTGAAGAGGAACGGCTCGCACGTCTCGACTTCATCCTGCTCGGGGTTCCGGTTGCCGGGCGGCCGGCACTTGATCACGTTCGCGATGTAGACGTCTTCGCGCTGCAGCCCGATCGCCTCGATGATTTTCGTCAGCAGCTGCCCGGCGCGGCCGACGAACGGAATGCCTTGAATGTCCTCGTCGGCGCCGGGCGCTTCGCCGACGAACATGAGATCGGCGTCGGGATTGCCAACGCCGAAGACGATCTGCTTCCGGCCGAGCGCGTGCAGCTTGCAGCGCGTGCAGTCGCCGATCTCGGTGCGCACCGCGACGAGCGCATCCGCCGAGCTCTTGAAGAACGTCGCGGGCTCGTGGTTCGACGGGCTCACCACGAGCGGAGTTTGAGCATCTCGCTCGTCCTGAGCCTGTCGAAGGACGAGCGCGTCCGCACGGTTGCGCCACGCGGGATCGCGGCTCACGCCCGCGACGCCGAGCTCAGCCGCGAACTGGAGATGCGCTTTCAGCTGATCGCGATCCACTGAGGAGGCGCTCGACGCGATTGAGGATTTCGCCGGCGACGCTTGCCTTCGACTGCAGCGGCAGCGACTCGGCGCCGTCGGCGGTCACGATCGTCACCGCATTGGTGTCGACGTCGAATCCGGCGTCGGTTCGCGCGACGTCGTTGGCGACGATGAGATCGACGTGCTTCTTCGCGCGCTTTTCGATCGCGCGCGCGACGACGTCCTGCGTTTCGGCCGCGAACCCGATGAGCGCCGGCCCGCGCCCCGACGCCAGCCGCCGATGGCCCAAATCGCCGAGGATGTCCGGCGTCTTGTGCAGGATCATCGTCAGCGTCTCGGCGCCCTTCGGCACCTTCTGCGGCGCCCGCTCCGGCATGTAATCGGCAACCGCCGCGGCCATGATGACGACGTGCATGTCGCTGGCGCGCGACATCACCGCCTGATGCATCTCGGTCGCCGTGCGCACACGCACGACCTCGCGCACCGACGGCGGCTCCAGATCGGTTGGCCCGACGACAAGCGTCACCTCGCTGCCGCGGTGCGCCGCCTCTGCCGCCAGCGCGAACCCCATCTTGCCGCTCGATCGGTTGCCGATGAAACGCACCGGATCGAAGTCTTCGTAGGTCGGCCCGGCCGTGACCAGGACACGTTGGCCGCGCAACAGGCTTGCCGGCCTCAGAATCTCTTCAGCCGCCGCGACCACTTCGTCGGGTTCCGCCAGCCGGCCTTTGCCGATCCATCCGCACGCCAGATACCCCTCGCCCGGCTCGACGAACCGCACGCCGCGCGACACAAGCGTATCGAGGTTCTTCCGCACCGCCGGATGCGCGAACATCTGCGAGTTCATCGCCGGCGCGATCAGCACTGGAGCGCGCGTGGCCGTGTACAGCGTCGAGAGAAAGTCGTCGGCGATTCCGTTGGCGAGCTTCCCGATGATGTTGGCGGTGGCCGGTGCAACGAGCAGCAGATTGATCGTCGACGCCAGGGCGATGTGCTCGATGTCGGCGTTCATGCCCTCCGCGAACTGATCGGTGATCACCGGACGGCGGGTGATCGCCTCGAAGGTGATCGGTCCGACGAACCGTGTCGCCGAATGCGTCATCACGGCCACGACCTCGTGCCCGAGCTTCTGCAGGCCGCGCGCGACTTCGACCGCCTTGTAGGCGCCAATGCCGCCAGTGACCCCCAACGCGACCAGCGCCATGGCTATTCTTTTGGCGGAAGCGCGGGTTCGATCTTCTCGACCTGCTTGGTGATGACTTCGTGCTGCGCGATCGTCGTCTTCTTGTGCTCCCCGGTGTTCACGCGCGGGATCGATCCCGCCAGCAACTGGCGCGCGCGGGCGCCGGCGGTGACGACGAACTCGAACGAGTTGGATAGTTTGCTTCGATCAATCATGCTTTACGTTCCGGCGGGGCCCCACCCCCGCCGCCTGTCGCTCGCCCTCGGCTCGCGACGGTGGTTAGAAACGACTGGCCACTTGGGGAGCGGCTCAGCGAAAGGTCTTCACGATATCTTCGGCATTCGACCGCATGCGATTCAGCCGCGCGCGCTCGCCGATGACGATACTGCGTAACCGATCGACGGCCGCCGTCAGCTCGTCGTTGATGACGACGAACTCGTAGTCCGCGAAGGAGGCGACCTCTTCCTTCGCGACCTGGAGGCGGCGCTGAATCGCCGCCTCGCTGTCTTTACTGCGTCCGCGCAGCCGCTGCTCCAGGACCTCCATCGTCGGCGGCATCACGAAGATCGCCGTCGTCTCGATCCCCCGGCTGCGGACTTTCCTGGCGCCCTGGACGTCGATGACCAGCACGACGTCGGTTCCGGCGGCGAGCAGGCGTTCTGTGTCGGCGGCGCGCGTCCCGTACAAGTTCCCGAAGACTTCCGCCCATTCGAGAAACTCGCCGCCCGCAATCATCGCCTCGAACCGATCGCGCGATACGAAATTATAGTCCACCCCGTCGGTCTCGCCCTTGCGGGTAGGGCGCGACGTATACGAGCGTGACATTCTGAGATGAGGCGTCTGTTCGACGAGCCGTTCGACCAGCGTCGTCTTGCCGGCGCCGGACGGCGCCGAGACGATGAAAAGGAGCCCGCGCGCGGGGCGAGCGGCAGGGCTTTCACTCGACATTCTGGACCTGCTCGCGCATCTTCTCCAGTTCCGCCTTGGCGGCGATGACCAGCTCCGAGACGTGCAGGCCGTCCGCCTTCGAGCCGATCGTGTTGATCTCGCGGTTCATCTCCTGGAGCAGGAAATCGAGCTTCCGTCCGCACGGCTCCGCACTGTCGGAGAGCGACGACCAGTGCGCGACGTGCGCGCGGAACCGCGCCACCTCTTCGCTGATGTCGGATCTGGCCGCCATCCGCACGATCTCCTGCGCGACCGCCGCCTCGTCGGCCTGAAGGTCGCTCCTCAGTTCCCGGACACGGCCGGCGATCCGCTCTTCCATGGCCGCGCGGCCCTCGTCGGCGGCGCCGGCAATGCGCTCGACGAGATCCGCGACGAAGCTGCGCCGCTGATCCAAATCGACGCGCAGGTGCTGCCCTTCGAGGGCGCGCATCGCGTCGAGATCGGTGAGGCCCTGCGACACCGCCTCACGCGCTTGTCCCGCCAGCGCGCCCTGCAGCGAGTCGTCATCGGACGGCTGTCGATCGCGGATCGAGAGCGCCTGCGGAAACCGCAGCAGGTCGCCGGGTGTGAGCGCGCCGGCGACCAGGCCCATCTCGCGCGCGCGATCGAGCGCCGCCGCGACGGCCTGGGCGAACTCGGCGTTGAACTCCACCTCGACGCCGGGCATCTGCCGGAGTTGCAGCGACAGACTCAGCTCGACGCGTCCGCGCGCCACCCGTTTGCCGATCAGGGTGCGCACATCCGCCTCGACGACCGCCAGCGACTGCGGGATGCGAAGCTGAAGGTCGAGATAGCGGTGATTCAACGACTTGATCGTCACCGTCATCGTCGCGCGCTCGTCCTCGCGTGTTACCGACGCAAAGCCGGTCATCGATTTGATCATGATCGCCCTGGCGGGCCTAACAGGCCCGCCCTACGAGTGTGGCCGTTCTCGCCCGCCGTCACGAGGGCACCATTCGCCGTTCCGCTTTCCTTCCTTCCAGCAACTGCTGCTGATACAACGCGGCGTAGACGCCATCCGGGCGCGCGACCAGGTCGTCGTGGCGGCCGACTTCGGCGATCCCTCCGTGCTCGAGGACGACGATCGCGTCGGCGCGGCGAATCGTCGACAGACGGTGCGCGATCACGAACGACGTCCGGTTCAACATCAGGTTCGCCAGCGCTTCCTGCACGACCCGCTCGGACTCGGCGTCGAGCGCCGAGGTCGCTTCGTCGAGGACGAGAATCGGCGCGTTCTTCAAGAGCGCCCGCGCAATCGCGAGCCGCTGGCGCTGTCCGCCCGACAGCCGCTGGCCGCGCTCGCCGATCATCGTGTCGTAGCCCTTGGGCAGCGCGGCGATGAATTCGTGCGCGTTGGCCGCCCGCGCGGCCGCTTCAATCTCCTCGCCGGTGGCTCGCGGCGATCCGTACGCCACGTTGCTCGCGATGCTGTCGTCGAAGAGCACGGTGTCCTGCGTGACGATGCCAATCTGCCCTCGCAGCGACGCGAGCGTGACATGGCGGATGTCGACGCCGTCGATGAAGATCGCGCCTGCGCTGACGTCATAGAATCGCGGCAGCAGGTTCACGAGCGTCGTCTTGCCGGCGCCGCTCCGCCCGACGATCGCGATCATCTGACCGGCGCTCACCGTGAACGAGACGCCGCGAACGATCCGGCCCGGTCCCTCGTCATAGCCGAAACCGACCTCGCGGAACTCGATCCGATCGCGGAACGGCTCGAGCACCGCCGCGTCCGGCAGTTCCTTGACTTCGGTGTGCGTGTCCAGCATCTCGAAGATGCGTTCGGACGCGGCAATCGCCTGCTGAAGGTTCGCGTTGACGCGACTGAGTTTCTTGGCCGGTCCGTACATCAGAAACAGCGTGCCGATGAACAGGGCGAACTGACCGGGCGTCAACCGGCTCGATGCGATCTGCCGGCTGCCGTAGACGATGGCCGCGGCCATGCCGATGCCGCCGATCAATTCCATCAGCGGCGGCAGGCTCGACAGCGCCGCCGTCACTTTCATGTTGGTGCGGAACAGGCTGTAGCCGGCGCGCTTGAACTTCTCGGTTTCGTGCCCTTCAGTGCCGAACGCCTTGACGATGCGGTGACCGGTGAACGCCTCGGCGCTCAGATGGGAGAGATGCTCGAGCGCCTCCTGACTGCGGCGCGTCGTGCGCCGGACGCGCTGTCCGAGGCGGATCAGCGGGTAGACGATCAGCGGCGCGCCGGTGAGGCAGACGATCGTCAGCCGCGCATCGTAGTACATCAGCAGCGCCGCATATCCCACGAGCGCGAGCGATTCGCGCGCGAGATCGCCCGCGGTCTCCGAGACCGCCTGTTGCACCTGGCCGACATCGTTGTTGATGCGGGAGAGCAGCCGTCCCGTGGCACCGTGCGCGAAAAAACCGGCCGACTGCGCGAGAATGTGCCGGAAGAGCGCGTTCCGCAGGTCCATCACCACCCGTTGCCCGACGTCCGCCATCAAGTACGACGAGACGTACGATCCGATCCCCTTCATCAGGTAGACCCCGACAATCGCCCAGGCGATGAAGGTCACGGCCTGCTGCTTCGGCAGCACGCTGTCGAAAATCGGCTTGATGAGGTATGCGAGCCCGGCCGACCCGATGGCGTACACCGTCATGCCGACGACCGCCCACGCGAGACGCGTGCGGTATGGCGTCGCGTACGAGAACAACCGGCGCAGAGTGGTGTGCTGCGCCATCAGTCGCCGTAGCCTTGTGGATGGGTGCGGTGCCAGTCCCACGCCGTGCGGACGATGACGTCGAGCTCGGCGTAGCGCGGCGTCCAGTGCAGCTCGGCGCGCGCCTTCTGCGGCGACGCGTAGAGCACGGCGGGATCGCCGGGCCGCCGCGGGGCAAGCGTCCACGGCACGGCGCGTCCGGTCACGCGCTCGACGGTATCGATGACCTCGCGCACTGAATGCGGATGTCCGGTGCCGAGATTGTACGCGCTCGACCGTCCCGTTTCGATCATCGCGGACAGCGCCTGCACGTGGGCGTCGGCGAGATCGGTGACGTGAATGTAGTCTCGCAGACAGGTGCCGTCGGGCGTCGGGTAGTCGTCGCCGAAGACGCGTAGTCCCGGCCCGCCGGTCGCCGCATCGATGGCGCGCGGGATCAGGTGAATCTCCGGCGAGTGGTCTTCGCCGATCGCGCCCTCGGGATCGGCGCCGGCGGCGTTGAAATAGCGCAGCGCGGTCGCGTGGATGCCGTAGGCCCGCTCGAAGTGCGGCAGCGCGCGCTCCACCGCCAGCTTGGTCTCGCCGTAGCTGTTGATCGGCATCTGCGGGTGCGTTTCGACGATCGGCGTTTCGATCGGTTCGCCGTAGGTGGCGCAGGTCGAGGAGAACACGAAATACTGCACCGACTCGGCGGCCATCGCCTCGAGCACGCTCACCGCTCCGGTCACATTGTTCCGGTAGTAGCGCGCCGGCTCGCGGACCGATTCGCCGACGTCGAGCAGCGCCGCAAAATGCATCACCGCGAAGACATCGTGCGTCCGCAGCGCGTCGCGAACCGCCGCTACGTCGGTGATGTCCCCCTCCACGAAATCGCCGAAGGCCGCGGCGGCGCGGTGGCCGGCGGCCAGATTGTCGTAGACGACGACGCTGTAGCCGGCTTGACGCAAGGCTTTGGCCGCGTGACTCCCGATATAGCCGGCGCCGCCGGTCACGAGCACGGCGCGACCGCTGCCGCTAGCGTCCAATGGAGAAGTAGGTGAAGCCGAGCGCGCGCATCTGCTCGGGCGAATAGATGTTGCGGCCGTCGAACACGATCGGCGCGCGCAAAAGCGATCGCATCTTCGCGAAATCGGGCTCGCGGAACTCGTTCCACTCGGTCACGATCGCCAGCGCATCGGCGCCCGACAACGCATCGTAGCTTTTCTCGCACAAGGCGATGCGGCCGTCGAACAGCCGCTTCGCCACCGGTCCGGCCGCCGGATCGTAGGCGCGCACCGACGCGCCGCGCTGGAGCAGCGTCTCGATGATCGGGATTGCGGGCGCCTCGCGCATGTCGTCGGTGCGCGGCTTGAACGCCAGGCCCCACAGCGCGATCGTCTTGCCGCGCAGATCCGTGAAATGACGCTCCATCTTCTCGACCAGCCGCTGCTTCTGCTTCTCGTTGGCGGCCCCGACGGCGCTGAGGATGCCGAAGTCGTAGCCGTGGTCCTGCGCCGACTTGAGCAGCGCCTTGACGTCCTTCGGAAAACAGCTGCCGCCGTAGCCGACGCCGGGAAAGAGAAACGACGTCCCGATGCGGCGATCGGCGCCCATCGCCCTCCGCACTTGATCGACATCGGCGCCGACCAGCTCGCAGATGTTGGCGATCTCGTTCATGAACGAGATGCGCGTCGCCAGAATCGAGTTCGCCGCGTACTTGCACAGCTCGGCGCTCGCCGTGCTCATGATCAGAATCGGCGCGCCGGTTCGCGTGAATGGTCCGTACAAATCCTTCATCACGCCGGCGGCGCGCTCGTCCTTGTCTTCGATACCGATGACGACACGATCGGGCTTCATGAAGTCCTCGATCGCCGCGCCCTGCTTCAGGAATTCCGGATTGCTGACGACGCTGAAGGGCTCGCTCGTTTCCCGAGCGATCGCCTCGCGGACGTTGCGCGCCGTGCCCACCGGCACCGTGCTTTTGTCGACGACCACGGTGTACTTGTTCATCGCGCGTCCGATCTCGCGCGCGACGCCGAGCACGTGACTCAAATCGGCGGAGCCGTCCTCGCCCTGCGGTGTGCCGACGGCAATGAAGACGATTTCCGACGCGCGCACCGCTGACGGCAGCTCGGTGGTGAAGCGCAGTCGTTCTTCGTGGCTGTTGTGGCGGACCATTTCCTGAAGGCCCGGCTCGTAGATCGGCATGCCCCCGGCCTTCAGGGTGTCAATCTTCGCCTCGTCCTTGTCGACGCAGACGACGTCGTTGCCGTTCTCGGCGAGGCACGCGCCAAGCACGAGGCCGACGTACCCGGTTCCGACGACGGCAATTTTCATGTTCCAATAAGATACTGAGTCCGAAAGACTTCAACAAGTGCGGGTCCTGATTGATTACCGCCCCGCGCTGCGCGAGCGCAGCGGCGTCGGCGAGTACACGCATCAGCTCGTGGGCGCGCTGCTGCGCACGTTTCCGCGCACGGCGACCGATCGGCTGCTCGATCTCGCGCTGTTTTCGAGCTCGTGGAAGGATCGCCTGCCATCGCCCGCCGATGTCCACGGCGCCCGCCGCATCGATCGCCGCGTCCCGGTCAGCGTGCTCAACTTCGCGTGGCACCGGCTGCGATGGCCGCCCGCGGAGATGCTCGCCGGAGGCGACTTCGACGTCACCCATTCGCTGCATCCGCTCCTGATGCCGACACGCCGCGCCGCACAGGTGATGACGATCCACGATTTGGACTTCCTGACGCACCCCGAACGCACCCGCGCCGAGATCCGTCGCGACTACCCGTCGCTCGTCCACGATCACGCCCGCCGCGCCGATCGGATCGTCGTCGTCTCGCGCTTCACTGCAGCGGAGGTGCACAAGCAGCTCGGCGTCGCCAGCGACCGCATCGCGTTGTGTCCGCCGGGTGCGCCCGACTGGACGCCGCGCAGCGATCCGCCGACGAGCGGCTACGTCTTGTTCTTCGGCACCCTGGAGACGAGAAAGAACGTCGGCGGGCTGCTGGATGCGTACGAGCAATTGTTGAGTCCGGCCAGGGCCGGTTACTCGCGCCGCTTGAGCGATCGGCGGACGCGCATCCCCGATCTCGTGCTCGCCGGGCGCGCGACCGAGGCCGCGTTGCCGTGGCTCGATCGCATTTCGCGCCCACCGTTCGCCGATCGCGTCCGGCACATCGGCTACGTGCAGCCCGAAAACCGCCGCACCCTCTACGAAGGGGCGCGGCTGCTCGTCCAGCCGTCGTTCGAAGAGGGCTTCGGCATTCCGGTCCTCGAGGCGATGACGCTCGGCCTCCCGGTGGTCGCGAGCAACCGCGGCGCACTGCCGGAAGTCCTCGGCGATGCCGGGCTGCTCGTCGATCCGGAGGACGCGTCGGCAATGGCCAACGCCATCGCGCGGATGATCGAAGACGAGGCGTTCGCCGCGGACTGCTCGGCGAAGGGGATCCTGCGCTCGCGGCAGTTCACCTGGGAACTCACCGCGCGGCGCACGTTCGACGCGTATCAACAGGCCATCGATGCGCATCGGCATTGACGCCCGCGAGCTGTCCGGCCGCGTCACCGGCGTTGGACGGTATCTCGCCGGACTGATCCGCGAATGGGGCCGCGACGAGCGCGCGCGGACGCACGAGTTCGTGTTGTACGCGCCGGAGTCGCCGGCGGTGTCGCTCGATACGCGGCGTTTCCCGACACGCGTCGTGCCCGGCACCGGCGGTACGTGGTGGGAACAGATGCAGGTACCGGGCGTCGTCGCCGCCGATCACCTCGACGTCTTTTTTGCACCCGCCTACACGGCGCCGCTCCGCCTCGACGTGCCAACGGTCGTCACCATCCACGACGTTTCGTACGTCGCGCACCCGGAATGGTTTCGGCTGCGCGAGGGGGCGCGGCGCCGCTGGCTGACCCGCGCCACGGCTGCGCGGGCGCGCATCATCGTCACGGTGTCCGAGTTCTCGAAGCAGGAAATCGTCGAGCGCCTCGGCGTCAGCGACGCGAAAGTGCGCGTCGTGCCGCAAGGCATCGACGTCGCGGCGGGCGTTCTCGGGCGCCGACGTCAGCCGAGCGACGGCGAGGTCGATCCGCGCCTGTTGTACGTGGGATCGATCTTCAATCGCCGGCGCGTGCCCGATCTGATTCGTGCCGTGGCCGCTCTCGCGCGGCGGCGGCCGCGCATCTCGCTCGATCTCGTCGGCGACAACCGGACGTTTCCGCTGCAGGACATCGACCGGGCGATCGACAACCATGCGATGACGGGCCGTGTCCGCTGGCATCGTTATGCCACCGACGACGCGCTGCGCGACTTGTGGGCCGGCGCTCGCGCATTCGCGTTTCTGTCGGAGTACGAGGGACTTGGGATGACGCCGCTCGAGGCGCTCGCGGTCGGTCTGCCACCGGTCGTCCTCGATACACCGACGGCGCGCGAAAGCCTCGAGGACGCCGCGTTGTACGTGCCGATCAACGCCGACGTCCCGGCGATCGCGCTGGCGCTCGAGGCGGCGCTGTTCGACGAACGCGCGCGCGCGCGCGTCCTCGAGGCGGCGCCGGCGGCGCTCGCCAAGTACGAGTGGCCGCGGGCCGCGCGCGAAACATTGGCGCTGCTGGAGCGCGCGTGATCGACGTCTCGATCATCATCGTCAGCTACAACGCACGGGTCGATCTGGAGCGCTGCCTCGAGTCGCTGCGCGCGTCGCCGCCGTCCGCCAGTCACGAGATCATCGTCGTCGACAATCAGTCCAGTGACGGCAGCGTGGAAGCGGCGGCGAAGTGGCCACGCGTGCGGGTCATCGAGACGGGGGCGAATATCGGGTTCGCGCGCGCGACCAACGTCGGCATCCGCGCGAGCGGCGGTGCGAACCTCCTGCTGCTGAACAGCGACACCGTTGTCCCTCCCGGTGCGATCGATCGCCTGCTTGCGGAGCTCGCCCGCGACCCCGACGTCGCCGTCGTCGGTCCGCGTCTCATCGACGCGGCCGGCCGGGCAGAGCTCTCGTACGGCCGGATGATCGGGCCGTTCAACGAGCTGCGGCAGAAGATGCGATCGCGCCGTCCCGCGCTCGTCGAACGGCTGACCCGCCGGCGCCACTCTCCCGACTGGGTCAGCGGTGCGTGCCTGCTCGTGAGACGGGTGGACGCTGATTCAGTCGGACTGCTCGACGAACGTTTCTTCATGTACACGGAGGATGTCGACTTCTGCGCTGCCATCAGGCGTCGCGGCCGCCGGATTGTCTTCACGCCTGACGTCGAGGTCGTCCATCTCCGCGGCCGATCGGTGGCCGCGGTGCCGGCGGCGACTGCAGCCGCCTATCGCCGCAGTCAGATCGCGTTCTACGAAAAGCACCGCCCAGGGTGGGCTCCGCTGTTGAAGCTGTATCTGAAACTTCGAGGGCAGGGCTGAAGGCGAGCGCGACCGAGACGTCGCGCCGAACGCAGGACTGTGTGTTCCGGTAGCGCAGCCCTTCAGGGCTACTGTTGGCGGTGTCATTACGTGCACTGAAGAGCTGGTGCACATCTGCCGATATGCAGTTCTGGGTCTTCATTTCAGTTCTGAACCTTCCCTGCCCAGGCAGGACTTTTTTACATGAGCGAATCGTCCTCAGGCGAGAACAACGTCGGCGGAACCGTGCTCGCGATCGTCCTGGCGTTCGTCGCGATCGGCGGCGCCGCGTATTGGATGAACAGCCGGCGCGACGGAGCCGTGGACTCTGACGTCGTCGTCCCGGTCAGCAACGATCCGCACCATCACAAGACGTCGCCGCCAGCAGGCGCTCCGAGTCCGGAAGAGGCGGCAGCACCGTCGACCGAGCCGCCGGCATCACCAGAGGTTTCCGCTCCGGCGCCAGGCGCGGCGCCGATCACCGTGATGCCCGTAGCGACGCCGATCGCGGCAGCATCGGCAGCGCCCACGCCAACCGGATCGCTGGAAGACGTCATCGCAAGTACGCTGCCCGCCGTCGTCCGCGTCGAGACAAGCACTGGATCCGGATCCGGGTTCTTCATCAGGCCCGACACGATCCTCACCAACGTGCACGTCGTCGAGACCAATCTGCTCGTGACCATTCGTCGTCAGGACGGCAAGACGCAGCAGGCGCGCGTCGACACGACGGCGCCGGAGCTCGATATCGCGGTGCTGCGGATCTCGGGCGCGGAGGCCGGTCAGCAGACGCTGCGGCTCGGATCCGCGTCGCAGACCCGCGCCGGGATGGAGGTCGTCGCGCTCGGTTCACCGCTCGGTCTGCAGAACACCGTCACGCGCGGGATCGTGAGCGCGGTGAGAACCGTCGGCGCACTCACGCTCGTGCAGACTGACGCCGCGATCAACCCCGGCAACAGCGGTGGACCGCTGATGACACGCAATGGCGACGTGATCGGGATCACGACGATGAGCGTGCGACCCTCGTCTGGGCAAGGGCTGTCGTTTGCCGTCGGAATCGAGCACGCCGAGGCGCTGCTCGCCGGCCATCGGCCGGCGAACGCGACCGGTACGCCGATCACGACGCTGAGTCAGGCGATGAACACGTCCGCGTCGTCGGAAGGCGAGACGCGACGCGCGCAGGGCACGCAGGCCTACGAGCAGACCATCCAGGCGATTGCACGAAAGGCCGACCAGCTCGACGGCCATTGGACGACGTTCAAGCGGTCGTGCTACGAAGGCCGCGTCGTCGGCGGCTTTGACCGCGAGTGGTTCGCGCTGTGGGAACCGCGCGCGATGCCCGGACTCGTCGCGCCGACCTGCAGCGCGATCTTCAACGACGTCCGGCGCGTCGCCGAGGACATCCGATCGTCGGTCGTCGCCGCCGAGGAAGCGGCGCGGCAGGCCGACGTCTATCCGGGCAGGCGCCGCGACGTGCTTCGCTCGAACCGCCTCGATTACGCGGGGTGGACGCGGTAAGCCCATCCGCCCGTCGCGCCTTGATATCATGCACACCCGGTGCGCATAGGCATCGACGCGCGAAAGCTTCACGACTTCGGCATCGGGACGTACATCCGAAATCTGCTGCGACAGCTCGCGCGGCTCGATCGTGAGACCGAGTTCGTGGTCTTCTGCCGCCGCGATGATTGTGAGGCCCTGGCATCTCTTGGCGAGAACTTCCGGCCGGTGACCGAGCGGGCCGCCAATTACTCGGTCGCGGAGCAGGTCTCGATCCCGCTCGCCGTCCGCCGCGAAGGCGTGACGCTCTTCCACGCGCCGCATTACGTGTTGCCGCCGCTCGTGCGCTGCCGATCGGTGGTCACGATCCACGACTGCATCCACTTGATGTTTCCGCAGTACCTGCCCGGCCGCCTCGCGCTGCAGTACGCGCGCACGTCGATTACGCTCGCCACGCGCCGCGCCACACGCGTGATCACCGTTTCGGAAAGCTCGAAGCGCGACATCCTGCGCTTCGTCGACGCGCCTGCCGACAAGATCGACGTCATCTACAACGCCTACGATGAACGGTTCACCGTCGAGCCGCGCGAGGAAGACGTGGTGCGCGTCCGCGAGCGCTACCAGTTGCACGACGAGTTCGTGCTCTACGCCGGCAACGTCAAGCCGCACAAGAACCTGGGCCGGTTGATCGATGCGTTCGATCTGGTTCGCCAGCGCGGACTGGGTCACCTCAAGCTCGTGATCATCGGCGACGACGTCTCCAAGTACACCGCGCTGCGGCGAGCCGTCCACCAGCATCAGCTCCACAAGTTCGTCCGCTTCCTCGGCTATCTCCCGGAAGAAACGCTGGCGGTGATGTACCGGCTCGCCGGCGTCTTCGTGTTTCCGTCGCTGTACGAAGGATTCGGTCTGCCGCCGCTCGAAGCGATGGCGAGCGGGACGCCGGTCGTCACGTCGAACGTGTCGTCGCTGCCCGAGGTCGCCGGCGACGCGGCAGTCCTCGTCGATCCGTACGACGCGCAGGCGATTGCCGACGGCATCTATCAGGTACTGACCGACGAGAGGCTGCGGCGCGACCTCCGCAAGAAGGGCGTCGCGCGCGCGGGGATGTTCTCGTGGGAGACATCGGTGCGCCGCGTCCACAAGATCTACATGCAGGCCGCCAACCAATGAAGGTCGCCTTGGTTCACGACTGGCTGACCGGCATGCGCGGCGGCGAGCGTGTCCTCGAGGTGTTGTGCGAGCGCTATCCGGACGCCGAACTGTTCACCCTGCTCCACATCCGCGGATCGGTGACCGGCGTGATCGAAGGGCGGCGGATTCACACGTCGCCGCTGCAGTACCTCCCCAACATCCGCCGCTACTACCGCGAATGTCTGCCGCTCTTTCCTGTACTCATCGAGCAGTTCGATCTCGATCGGTTCGATCTCGTGATCAGCAGCAGCCACTGCGTCGCCAAATCGGTCCTGACGCGATCCGACGCGGTGCACCTGTGCTACTGCCATACGCCGATGCGCTACGCGTGGGATCAGTTCGGCGCGTACTTCGGAGCGGATCGGATTGGACGCGTGCCGAGCCGGATCATGCGATCGATCATGGCTCGACTGGCGCGCTGGGATCGCGCCACCGCCGATCGCGTCGACCGCTATGTCACGAATTCCGAGCATGTTGCCGGCCGGATCCGGACGTACTATAATCGCGACGCGATCGTGATTTATCCGCCTGTCGACACCGAGTTTTTTTATCCCGACGCGGTGGTGCCCGAGCGATACGCACTGGTGGTTTCGGCGCTCGTCCCGTATAAGCGAATCGATATCGCGATCGACGCGTGCCGCCGAGCTCGGCTGCCGCTGAAGATCGTCGGCACCGGACCCGATCGCACGCGTCTCGAGCGAGCGGCCGCGAACAGGTCAGGCCACGCCGGCAATCCCGTCGAATTTCTCGGCCGCGTGCCCGACGAACAGCTTCGCGATCTCTATCGGCGAGCGCAGCTGACGTTGATGACTGGAGAGGAGGATTTCGGCATCGCGCCCGTCGAATCACAGGCGTGCGGACGTCCAGTCATCGCGCTCGCGCGAGGCGGCGCGCTCGAAACGGTCATCCCTGACGAGACCGGCGTGCTCGTCGACGAGCTCACCGGCGCCGCGTTTGCCGACGCCATCGCGCACGCGCTCGATCGGCGCTTCGACCCGGCGGCGATCCGGCGCCATGCCGAACGATTCGGCCGTCAGCGCTTCAGCGAGAGTATCGGCGCCGTGATCAACGAGACCGCCGCATGCTGAACCGCTACAACCGGCTGCTCGTGACGGTCCACGTGCTGTCGGATGCGTTCCTCGCGATCGTCGCGTTTCTCCTCACCTACTATCTGCGCTTCCACACGGGATTCCTGCCGTCGCCTAAGGGGATTCCGCCGCTGCAGCAGTACATCAACCTGCTGCCGTTCGTCGCGGCGCTGGTGCCAGTGGGATTTCAACTGCAGGGACTCTACCGCCTGCGGCGCGGCCGATCGCGCGTCGATGATTTCTTCGCGGTGTTCGTCGGCAGCATTCTCGCCGTCATCTTCATCATCGTCGCCACGTTGTACGTCGAGACCTACTTCGCGACGCAGGCGGCGCGCGACCGCGGCGCCTTCGAGGTCTCGCAGCTCGCCTGGGCGATCTTCCTGGTGCTCAACGTCGCGCTCACCTTCACGTCGCGCGAGATCGTGCGGGAAGCGCTCGAGCGGCGCTGGCGCGCCGGCATCGGCCTCAAACGCGTCCTCATCGCCGGCGCGGGCGACCTCGGCCGGCTGGTCGCCGACAAGATCCTCGAGCACCGCGAGCTCGGCTATCAGATCATCGGGTTCGTCGACGATCGCTCGCCGGGCGATCATCTCGGCTACCGCGGGCTGCCGCTGCTCGGCACCATCGAAGACGCGGCGGACATCTGCCAGCGTGAGTCGGTCGATCATCTCTACGTCGCGCTGCCGCCCGAGCAGCACGTGCGCATGCTGCAGCTCATCGAGAGCACCAGCCGCGAATTCGTCGACGTCAAAGTCGTGCCCGATCTGCTGCAGGTGATCGCGCTGCGCGCACGGCTCGAAGACCTCGACGGCATCCCGGTCATCAACATCAATGACGTCCCGCTGCAAGGCTTCAACAGCGTCGTCAAGCGCGTGATCGACGTCGCCATCTCGGCGGTCGCGCTCGCCGTGCTGACGATGCCGTTCGCGGTCATCGCGGCGCTGATCAGGCTCACCTCGCGCGGACCGGTGTTTTACCGGCAGCTGCGCATGGGACTCGACGGCACGCCGTTCATGATCTACAAGTTTCGCTCGATGTACGACGATGCCGAGGCGGCGACCGGTCCGGTGTTCGCGAGCGAGCAGGATCCGCGGCGGACGCCGGTCGGGAAGGTGCTGCGCCAGTCCAACGTCGACGAGCTGCCGCAATTGTGGAACGTGCTGCGCGGCGAGATGTCGATCGTCGGTCCGCGTCCGGAACGGCCCAACTTCGTCGCCGAGTTCAAGGACAAGATCCCGCAGTACATGCTGCGCCACAAGGTGAAGGCCGGCATCACCGGCTGGGCGCAGGTCAACGGGTGGCGGGGCAACACCTCGATCGAGAAGCGGATCGAGTACGACCTGTACTACATCGAAAACTGGTCAGTGCGCCTCGATCTGAAGATCATGTGGCTCACGATCCTGAGAGGCTTCTTTCACAAGCACGCCTACTGACCTTCGACGCATGAAAACACGAGTCGTGATCACCGGCGCTGCCGGCTTCATCGGATCGCATCTCGCCGAGACGCTGCTCAATCGCGACTACACCGTCGTCGGCATCGACAGTCTCCTCACCGGCGACACCGCCAACATCTCGCACCTCGCCAACCGCGACTTCTCGTTCATCAAGCACGACGTCACCAACTACATCTACATCGACGGTCCGGTCGACTTCGTGCTGCATTGGGCGAGTCCGGCCAGTCCGATCGACTATCTGCTTCTGCCCATTCCGACGCTCAAGGTCGGGGCGCTCGGCACGCACAAGGCGCTCGGCCTCGCCAAAGCCAAGGGCGCGCGCTTCGTCCTCGCCTCGACGTCCGAGGTCTACGGCGATCCGCTCGAGCATCCGCAGAAGGAAACCTACTGGGGCAACGTCAACC
>DAIUKO010000110.1:1475-20282 GCA_036848175.1 Vicinamibacterales bacterium | reverse complement strand
GCGAGTCGAAGGGCTCACCATGAGCGGTTGTCAAAGACGTCGATTCAACTGCCGCAGGGAGTAACCGGCGTCTCGAAAACACGAAGAAGAAAAGACTGGATTTTCTTCCTCGTGCCTTCGTGCCTTCGTGGCCAGCTTTTCTTCGTGTCTCGACAGGTGACTATTCCGGCATCAACTCCTGAAATCGCTCCGGCTCCTCGCCGAGCCACTCGGGATTCAGCGCCGTGCCGTCGAAGATCGACGTCGTCTTGAACGGCTCGAACTCGCCGGATGCCGCAACCCGCGCGGTTTTTGCCAGGAGTGCCTTTCGCTGCGCGTCGTTCAACGGATGGAAGGTGCGCATCGCGTCGATCGCCTGCTCGAGCCGCTCGAGGCTGTCGATGCCGGTGATGACGACCGACGTCGGAAGGCTCAGCGCGTAGTGGAGACACTCGATCGCGGTGACGGTCTTCGACTTCAGGATGATGCCGTTGGCCAGGCTCTTCATGCCGAGGACGCCGATGTTCTGCTTCACCAGCTCGGGCAGTACCAGCCGCTCGAAGCTGCGGTAGTGCGCGTCCATGACGTTGAGCGGCATCTGCACCGTGTCGAACGTGAAGCCGTGCGCCGCCGCGACCTCGAGCATGTGCAGATGGATGCGCGGATCCTTGTGTCCGGTGAAGCCGATGTAGCGGAGCTTGCCGGCCCTCCGCGCGTCGACGAGCGCCGCGTGTGCGCCTTCCGGGTCGAAGATGCGGTGCGGATCCTCGTAGCGGAGAATCTCGTGATGTTGAACGAGATCGATGCAGTCGGTCTGCAGCCGGCGCAGCGACTGGTTGATCTGGCTGGTCGCCGCCTTCTTCGATCGACCGTCGATCTTCGTCATGACGAACGCCTTCTGCCGGTAACCGCCGCGGAGCGCTTTGCCCATGCGCGTCTCGCTCGTGCCGTCGTTGTAGTCCCAGCAGTTGTCGAGGAAATTGATGCCGCGGTCGAGTGCGGTGCGGACGATTTCGATCGCCTTCTTCTCGGTCACCGGCTTGAGTCCGAGATGCCAGCCGCCGACGCCGATGGCGGAGACGCGTTCTCCGGTCCGTCCGAGGGTTCGATACAGGACGTCGCTCATGCATTCTCCTCTGACGATGGTGCGGCGGCCTCTCGTCGCGCAGGCCTTCACGCCTGCATCCGGGCCGCCGCGGCCTCCCTACACGGCTCTGCTATCGCCGTCGCGAAACGATCTCGCCCAGGATACCGACGGCGTCGCGAAGCTGATTGTCGGTCAGATACGGCGCAGGACCGAGGCGCAGGACCTCGCCGCGGAAATCCGATCGCACGCCGGCGGTGCGCAACGCTCGACAGAGATCGCCGGCTCGCGGCGATCGGATGGCGAGAAATCCCGCTCGACGATCGTCGCTGATTGGTTCGACGCGCGCGATCGATGGGTCAACGTCCAATGCGTCGACCGCCTGTCGGAGCAAACCGACCTGATGACGGCTTGCCGCCCGCAGCCGCTCGGCCGTCAATCCCAGTTCTGCGTGGAACGCAAACACTGCCGCGGCGCGGTAGTGCGACGCCGGATCGTAGGTAGCGCCGGCGAAGCGCGCCGCGCCGCTGCCGTAGTCGACTCGTGGACGCGCATCATCCTGAGCTTGTCGACGGAGAGTGTGTTCGAGCGATGCGAACTCGCTGAACCAACCGGTCAGCACTGGACGCAGCGAGCATCGAGGCGGCACGCGCAGGAAGCAGTTCCCCTCGCCCAGCTGACAGTACTTGTAGCCGCCGCCGGTCACAAACGCCCGCTCGAGGCCGAGCGCACGGATGTCGAACGGCACGACGTTGAGATGGTGATAGGCGTCCACGAGCAACTCGGCTCCGTGCACGTGACATGCCTGCGCGATCGTATCGAGCCCCGGCACAATCTCCGCCGTTTCGAAGAGCACGGATGAGACCAGTACGCACGACGTACGATCGTCGATGGCAGCCGCAATCCGATCCGCGAGCGTGTCCGCGGGCCGCGCGGCGGCCTTGACGACTTCGAGCCCGGCCTCAGCGAGGCGATCGAGCTGGCGGCGAATCGTGTGAAATTCGCCGTCGGTCGTGATCAGCTTCGGTCGTGCGGTGAGCGGCAGCGCCGACAGCAGCCGCGTGACGAGCTCATGCGTGTTCTGGCCAAGCGCGATGTCGCCATCAGTATCGGTGAGAAGGCGCCTGAAGCCGCTATGCACGCGAGCGGCCTGTTCCGCCGCCCGTTCCCACTTTTCGTCGACGTACTCGGCCGCATCGAGCCAGGCGCGCTGCTGCGCCTCGAAGCCGACGTCGGGCCACGCCTGGTGCGAGTGGCCGGTCAGGAGCAGACGCTCACCGACCTTGAATCGGGAATAGTGACGCGCCAGATCTACAGCTGCGATCGGATTTCCCATAGATCGGGGAACAGCGGACGGCCGACGGTTTCGCGGAGGTACGCGGCGCCTGAGGATCCGCCGGTCCCGCGCTTGGCGCCGATGGTTCGCTCCACCATCTTGACGTGGCGGTAGCGCCACTCCTGAATGCCTTCGTCGAGATCGACGAGCCGCTCGCACAGCTCCGCGTTCTTGCTGTCCTTGCGATAGAGCTCGATGAGAGTCCGCTCGATCTCAGGTGACGGCTCGACCGGCGCCGTGACGTCGCGGTTCAGATGCGACTCGGGGATGCTGTAGCCTTCGCGCGACAGGTATCGCAGGAAGGCGTCCCACAGTGTCGGCTCGGCGTGGCGGCGCTCGAGCTCCAGCCGGGCGCGGCTGCCCGCGGGGAATCGTTGGATGGCCGCGGCCGACTTCACGCCGAGCACGAACTCGATCTGACGGAACTGGTCCGACTGAAAACCGCTGGCGGCGTCGAGGCGCTGGCGGAAGCTGAGGAACTCGAGCGGCGTCATCGTCTCGAGGATGTCGAGCTGCGCGACCATCACCTTGAGGATTGTCAGGATTCGCTTCAACGTATGCTGCGCGCGGTGCGGCTCGTCGTCTTCCAGCAGGCGCCGCACGCGATCGAACTCATGCAGCAGCTCCTTGAACCACAGCTCGTAGACCTGATGGATGACGATGAACAGCATTTCGTCGTGCTCGGGTCCCGCCGATCGCGGCTGCTGCATCGTCAGCAGCTCGTCGATCTTCAGGTAGCTGCCGTAGGTCACCGCAGCGTCGGTTTTTTCGTCTGACATATGTCGAGAGCGTCTCTCACGGATTGTGTCGAGCATGTGCGCCGAAACGCCTGCAAAAGCTCACCACAGAGAAACGGAGGAAACGGAGCGCCTCGGTTCGACGTGTGGGCCTGCGAAGCAGGCCCACCGCGCGGCCGGACGTCATCGACAAAAACGAATCGCCCTCGAACCACCGCGACTCGTTTTTGCCGATGCCGTCCGGCCGACGGCGCCGCTGCGCGGCGCACGTCGAACCGATCGGCGTCTCCTTTCTGCGTTTCGGCCGTCAAGAACACCAAGGTTTTCCCGGTTCCGTCTCCGTTCCTCAGTTGCTCCGTTTGTGAACGCCGTTTCCTCCGTCAAACTCCGTGTCCTGAGAACTACGATTTATCGCCGGTGAATCTGAACTCGAAGCGCGGCGTGTAGCGTTCCATCGACTTGTACGGATCGGGCCACGGCAGCGGGTAGCCGAGCATCCACGCTGCGTGACGCGTCCAGTACGGGTCGAACAGGTGCGCGCGCGCGAGGACGCACAGATCGGCGCGGCCGGCGGCGATGATCGTGTTCACGTCCATGTACGATGAGATGTTGCCGACCGCCATCGTCTTGATCCCCACCTCGTGGCGAATGCGATCCGCGAACGGCGTCTGGAACAGACGGCCGTACACCGGCTGTTGATCGGCGACGGTCTGGCCCGCCGACACGTCGACGACGTCGCAGCCGTGCGCCTTGAGCAGACGTGCCACTTCGACGGCATCGTTCGGCTCCATGCCGCCGGGCGCCCAGTCGACCGCGCTGATGCGGACGCTCATCGGCTTCTCGTCGGGCCACACCTTGCGGCAGGCATCGAAGACTTCGAGCGGCAGGCGCATCCGGTTGGCGAGCGTTCCCCCGTACTCGTCGGTGCGCGTGTTGGTCAGCGGCGAGATGAACGAGGCCAGCAGGTAGCCATGCGCCATGTGGATTTCGAGCAGATCGAACCCGGCGTCGCGTGCGAGTCCCGCCGCGCGAGCGAAGTCTGCGACCGCACAATCCATGTCCGCCCGCGTCATCTCCCGCGGCACGACGCTGCGATCCGCGAAGTACGGAATCGGCGACGCCGAGATCAGCGGCCACCCGCCCTCAGCGAGCGGCTCGTTGTCGCCCTCCCACAGCCGCTGCGTCGCGCCTTTCCGTCCGGCGTGTCCGAGCTGGACGCCGATCGCCGCCGGCGTCTCGCGATGCACGAAGTCGACGACGCGCTTCCACGCGGCGGCGTGCTCGGGTTTGTAGAGGCCGGCGCACCACGGCGAGATGCGGGCCTCGCGCGAGACGTCGGTCATCTCTGCCATCACGAGTCCCGCGCCGCCCAGCGCGCGGCTGCCCAGATGCACGAGATGCCAGTCGCCAATCGTGCCGTCCTCCGCCAAGTACTGACACATCGGCGAGACGATGACGCGGTTTGTCAGGACGAGAGTGCGCAAGCGGAACGGCGTGAACATCGGCGGCGGCGTGCCGCCCACCTCCGCGCCCGACTGCTGCTCCGCCTCGCGAGCGACGAACGCGTCGACGCGCTCGAGGAATTTCGGATCGCGCGCGCGCAAATCCTCATGGGTGATGCGCAGCGAGCGCGTGAGCAGCGAGAACGTGAACTGGATCGGCGTCAGCGTCGTGTAGCGTTCGGTGTCCTCGAACCATTGCAGTGAGGCCTGCGCCGCCCGCTGCAGGCTCTCGACCTGGGGACGGCGTCGCGCTTCATACGCGCGCAACGCGGCGGCAATCTCGTCGTGCTCGGCAAGCGCATCGCGGAGGGCGACCGCATCTTCCATCGCCATGCGCGTCCCCGATCCGACAGAAAAATGCGCGGTGTGCGCCGCGTCGCCGAGCAGCACCACACGATCGCTCGACCACGGCTCGGTGCGGATCGTCGGAAACTGCCGCCAGATGCTCCGGTTCGTCATCAATCGATGGCCGTCGAGCTCTTCGGCGAAGAGGCGCTCGAGAAACGCCGCCGTGTCCTCCTCGGCCGCACGCTCCAGGCCCGCCGCCCGCCACGTGTCCTCGCGGCATTCGACGATGAACGTCGAACGCCCTGGCGCGTACTGATACGCGTGCACGCGCCACAGCCCGTGATCGTCGCGCTTGAAATAGAACGTGAACGCGGGAAACGGCTTGGTCGTGCCCAGCCACACGAATCGATTGGCGCGAAGATCGATCGTCGTCTGCACGCGGTCACGAAGGAGATGCCGCACCGTGCTGTTCGCGCCATCGGCGGCAACCACGAGGTCGGCATCGGCGAAGGCGTCGAGACTGGCCACGTCGCGCTCGAACAGAACGTCGACGCCGGCCGCGCACGCCTGTTCCTGCAGCACGCGCAGCAGCGTGTGACGGCTCATGCCGCTGAAGCCATGGCCGGTGGAGGTGATGCGCTCGCCGCGATAGTTGACCTCGATGTCGTCCCAGTGCACGAGATGCCGCCCGATGCCGCGAAACGCCTCGGAATCCGCCGCCGCGATGCCCGCCATCGTCGCGTCCGAGAACACGACGCCGAAGCCGAACGTGTCGTCGGGACGATTGCGTTCGATGACGCGGACGTGATGACGCGGATCGGTTTTCTTCATCAGCCCCGCGAAGTACAGTCCGCCGGGTCCGCCGCCGACGCAGACGATGCGCATCACAGGAATTTGGGCGGCCGTTTCCCGACGAACGCGTCGTAGGCTTCGCGAAAGTCGGCGTGCGTCATCAGCGCGGCCTGAATCTGCGCTTCGGCGTCGAGCGCCGCTTCGAGGTCCATCGCGGCTTCGCGATCGATCGCCTGCTTGGTGATCTCCAGCGCCCGCGACGGTCCGGCCGCCAGCTTCTCGGCGAACGCGGTCGCGGCGGCGAGCGCTTCGCCGTCGGCGACGATCCGATTGTAGAGGCCGATCCGAAACGCTTCGTCGGCGCTGATGAATTCGCCGGTCATCAGGAGTTCGGCGGCGCGGCCGCGGCCGACGAGTTGCGGAAGGAGCCACGCCGCGCCCATGTCCGCGCCCGAGAGACCGACCTTCGTGAAGAGAAAGGCGATCTTCGCCGAGGTCGCCGCGATTCGAACGTCGCACGCCGTCGCGATCACCGCGCCGGCGCCGGCGGTGGTGCCGTTGAGCGCGGCGATCACCGGGCGCCGGCATTGCCGGATCGCGAGCACGAGATCGCAGGTCATGCGCGTGAACTCGAGCAGGCCGCGCTGGTCGCGCGCGAAGAGCGCGCCGATGATGTCGTGGACGTCGCCGCCGGAGCAGAACGCCTTGCCGGCGCCGGTGATGACGACGACGCGGACGTCCGGTTCGTGATCGAGCGCGCGGAACGTCCGGCGGAGCTCGTCGTAGATCTCGAAGGTCAGCGCGTTCAGGCGATCGGGACGGTTCAGCGTGATCGTCGCGACGCCTGTGTCCGCGCGGTGATCGTACAGAAACGTCGTTGGATGCGTCACGGCACGACCGCGGTCGCTTCGATCTCGACCATCGCGCGCTCGTCGACGAGCCCGAGCACCTGCACGAGCGCCACCGCCGGATAGTACGAACCCATGTGACGCTGCCAGACCTGGCGCAGCGCCGGGCGCTTGTCGTGGTACAGCCTGATGCTCGTCACGTAGATGGTCATACGAGCAATCTGCTCAGCGTGGCCGCCCGCGGCGCGGACGACGGTGAGGACGTTGGCCAGCGCGAGGTCGAACTGCTCGAGCAGATCATCGGTCTGCACACGTGCGCCTGCGACGGAGCCGATTTGCCCGCCGACGAACAGGAGTCGGCCGCCGCTTGGTGCCAGGACGCCGTGCGCGAAGCCGCTTGGGCGCCCGAACTCCTGTGGATTCACCAGCGTCAATTGATGTTTTTCCATTGCGCAATCGCCTCGACGACCGCCTCCTCCAGAATCGCGCCCAGCGTGGCGATGATCGCGCGACCCTCTTCGGCCGTCGCTTCGGCCGGGAACCCAAAATACGCGTCCGGGCCGCCGGCGGCGGCGAACGTCCCGTCGCCGCGCTGGATGGCGTCGACCAGCGACCGTGGATTCGCCGCGAGCGTCGTCATCACCTCGCGGCGGACCAGATCGGGCCGCTCGGCGAGCACGATCGATCCTTCGTAGCGTCCCGCATGGCACGCGCCGCTGCGGAATTCGTCGGTGAGACGCGCGGCCCAGCGGCGGCGCGTGAGATCCGGAAACACGACCGTGACGCCGGCGCTGGTCAGTTCGGCGACGGCGTCCCGCAGTGCCTGCACGTTCGCCGGATCGTGATGCGCGTTCGCAATCGCCATCAGACGCACGCCGTGCGCACTCAGGCTCCGCGCCACGCCAGCCACCATCATCGTTGTAGCTGCAGGCGAGGTGTTCACGGTTCCGGCGAACGCCGACGCGAACGGTGCGGGCGCGAACGCCAATGGCGGCAGCATCAGCACGTCGAGTCCGCGCGCCGCGAGCCGCTCCGCGCCGGCTCGCGCCATCGCCTCCGCGATGATGACGTCGGTCCCGAGCGGCAGGTGCGGACCATGTGCTTCGATCGCGCCCACCGGCAGGACGGCGACCGTCCCGGCGTTGTCGGCTTCGGTCGCCGGAGTCAGATCGCGCACCGCCGTCCACGTCAGCGACGTCAGAGCATGCACCGCCATCCGCGCCGTTCGAGTTTAATCTTAGTGGCAGGGTGATTCCCATCCGCCTCAACCTTGCCGCGCATCTGCTCGATGCGCGGATCGCCGACGGTTGCGCCGGCCGTCCCGCGATTCGCACGGCCGCCCGCATGTTCTCGTACGGCGACGTCGCGGCGCGGTCAGCGCAATATGCATCGCTGCTCGCCGCCGACGACATCCGTCCCGAAGAGCGCGTCATCGTGGCGCTCCCCGACGGACCCGATTTCGTCGCGGCGCTGTTCGGCATCCTCCGCCGCGGATCGGTCGTGGTGATGGTGAATCCCGACGCGCCATCGGATCTCACGAGATACTTTCTCGAATACACGAGAGCGACGGCCGCGTTCGTGCCCGCGGATCAACTCGATCGGTTCGTTGCCGACGCCGCCGCGATTCCACGCACACCGCGTCTCTACGCCGTCGAACGCGACGAGCTCGCGGCGCGGCTCGATGCGCAGCCGGCGGCGTTCGCCCCGTTCGACTCTCATCGCGACGATGCGGCAATCTGGTTGTTCAGCGGCGGCACGACGGGGCGGCCCAAGGCGGTCGTGCAGTCGCACCGCTCGTTCGTCAACACGACCATGTTGTACGGCCACGGCGTGCTCGGCATCACGGCCGCGGACATCACGATTGCCGTCCCGAAGCTGTTCTTCGGCTATGCGACCGGCGCGAACGTCTTCTTTCCGTTTTCGGTCGGCGCGTCGTGCGTCCTGTTCCCGGAACGGTGTAGCGCCGATGTGCTCTTCGCGCAGATCGCCCGCCATCGTCCGACGATGCTGATCAATGTGCCGACGATGATCCAGCAGATGGTCTCGCATCCCGACGCGATGACGGCGGATCTCTCGAGCCTGCGGCTCGCGACGTCGGCGGGCGAGGCGCTGCCGTGCGAGTTGCACGACCGGTGGATGCAGACCTTCGGCGTCGAGCTCGTCGACGGCCTCGGCACCGCGGAGATGTGGCACATCTTCATCTCGAATCGACCGGGCGATGTTGTGCCCGGAACGCTCGGCAAGGTCGTCCCTGGTTTCGAGGTGAAGCTGTGCGACGCCGACGATCGCGCGGTCGCGGACGGCGACATCGGAACCTTGTGGGTCCGCGGCGACTCACGTGCGATCGGCTACTGGCAACAGATGGACGACACCGCGCGCGCGTTTCGCGGGGAATGGTACGTATCCGGCGACATGCTCCGCCGCAACGGCGATGGCACGTTTACCTACTGCGGCCGCTCCGATGACATGTTGAAGGTGAGCGGTAAATGGCTGGCGCCGGGCGAGCTCGAGAATTGTCTGCTGACACACCCCGCGGTTCGTGAAGTTGCGGTCGTCGGCGTCAGGAATCCTGACGGATTGGTGAAACCCTGCGCGTTCGTCGTCGCGGCCGCACCGTCTCCGGGACTTGCGGAAGAGCTACAGTCCTTCGCGAAATCGCGGCTCGAGCCTTACAAATACCCGCGTGAAGTCATCTTCGTCGAAACGCTGCCGCGAACACACCTCGGCAAGGTCGATCGCGGTGCGCTGGCTCGTCATGGACTCGTCGTTGCACCCGACCGTGCAGGAGGAGGACCCACATGAGGCGCCGTATCCAGGCTGGACTATTCGCGGCCACGATCGTCGGATGTCCCGTCGCGTCCGTCGCTCAGGATCGTCCTGCTGATTCCGACAGCTCCGCGATGATGGTGGTCGGCTGCGTTCAGCGCACCGAACAGTCGGGCACGCTGGGGACGACGATCCCGGAGCGCACGGCGTCGCCCGAAAACGCAGGCACGCTGGCGAATTCCGGCGAGCCCGCGAGCGGCTTCGTGCTCGCCGACGCGGCGATCGATTTCTCAGCGGGTCTGCCACAAGCAGCGACGACGGATCTTCCGAAGCGGTACGTGCTCGTCGGCGCCGACGCCGATCTGGCGAAGCACGAGGGCCATCGCGTCCGTGTGAACGGGAAGATCGTGCCGTCGACCAAACCCGCGGACGCACCGGTGGCCACGAGCGGATCCGATCAGTTCAAATCGGAAACCAAGCGTCTCAAGGTGACGTCGGTCGAAGTCATCGAAGGGAGCTGCTCGAAGCGCTGAAACGCCGCTGTTGGGCGGCGCTCCAACGCTGCAGGTTGCGAGCGTACCATCTGGTCCGCGCGGCATGTTGATCCGACAGGTCCGTCGTCTCATGCGGATCACGCTCGACGTCGAACAGCCGTGCGCGCCCCGACCCCGGCTCGTAGATCGTCTTGAAGCGGCCGTCGCGCAATCCCAGAAGCTCCAGCGAATAGTCGGTGAAGAAGAACGCCATCCGCGGCCGGGCGTCGAGCATCGAGCGGCCCTGATACACGTCCGGCGGCCGCGTGCCGATCGCGTCGAGCAGCGTCGGCGCCGTGTCGATCAAGCTGACGACACGCGCGCTGCGCCGCTGCCGCGCGATGAGGCCGGGTGCGGCGATGATGAACGGCACACGCACGTTCTCGTCGAAGATCTGAAAGGTGTGGCCGTAGTTGCCGTCGTGCTGGCCGAAGGCCTCGCCGTGATCGCCGAAGATCACCCATAAGACGCGTTCCTCCAGACCTCGCGCCCGCAAACCGCGGATCAGCATGCCGAGCGCCGCGTCGCCGTAGTGGAGCGCGTTGCGGTAGCGGTCGGCATCGGTGCGGTCTGGAAATGGACCGCGTTCAGGGGTCTCGTAGGGATGGTGGCCGGCGATCGGCAGATACGTGACGAAGAAACGCTCGCCGGCAGCGAGCGTGTCGATCCAACTCAGGACTCGCTCGACCGTCGATGGCTCATCGACGCCGAAGCTCGATTCGCGCTCGCCGCCGATGTCGCCGGCGTCTTCGAGGAGGTCGTAGCCGCGGCCGCGAACGATCGATGCCATTCCCAGATATCCGAATCGCCCTGAGTGAAACAGCGCCGTGCGATAGCCGCTGCGGACAAGGACGTCGGCGATCGACGTGCACGACGCGGCCGCGTACGATTCGACGGGTACGTCCAGCGCGGGATAGGCGGAGCACAGAACCGAGAACAGGCCTTTGATGCTCTCCGGATAGACCGAGTAGGCGTGGTCGAAGACGATCGCGTGGTTCGCCAGTTCGGTCACGTTCGGCGTCGCGTCGGGCGTCGCGCCGTAGAGCCCGAGATACTGCGCTGCGGTCGACTCGAGGCTGACCATGACGATGTGGCGGCCGGCGGCGGCGCCGCGAAACGGTTCGAGCGCCGCATCGTCGGCGTCCTCGAATCCCGTCGCGGTCCACGGATCGTCGCGTGCGCTCGCTCGCGCGTTCGGCATCGCCGTGATTGCCAGCGCGGTCCATGCGTTGCGCTCGAGGCCGCGCGTGTCAACCCGCGACGCGGCGATCGGTCCGAGGATGACAAGCCCGATCAACGGCGCGAGGAGAAAGTGGCGATAGCGCAGCCGATCGCGAACCGTCCAACGCGTCAGCCCGATCGGCAGACCGATCCCCAGCGCGACGATGGTCATCGTCAACAGAACGTTGTCCCACGTCGCATACAGGAGGATGGAGTCGGCGAGTGGACCGCGCGCGGCGCGCCACATCGTCTTTGTCAACGGTGTCGAGAGGACTCGCGTCACCGGCACGTTCAGCGCGACGTAGAGAACGATCGTCGCGTAGACACTAATCACCGCTGCGCGGGCGGCCGCCGCCGCTCGTTCGAACGCGAAGAACAGCAGCAGGACTGCCGCGTCGTGCCACAGAAATGCGATCGGCGACCACAAGGAAACCGGGATGTCGTGCCCGGCGAGGGCGATCGCCCTCGCCGCCGCAATCACCACGGTCAGACTCGCGGTCAGACTCAGGTCAGACTCGGGTCTGACCTCGGTCAGACCACGTGTCACCAGGTTGACGCGCTTGAGGAGCGCGACGGAGACCACGCGGCCGACGCCGCGCTCCCGCCAAATCCAATCGTGGACGATGACCGCCCGCGCCGGCGGCCGCCGGTAGATCGCCTCCCGATCTCCGTCGAAACACAGTGGAACGATCAAAAGGTCTGCGTCCGACGTCGCGGACAGCACCGACAGGTCAGACGTGTCGGAGGCGGAGTAATGGGCGTGGATGAAAACAGCGCTGCGCATCCATGTCCGCGCACGGTCGAGATTTTCACGGCTCGAGTCGACGATCGTGAGGCGCGCGTCCGGGACCAGCGCTCGCAGGATCAACGCCGTCCGCGGAAACAATCCGCCGCCGACGATGACGATGTGTCGCGGCGGCGGCAGCGCGGCGATCAGGTGGCGCAGCGCCCGGCCGTGCACGCACAGCACGAAGCGCTGCAGCGCGCGCGAGTGCAGCACGAGCCGCTCCAACGCTTCGAGCGCGGCGGCGCGGCCGCGCTCGATCCATCGCAGCGGCGCCGGCCACGCGCTCGCGCGGGCGTGCGGATCGCGGCGCTCCGGCAGACGCGACCACGGCAATCCCGGGTTCGCATGATGCTCGACGTGATACCCGTCGTTGAACAGGAGCCCGTTGTAGAACCGCCCGTAGTGGCTGACGGTCCCGCCCGCGTGCTCGTAGTGGCCGTGGAGGGCGCAGAGCAGCAGACCGCCGACATAGCCCGGCACGTAGACCGTCGCGAAGAACATCGGCGCGCGATCGAGCAATACCGCCCACAGCGCCACGACGACGCCGGCCTGCAGCATCAGATCGCCCGACAGCCGCAGGCGCGGCGCGACGCCGGCATGATGCGCGAGATGGCGATCGCGCCACAGCGTCTGCGGAACGCCGATCATCGCGCTCATGCCGAGCGCGAACAGCCGGTTCGCCGACCGCCGGCGGAAGAACGGCCGATGGATGAACAGGTGTGCGATCGTGTTCGACGTCCACCACACGAACACCGCAAAGACCAGGGCGGTCACGGCTTGAAATCGAGAATCGCGCGCACCGGCGCGGCGCCGTTCTGGGCCGAGATCCGCCTGACCCCGAAATTCAGCGAATACTCGTCCGGCGACCGCGGAGCTTCGTCCGCTTGTCGCACCGTCGGCGAGCCGAAGAATTGACTGCCGAACGCGACGATCTGACTGGTGCCCGCGACGCCCTTCAGATCCTCCCACTCCTGCAGCGCCAGTTGCCGATAGTCCGGCCTCGCCGGCAGCTTGTAGTAGAGGTACCCGCGCGAAACGGGCTGGAAATCATTCATCCGCTTCGGATTCCCGACCGAGAACACGCCCCAGATCTGAATCGTGCCAGGCGCCGCCGGGTTCGGATCGATGGCGACCTTGTCCACGCGCGCGTATACGGCAATGGGGCCGCTTGCATGAATCACGGCAACACTTGCGGCAGCGAGGAGCGCCGCGCCGACCAATCGGATCGCTTTCATCGTCACCTCCAGCCGACAAGACGGCCGGCGGACGGTTCGTGTTAACCGGGAAGTGCCGACCTGATGTATTTGTATGACGCCATGAGAGTGCTCAAGTTTGGCGGGTCATCTCTGTCAACGCCGGCGACTATCCGGCAGGTCGGCAAAATCCTGCTGGCTGCCCGACGCCGCGAGCCGCTGATTGTCGTGGTCTCGGCGTTCGAAGGCGTCACGAACCGGTTGCTGGAATGCGCGCGGCTGGCCGAGCGCGCCGACCCGGCGTTCGAGGACGCGTTCGAGCAGATCGCACGCCGGCATCGCACGGCGGTGACTCAATTGATCAAGCGCGGCCGCGCGCGCGTGCGCGATCAGGTCGACGAGATGCTGGCGGAGCTGCACAGCACGCTCCAGGGCATTCATCTCCTCCGCCACTGCCCGGTGCGCGCGCTCGACATGACCGCCAGCTTCGGCGAGCGTCTCTCGGCATTGATCGTCGCCGCGTATCTCAATCAGAAATATCCGTCGCTCTTCGTCGACGCCCGCGACTTCCTCGTCACCGACGATCAGTTCACGCACGCCAACGTCATCTTCAAGCGGACCAACCCGCGGACGCGCAAGCTGTTCGCGAAGATCACCAGGCAGCACCGCGGCCGCGTCCTGCCCATCTCCACCGGATTCATCGGCGCCACCGAGGACGGCCAGACGACGACGATCGGACGAAACGGATCGGACTACAGCGCGGCGATCATCGGCGCCGCGGTCAACGCCTCGGTCATCGAGATCTGGACCGACGTCGACGGCGTGTTGAGCGCCGATCCGCGCGTCGTGCCGTCGGCGTTCGTGCTGCCGCAGATGACCTACGAAGAGGCGATGGAGCTGTCGTACTTCGGCGCGAAGGTGCTGCACTCGGCGACGATCGCGCCGGCAGTCGCGCGCCGCATCCCGATTCTGATCAAGAACACGTTCAACCCGAGCGCGCCCGGCACGCTCATCTCGGGCCGCAGCGAGGACGACGGCAAGCTGGCCAAGGGGATTACGTCGGTCGGCGATCTCGCGCTGCTGACGCTGCGCGGGCCGGGGATGGTCGGCGTCCCCGGCGTCGCGGAACGGCTGTTCCGCACGCTCGCGGCGAGGCGCGTCAACGTCGTGCTCATCTCGCAGGCGTCGTCCGAGCACACGATCTGCTTCGGCATCAGGAACGTCGACATCGCGCGCGCCGTCGACGCCATCCGCCACGAGTTCCAGTTCGAGTTCCACGAGCAGTCGATGCAGGTCGACGTGAAAAGCGATCAGGCGATCCTCGCGGTCGTCGGCGAAGGGATGAAGGGGCGTCCGGGCGTCGCCGGCAAGGTGTTCGACTCGCTCGGCCGTCAGAACATCAACATCAGCGCAATCGCGCAGGGCGCATCCGAGCGCAACATCTCGTGCGTCATCGACACCGGCGATCAGGTGCGCGCGCTGAACGCGATTCACCAGGGATTCTTCGAGACGCGCAAGCGGCTCGCACTGGTGGTGATTGGCGTCGGCAACGTCGGCAGCGCCGTCCTGCGGCAGCTTCACCAGCAGCGCGACTATCTGCTCTCCAAAGGCTTCGACGTCACCGTCGTCGGCCTCGCCAACAGCAAGCGCTTCGTCGCCGACGCGAAAGGCGTCAACCTCGGCGCGTGGGAATTCGCGCTGCAGTCGTCGTCGGATCACATGGATGCCGCGGCGATGGCGGCGCGCATCGCCGCAATGGAACTGACCAACGCGGCGCTCGTCGATTGCACCGTCGGCCCGTCGATCGTCGACGCCTATCCCGCGTTCATCGACGCGAACCTGCACATCATCACCCCGAACAAGTGGGCGAACGCGCTGCCGTGGCGCCGCTACACCTCGCTGATGGAGCTGCTCGAGCGGCGTCAGAAGTATTTTCTGTTCGAGGCGAACGTCGGGGCAGGGCTTCCGGTGGTGTCGACCCTCCGCGATCTGATCGCGAGCGGCGACGACATCGTCCGCATCGAGGGGATCCTCTCCGGCACGCTCAGCTACCTGTTCAACACGTTCGACGGCACCGTGCCGTTCAGCACGCTCGTCGCCGACGCGCACCGCTTGGGATTCACCGAGCCGGATCCGCGCGAAGATCTGTCGGGGATGGACGTCGCCCGGAAGCTGCTGATCCTCGCGCGGCAGATCGGATCGACGATGGATCTCCACGAGGTGCAGGTCGACAGCCTCGTGCCGAAGCCGCTGTCGCGCGGCAAGTTCTCGGAAAAGATCCTGTCAGCGTTCGCCAAGTACGACCACGCGATGGCCGACCGCTTCTCGCGCGCCGCGGGGCGCGGCAACGTGCTGCGCTACGTCGGCGTGTTCGCAAACGGGCGTGCCAGCGCCGGACTGAAGGAGTATCCGCGGCAGCATCCGATCGCGTCGGCGAAGGGCAGCGACAACGTGATCGCGTTCACGACGACGCGCTACGCGCGGACGCCGCTCGTCGTGCAGGGGCCGGGCGCCGGCGCCGACGTCACCGCAATGGGCGTGTTCTCCGACGTGCTGAAGCTATTGCACTATCTCCCGCGATAGTCCGCCTACTTCCACGGCACGTCGACCTGCAGCGGCTTGTTGTTCATGTCCTTGGCCGTGACGCGCACGGTTTTCGGACGCACCACGCGCAGGCTGAACGGCGTGCCGTCCCGACCGAAGAAGCCGCCCAGCGCGAACTCGCGCTTCTCGCCGTTGTCCATCCGGCCGGCCATTTTCGTGAACTGCGTGACGCCGCCGACGGGCAGGATGGCGATCTGGACGTCGGTCAACGGCATACCGACCTTGTTCTCGATGGCCACCGAGAACTGAGAGGTCTCGACGCCGATCAGCGACTGGTCGTCAGAGGCGGCGCTCCCGGAACAGCCGGCGAGCGCAACTCCGGTCAGGACGATGAAACCCATTCCGGCGGCGAGCCGGAGGCGACGACATGAGGCGGTGGCGACAAGGAATCCACGCATGAGCGATCCCTCCCTGCAGAGTGGTTCTCTGCAACCCTCACCGAATCCGCGGACGGAGCGTGACGCACGCCGTGAGCGACGCCGAATGTGAAATGTGTGCGAGTGATCTATCACAGATTGACAGGCCGGCGTGGAGAAAATCGACGCGGTTACCCGCCGGCCCGGGCGGCGAGCTTCAAAAGGCGCCGCGCGCCGTCGAACTGCAGCACGTCGAGCGCCTCGTCGACGGTGAACCACCGCTTCTCGCGGCCGTCGGTCTCGGCCGATTCGGACGTCGGGCGAATCAGGAAATACTGCACCCTGACGTCGTAGCGGCCGTTGTTGAATTCCAGCGGTTCGCCGATCGGCTTGACCAGCTCGCCTTTGATGCCCGCTTCCTCGCGCGTCTCGCGCAGCGCCGCCTCGGCGGCGGTCTCGCCCGCTTCGACGTGACCCTTCGGGAAAATCCAGACGGTGGGATCTTTCTTGGCTCGAACGAGGAGGACCGACGAGGCACCGTTGCGCCCGCGGCGGACGACGATGCCTCCTGCCTGTGCTACACGCCTCACGCCTAGCGCTGCGGCTGCGGCTGCGGCGTCGTGGTGCCGGTGACGGCGGGCCTGGCCTTCCGCTCCTCGACCAGGCGCTGGAACTCGGCATCGTCGAGATAGACGATGTTGAGCCAGACCTGCAGCATGTCGTCGACGCTGCGTTCGCCGAAGCCGGCCCACATCGCCGGATCCGGGTTGCGCCGGTTCGCGGAGGTGTTGTCGTGAATGCCGATCAGGTGCAGCACGGTTCCTGCCGGCAGCAGCGGCGCGGCATCGTCCGCGTAGACGTAGTTGATGTGCCAGTTGAAGTCGAAATGATCGACGGAGCTGAGAATCTGGGTCCGGTTGGTCGTCGGATCGATCGCCTCGACCGTCAGCCCGCGTCCGCGCATGTGCATGTGCGGCTGGAAGGCGTCGATGCGCGCGTTGCGCGCGAGGCGGAAGTAGCCGTCGGTCCGCACGACGCTGTTCGGCGGCACGTCGAGCTCGTCGTTGGGAATGTTGCGAATCGCCTGCGAGCGCACCTGGTACTTGGGCGTCACCCCTTTCGGATAGAACTTGAACGCCATCGTCGTCTTGTTGTGCTGCTCGGAGCCGATCGCAAAGTAATGCATGTCGTAGCGCAGCCGCGTGCCTTTCTTCAACAGCCGTCCGGTGTTCTCGCCGAAGATGTCACCGTACTTGCCGACGGCGTACTCGTGAAGCTGCACGCCGCCTTCCGGCGTCCCTTCAGGCGCGTCGGGCTCGATGACGTAGATCACGACGTGATGGACGATCTTCGGATTGCTCGGCTTGATCTCCATCGCCTTGATCCAGCGGTCCTCGGTCAGCTCGACGTCGGCGTACTGATCGATCCACCAGTCCGGGCCATTCGCGTACATCGTGAAGTCGTTCGGCGTCGTCACTTTCAGATCGGGTTCGCCGATGAACCAGTCGGCTTCGGAGCGGAACGTCAGAGGCGCGGGCATGTCGGCGGGATTGCCCTGCGGCGCGCCGGCGTCGACCCAGCGGACGAGGGTCGAGATCTCGTCGTCGCTCAGCGAACGATCGTTCTTGTAGCGGCGGATGCCGACGGTCTTGTCGAGATGCCACGGCGGCATTTCGCGATTGGCGACGCGCTGGCGGATCGATCGCGCCCACGGGCGGACTTCGTCGTAGGTGACGAGCGACAGCGGAGCCGAGGTGCCCTGGTGATGACAGGTCTGACAGCTCTTCTGAAGAATCGGCGCGATGTCTCTCGAGAACGTCGGCGTCAGCGATTGCGGATTGCGGATGGCGGATTGCGGATTGATTGTCGATTGGCGCGCGCTCGCCGTTTTCACCGAGATCTTCACCTGCGAGTTCGTCCAGCAGCAGTGATAGCCGAAGTTGCCCGCGGCTTCGCCCGAGCCGTCGTCGACGACGGCCTGAAGGATGTAGTCGCCAGGCTCGGTGAACGTCGCCGTCGTCGTCGCCGCGCCGTTGGCGAGCTTCGATTGCGCGCCGGAGAACTGCACGTCGCCAGGACCTCGATATTTCGCCCACATCACCGTCATGCCGGCCGGCTCGGACGTTCCGCGTTTCTTCGGTAATCCGTCGTCGGTGGCCGAGACGTTGAGCGTGACGCCGCTCGCGGTCTGACTGGCGACGGTCACGTTCACGTCGGGCGGCAGATTCGAGCTGACCTTTTCGCTGTTGCCGCCGCGCGTCGTGCGGAGCCGATCGATCTGCCACACCGGTTTCAACGTCGCGACGACCTGCTGCGTCTGCCCGTGCGCGGTCAGCTTCCACACGAGTTTCTGATCGCCGAAGTCTTTCGGCACGGTGACCTTGAACACGTCCTTGTGCCGGCGCGTCGTGAAGTGCGTCGGCTGGCCGCGGTCGCCGCCGGGCTCGAACGAGTTGTTGGCGCCGACCTCGATGTCGAGCTCCTCTTCGTAGTTGCGGTTCATGTAGCCGAACCACATGTTGTAGGAGCCGTCGGGGTTGATGTCGAACCCCTCGTAGACCGGCGACACGCCTTGTCCCGTCCAGTGACGCAGGTTGGTGAGGTCCGACGCCCGCGTCTGCGCGAAGAGCGGAGCGGCGATTATCAACACGCCGAGGATGACCAGCGAGCAGATTCTGGACTTCATGGCCAGATTCTACGCCGTCGCGCGGACATGAGACCACGAAACTCGGAAACCACGACACGACGAACCTGCACCCCACGAAGCCGCGAAGGCACGAA
>DAIUKO010000110.1:0-1375 GCA_036848175.1 Vicinamibacterales bacterium | reverse complement strand
TCGAAGCGCGGAGGGTCTTCATGAGGTTCAGATTTGCACTCATCTCGGTCGTGCTGGCCGTGGCCGGCGTGGCGGCGGCGCCGCAGGAGCAGGATCTCGTGGCGCGTGCCCGGCGGATTCACGAGCGCGTCATCACGCTCGACACGCACAACGACATCGACCCGGAGAACTTCACGCGCGAGTGCAATTACACGATGCGCCTGACCACCCAGGTGAACCTGCCGAAGATGAAAGAGGGCGGGTTGGACGTGTCGTTCATGATCGTTTACGTCGGGCAGCAGAATCCGCCGCAGGTCGCGGACGCGCTTCAGCCGGCCGGCTACGACCGCGCCTACAAGGCGGCGATCGCGAAGTTCAACGCCATCCACCATCTGACGGAGGACATCGCGCCCAACGAGATCGAACTCGCGCTGACCGCCGCCGACGTGACGCGGATCGCGAAGAGCGGCAAGAAGGTCGCGGTTATCGGCATCGAGAACGGTTATCCGATCGGCACCGACATCAACCGCGTCAAGGAGTTCTGGCAGCGCGGCGGACGCTACATGTCGCTCGCGCACAACGGACACAGTCAGCTGTCCGATTCGAACACCGGCGAGGCCGACAACGTCTGGCGATGGGGCGGTCTCTCGCCGCTCGGCCGCCAGGTGATTCAGGAGATGAACAAGTGGGGGATCATGGTCGACGTCTCGCATCCGTCGAAGGGATCGATGATGCAGGCAATCGGCCTCTCGAAGGCGCCGGTGATCGCGTCGCACTCCGGCGTGCGCAAGTTCGCGAACGTCAGCCGCAACATGGACGACGAGATGCTGATGGCGATGAAGACCAACGGCGGCGTCATCCAGATGGTCGCGTTGTCCGGCTACGTGAAGTCCGATCCGCCCGAGCGCGGCGCGGCGATCAACGCGCTGCGTCAGGAGTTCTCATTGCCGAGCGGCCGCGGCGGCGGTGCGGGCGCGGGCCGTGGCGCGGCGCCGGCGGGACGCCGCTGTCCGGTTGAAGGCACGCCGCCGCCGGCGAACGCCGGTGGAGGACGTGGTGGTCGAGGCGCCGTGGGAATCGAAACACTGACGCCGGACCGCCGCGCCGAGTTCGATCGGCGCATGGCGGAGATCGATCGCAAGTGGCCGGCGGCCGGCCGCGCCAACGTCAAGGATTTCGTCGACGAGATCGACTACGCCGTCAAGTTGATCGGCATCGATCACGTCGGCATCTCGTCGGACTTCGACGGCGGCGGCGGCATCGACGGCTGGAACAGCGCCGCGGAGACCTTCAACGTGACGCTGGAGCTCGTGCGCCGCGGCTACACGGAAGAGCAGATCGGGAAAATCTGGAGCGGCAATCTGCTGCGCGTCTGGGGTGAGGTTGAAAAAGTCGC
>DAIUKO010000109.1:0-20660 GCA_036848175.1 Vicinamibacterales bacterium | reverse complement strand
GAGATCCGTCAACCCTGTTCGCGCGTTTCTCGTCCAATCCAGGCATGCTCATGACCTTCGGCCACGAATTACGCCTGGCCCTGCGCGGTCTGCTGCGCGACAAGGGCTTTGCGCTCACCGCCGTCCTGTCGATCGGACTCGGCGTTGGCGCCAACACGGCGATTTTTTCGCTCGTCAACCAGGCGCTGTTCCGGCTTCTCCCGGTGCGCGAAGCCGAGCGGCTGGTCCTGCTCAACTGGCGCGGCAGCTTCATCGGCAAGGGCTGGGGCAGCAGCAATCTGATGTCGTACCCGTTCTATCGCGACCTGCGCGACCAGACCGACGTGTTCGACGGTGTCTTCGGCCGCGCGCCGACGACGGTGACCTTTGCGCTCGACGGCGGCGCCGAGATGGTAAGCGCCGAGATCGTCACCGGCTCGTACTTCAAGGTGCTCGGCGTGCGCGCGCTCGCCGGACAAACCATCGACGAGTCGGACGACGATCAGCCGGGCGCGCATCCGGTCGTGATGCTCTCCGCCGACTACTGGCGCAATCATCTCGGCAGCCGCGACGACATCATCGGGCACACCGTCCTCGTCAACACGCACCCGATGACGGTCATCGGGATCGCGGACGCGGGCTTTCGCGGCATCGACTGGGGCGAAGTGCCGTCGCTGTGGATCCCGACGATGATGAAGCGTCAGGCGACGCCCGATTTCGACTGGCTGCTCGATCGCCGCGGACGCTGGCTTCACGTGTTCGGACGGCTGAAGCCGGGGATGACGGCCGAGCAGGCGAAGGCCGCGCTGCAGCCCTGGTTCAAGTCGATGCTGCAGGCGGACACCGAGCGCGAAGACTGGCCGCGCGTCAGCGAGACTCAACTGCGTCGTTACTTCGAGTCATCGCTGGAAGTTCTTCCCGCCGCCCGCGGACGATCCGATTTACGTGGACGGATCGAGCGGCCGCTCGTCGTCCTGCTCGCGGCGACGACGCTCGTCCTGTTGCTTGCCTGTCTGAACGTCGCGAACCTGTATCTCGCGCGCGGGTTCGCGCGCCGGCGGGAAACGGCGCTTCGACTCGCGCTCGGCGCCTCTCGCGGCCGCATCGTCCGGGAGCTGCTCGTGCAAAGCGGGATGCTCGCGGCGGCCGGCGCGCTGCTCGGCGTTGCCATCGCGCCGGGGGTCATCCACGCACTTCTCTCGTTCCTTCCGCAGGGCGTCGCCGCCGTCGATCTGAGCGCCGATATCGATCCGGCGGTCTTCACCTTCGCGTTTGCCGCGGCGCTGGTGACCGCCGTCCTGTTCAGCGTCGCGCCGGCTTTTCGCGCGGCGCGCGCCGAGCCGTCGCTGACGTTGAAAGAGGAGTCGTCGACGGTGAGCGCAGGGATCGGCCTGCGCAAGGCGCTGGTCGTCGGTCAGATCGCGCTGGCGCTCGTGCTGCTCATCGGCGCGGGGCTGTTCGTGCGGACGTTGAGCAGCCTCCGCTCGAAAGGACCGGGATTCAAGCCGACCGATCTGATCGCGCTCAGGATCGATACGGTTCGCAACGGCTACGCGGAACCGGATTCGCGGCGCCTCATTCGAAACCTGCGCGACACGATGCAGGCCATTCCGGGCGTCGAGCGCGTGGCGCTGTCAGTCGCAGAGCTCTTGAGCGGAGGCAGCTGGAATCAGCAGGTGACGATCGATGCCGGCCGCCGCTTCCCGACCGATGGCGTCGTGCACTGCAACGCGGTCACGCCCGGATTCTTCGAGACGCTCGGCGTGCCGTTGGTTGCGGGCCGCGACTTCGTCGCGCGCGACGCCGATGAAACGACGAGTGCCACAGACGCGGTCATGGGGCCGTCCAGATTCCGCGTCGCGATCATCAACGAAAGCCTGGCGCGCCGGTACTTCGGCGATCGCAATCCGGTCGGCGCGCACCTTGGTCTCGGCAATCAGCCGGACACCAAAACCGACATCGAAATCGTCGGCGTCGTCAGGACCTTCAGCTATCGCGGCATTCGCGAGACGGAAGATCAGGCGTTCTTCCCGTTCTTCCATATGCACGTCAATGGAGCGATGTTCTGGATTCGCACGCGCGTGGCGGCGACGTCGATGTTCGGATCGATTCGAGCGGCGATCCACGACGTCAATCCTGCTCTGCCGATCGTGACGATGCGGACGATGGACGATCAAGTGGACCGCGCGCTCGCCAACGAGCGGCTGCTGGCGATGCTGGCAACGGGATTTGCCGGCCTCGCCACGCTGCTCGCGCTCGTCGGCGTCTACGGCGTGATGTCGTTCGTCGTCTCGCACCGGACGCGGGAGATCGGCATCCGCGTGGCGCTCGGCTCGTCGCGCGGTCGCGCCGTGTGGTTGATCCTGAGCGAGGCGATCGTGATGCTCGCCTGCGCTGTGGCGATCGCGCTGCCGGCGGCATGGAGCCTCGGCCGCCTGCTCGAGAGCCAGTTGTTCGGCGTCCATGCGACCGATTGGCCGACCGCCGCCGGCGCCGCGATCCTCGTCGGGTGCGTGGCGTTGACGGCGAGCGCGCTGCCCGTCCGCCGCGCGACGGCAATCAGTCCGATTCAGGCGCTGCGCACCGAATAGCGCGACACGCCGTCGAGTCGATCTCGCGATTCATGGCGTTCTGACAATGCGCGGACCTGATACATCCCGGGCGCGAGCATCTCCGCGAAGCCTTCCGCGACCAGCGCCCGATTGCCGCGGCCGGCTTCCGGACGCGACAGACCTGTCACGCGGGCGAGCTCGCCCGGAATCGTCATCCCCGCTCCGTTGAGAAAGCAGCGGGCGATTTCGCGGAGCGCCGTGTCGCGGCTCACGCGCTCGAGCAGCGCATCGGGAAATCGTCCGACGCCGAGCGTCCAGATGTAGGTGAACTTCGGCTGGTAGAAAACAGCGCTCGGCACCACGATCATGGCGGCCTGGAGCTCGTCGAGCGCTTTCGTGAACGCGTAGCGATTCTTCACGCCGGACTCGTCACGCAAATCCGCCGTCGCCATCTCCCATTCCTTGCGAAGCACCTTGACGATCCGCTGCGCGTTTCTGCTCAGGCGCCGTTTCTCCTCCGATCGGCGCACGCCCCACACGGCGTGAAAGTGTGGAACCATGCGCCTGGCAATGAAGGTCGACTTTCCGCGCGCGAGCTTCGCGTAGTAGACGTTGCCGCGTCTCACGATCTCGTCCTTCAACACCCACGTCAGCGACGCTTCGGGATCCTTTTGCACGTGGCGCGGCATCACGGCGTCGCGTCGCCCGCAGACGGCGACGTAGAGGGATGGTCCTGGCCGCCGCGAGTCGGTCAGGCAGGCGGTGAATCCGACCTGCTCGATGAAGCGCTCCGCGTCGAAGGCGGTCTCGATCTGGCGTGTGCCTTCGCGACACCAGCGTTCATCCCGATACTCTTCAATCTCTGCCGGAATTTCGGGTCGGCGTCTCACCGCTCAACCGTACTCAGTTCATCGAATCAATAAAAGACCAGAAATCCGCCCGACGGCCGTGCGACCGCCGCGGCAAAGCTCCAGACCGGAATTCCTGGCGCCGTACCTTGTCGGCCCACCGGCTTCGCGGCGCGATCGAATAGCTGCCAGGCGAGCGCGCCACCACGCGACCACGCTGTTCCCTCGGTCCAGGTCAGAAGAATGTCGCCGTTCGCGCCGGCCGCGAGGCGGGGATGCTTGCGCGTCCCCGGCCCGCCGGGCGCGGCGACGGGCGCCGGTATTCGAGCCGAACCGGAATCGACCGCACCGAAGAACACCTGCCCCGCCGTTTCCCATGCGCCAAGGACGGCCGATCGACTGGCGACCAACGACATGCTCGTCATCGGACACGCGGCGATCTCCCAGGGCTGCACGCGCGAGCCGTGAAACGATCGGCCGTGGTCGTTCGACTCGAGCACGTAGATATCTCGGTCGGTCAGCGATGTCGCCGATCGATAGAGGAGATACAGACTTGACGGCCCTGCGAACAGGCGGAGCCCACAGCATCCACAGGCACCGGTCGGTTCGCGCCACGCTGGCTCCTCCTCGGCAAAGGTGACGCCGTCATCCGTCGAATGCGCGATCCAGACGAGACGGTTGTCCTCTCCTTGCTTACCGCCGACAGGAAGCGCGTGCCACGCCGCGTACACATGACCGTCGGCGTCCGCGGCGATCGAGCCGCCGCCGTCGACGCCGAAGCTCCGCCGCGTCAGACTCCGCTGCGGCTCGAACGCCGTGCCCCCAGGATTCGATCGCGTGTAGAGAAACGGCATGCTCGGCTGATTGTTGGCGGGGTTGATCAGGCCGCGGGGGCTGGCGGTGTCCGATCCGTTCCAGGCGACATGGATCCGACCGCCGCGGCCGACCGCCAACTGTCCGCCGCGAATCGTTCCAGTCGCGATCGCGCTGCCGTCTTGACTATTCACCCGAACCGGCGCTGAGAACGTCGCGCCGACGTCAGTCGATCGGACGTAAAACAGATTCCCCGCACGCGCTTCGCCGGAGAAGTAGAGCAGATGAAGGACGCCATTGGAGTCAACGATCGCTTCGGGCTGAATGCCGCCGTGCGGGACACGAATCAAGGTGACGTTGTCGGAGACCGGCCTCGCACCCGGTGATACGGTGGAGGCCGATACCAGACACGCTGCGATCGCCAGGACCGCGACAGCCGATCTCATGTGCCAATCATCCCGGCCAGCCGTTCATCGTCCTTCGGTCAACCGGATCGACTCGCCGACGCGCTGAAAGGCCGCCTGAAAGGCGTCGGCGTCGCTCTCCGGTGCGACCGTCAGGTAATAGAACAAGTTGCCGTCAGCGAGGAACGTCGTGTAAAGGCCGATGCGCTCCTGACCTCCAAGCGGCGACGCGTTGACAAGCGGGGTACTCAGCGCCGAGCGCTGTGAGATTCGGACTGCCTGCTGAGTCCCGGCTTGACGAAGATCTTGATTGCTCTGCGCAACCGCTTGCAGCCACGCGTTGGTCGCTTCGCGCAGATCGCGCGATCCGGCTTTCGCCACGCCGAACTCGACGCCGTGGCTGAACACCGTCTGTCCGTTGAGTTGCCCGTACCCGTTTTGCGGGACGACCTTGATCGCGTTGCTCGACGACAGGCTGGTCCAGTCGCTGGGAACGGACGCTTGAAACAACCGGCCGCCATTGAGGTTCCGATATTCGCTCGACGGTCGCGGCACTGGTTGCCCGGGAGTGCCAACCGATTGCGGCGCTTCGCCGCCCGAGCTGTTGCGCCCCACATCGCGCATCGACTTGGCAGGCGGCAGCGATGCGAACGCGGTCTTGATCGGCTCGAACTCACGATCGTCAGCCGGGCTCGCCATCGTCAGCGACTGGGCTTCCTTGGTGATGTACTGCGTCCGGTTTCCGGGATTCGGATGGCTGCTCAACCATTGCGGGCCGCTTCCTCCACTGCTCTTCGACTCGCGCTCGATCGTTTCGAACATGTGCGCGAGCGCCCGCGGGTCGTAGCCGGCGCGCGCCATGATCTGCGAGCCGAGCAGGTCGGCTTGCTTCTCGAAGTCGCGGCTGTATCGCAGGAGCACGGTGCCAAGCCCGAACTGGCTGCCTTGTGCGATGGCCGATCCCGCGGCGCCTCCGACGGCTGCGCCGCCGACGACGCCGGCGATTTGACCGAGCTGCAGCCATGGATTCTCCGCTTTGGTCGCGTTCGCCGTGCCGTGTCGAAGCAGGACGTGCGACAGCTCATGCGCCATCACGCCGACGACCTCACCCTCTGACCCGGCGGCCTCGAACATCCCGCGGTGCACGAACATCGGCCCGCCCGGCAGCGCAAAGGCGTTGATTTCCTTCAGGTTCACCGGCGTGAACGAGTACTCGTAGACCGGCTGCTTGAGATCAGCGGGGGCGGCGGCGACGAGTCGATCGCCGAGCTTGGTGAGATAGCTCGCGATCCGATCGTTTTGGATGATCGGGTATTCCTTCCGGACTTCCGCGGCGGCCTTTCGACCGAGCTCGACGTCCTGCTGCGGCGTGTACTTGTTCTTCGGCAGCTTGATGGCGGTTTGAGCGAGAAGAGCCGCTGCCGAAACAGACAAAGCCGCGACGAGCGCGGCGGCACGCGTTGACGAAGGTCTGATGGCCATGACTGCTCTCGTTGAAATCCCGGTCTGCGTGCAAGGGAGTCCCTGAAGGCATTGTGGCACTAACCGCGCGCCGGGGGAACTCGAACTGCGCGCTGCATGGCCGCCGCCGAATGACGTCGGAAGCGCGCCTGAAGCGCGCGCACGATCGGCTGGCCGATTCGCGCCAGCGTCGCTTGCGGCCACGATGTCGCGTGGATTCTGTACACGACGTTCTGCGTCGTCGGTTCGACGAACACCTCGAACAGCTCTTCGCCCGACTCCGCGTGGTTGGTCAGCGTTCCGTACGCGAAGCCGAACCACGTGTCGCCGTCCGGCCGGCCGATGCTGTAGACGATGCGACATCCGTTCAGCGACCAGAAGCCCAGATGGCGGATGAGAACGGCGACGACAGTTCCGATGGCAACCGGCGCGTTTCGCGGAAACGTTTCGACCCAACCGATGTCGAACTGCTTCCACGCGAGAAGCGCCGCCCGCGCGCGCTCGAAGTCGGTTCGGCCGCGGCCGATGACGGACGTCGCCGCATCGAGCGCAGGGCGACGCGCCTCATCGCTGACGATGCCGATCGGCGCGTACGAGAGCGGCAGACCCTGCGACTCGCGAAGGAAACGTTCGATGGCCTCATCGGACGGGCGTTGCGCCAGAAACATGACCCTTACCCCGCGGCCGGGCTGCCGAACAGCGCTTCGCGGATCAATTCTTAGAACCTCACCGCCGCACTTCCGCCCACCGCCGCTCGAGCACGGGCACCATTTCGGTCAACTGCTTCACCGCCGCGGCGGCCTGCGATGTCGGCCGGGCATCCGCGGCCTGGAGCAGCGTCAACATGAACAGCAGCTTCTGCTGGAGCCCGACGACAGTTTCCTGCGACGCGTCGGCGGCCGTGATGCTGTCGTACAGGACGTCCGGGTTTTCCGCGGTACCGGATCCGCGAAGCGCTAGCAGTTGCTCGCCGCGTGCGGGCTGCCGCGCAGCCGAATCGATCGATTCGCGCAGATCCTGCAGCCGGCCGTACGCCCGGTAACACGCGAGCGAGAGGTCCGTCTGCAGACGCAAATCCTGATCTGCGATCGTCACGCGCGGATCCATCCGGACGTCGATGGTTCGTTCGGTTGGTGTGCCGCCGGATGCGAGACGGACCGTGTATCGACCTGGATGCACGAAAGGCCCGACCGGACTCGAGCCGGTGTTCCGAGAGACCGCGGCAATCGACAGCTCGCGCCGCGCACCCTTCGGCGGTGCATAGCGAAGATCCCAGACGAAGCGGTGATGGCCGCGGTCGTTCGAGAGCGCTTGCGGCGGACGCAGCCAGTAGGTGGGATAGGGCAGTGTCGACGGATCGATTCGCTCGGGCTCGTCGCGGCTCGAGTAGCGCCGCACGACCGCACCCTGCGCGTCGCGGACTTCGAGCGTGACCTCGCTGCTCGAGGCCGGCAGGTAGTAGTCGAGCACGGCTCCTTCCGGCGGGTTCTGACCCGCGGGCTCTTCCGGCGGCAGCGGCGTGTCGGAGAACATGTTCCAGCGCACGCGTGTCGCGGCCGGCGGCGTGAAGAGGAACACGCGATCGGCGCGCGAGGCGGCTGCCAGCTCCCGCAGCGGCGTGATTCCGTCCAGTACCCAGATCGACCGGCCGTGGGTGCCGACGACGAGATCGTCGTCGTGGATCACGAGATCGCGTACGGATGACGCCGGCATGTTCTGTCGCAACGACTGCCAGTGTTCGCCATCGTCGATCGAGAAGAACACCTGACGTTCCGTTCCGGCGTAGAGCAGGCCCGGCTGACGCGGATCCTCGCGCACCACGTTGACGGGACCCACGGCTGGCAGCCCGGTGACGATCTCGGTCCACGTCGCGCCGCCATCCTGCGTCCTGTAGATGTGCGGCCGCATGTCGTCTTTGCGGATGGCGTTGACGGACGCGTAGGCTGTTCGCGCGTCGGCATGTCCTGCGTCGATCTGCGACACCTTGTCCCAGGCACGCAGCGCCCGCGGTGTCACGTTCCGCCACGTCTTCCCGCCGTCACGCGTGACATGCACCAGGCCATCGTCGGTGCCGGCCCAGATCGTGTTGACATCCTTCGGTGACGGAGCAACCGCGTAGATCACACCGCGGCGCGGCATCTTCTCGAGGTCAGCGGTCCGAAAATCACCGACGCTGTCAGGGATCTCCGGCTGTTCGCGCGACAGATCCGGGCTGATGATCTCCCACTGCTGTCCCCCCGTCGTCGTCTTCCAGAGCACGTTCGTCGCGAAGAGCAGCGTCTTCGGATCTGCCGGGTGGAACAGCAGCGGCATCGTCCGCAGCACGCGGTACTTGCCGGAGCGCAGCGCTTCGGGCGCGATGTTCTGCGTCTGGCCGGTCTTCTTGTTGAACCGAACGACGCGGCCGCCGTAGACGAGATCGGGGTTCAGTGGATCGGGCGCGATGTACGCGTACTCGTCGGCGCCCACACCGATCCAGTCGCGGAACGAGATCTGCCCGCCGTTGCCGCGGCTCGCGATGCCGATGGCGCCGCTCTCCTGCTGCCCGCCATAGATCCAGTACGGAAACTGACGATCGGTCGAGACGTGATAGAGCTGCGCCGTCGGCTGGTTGTACCAAGAGGACCAGGTCCGGCCGCCGTTGATGGTGATCGTCGCGCCCTGGTCGGCGGTGAAGAGCATCACGTCGGGATGGATCGGGTCGATCCAGATGCGCTGGTAGTCGTCGCCGCCGGGTGCGCCCTTGAAGGACGTCCATGTGCGTCCGCCGTCTTCGGACTTGTAGGAGGCGGTGCCCGCGGCGAAGACGACGTCGGGATTCTTCGGATGCACGCGAATGTCGACGTCGAGTCGCGAATCCGAGCTCACGAGCCGCCACGTCGAACCGCCGTCGTCCGATCGATACACGCCGCGATTCTCGCGCGCCGGCACGAGCGCGTAGAGACGGCGAGGATCACTGTCCGACACCGCGAAGTTGATTCGACCGAGTCCGTCGGAGCCGTCCGGCAGTCCGCCGCCGAGCTTCTGCCACGTCGAGCCTCCGTCCGCGGACTTGTACATCCCGCTGTTCGGTCCCGAGAAGTTTCCGTTCTCCCATGGCGCCTCGCGGTGATTCCACAGCGACGCGTATACGACATTCGGATTCGTGACGTCGAACTCGACCTGCCCGGCGCCGGTATTTCGATCGACGAAGAGCACTCTCTCCCAGGTGCGGCCGCCGTTGGCAGTGCGAAAGACGCCGCGTTCTTCGTTCGGACCGTACGGGTGCCCCATCGCGGCCACGAGCACGACGTCGGGATTCGCCGGGTGGACGACGATGCGGCCGACCTGCTGGACGTCGGGAAGGCCGACGTGCTGCCAGGTGCGGCCGGCGTCGATCGACTTGAAGATCCCGTCGCCGACACCGAGATCGGGCCGGTGCAACCCTTCGCCGCTGCCGATGTAGATGATGTCGGGGTTCGTCGCCGAGACGGCGATGTCTCCGATCGATCCCGTGGGCGCCTGATCGAAGATCGGCCGCCAGGTGCGGCCGTAGTCATCGGTCTTCCAGACGCCGCCGTTGTTCACGCCCATCAGGAACACGCCCGGCTGCGAGGGCACGCCAACGCCGCCCACCGTCCGGCTGGCGCGAAACGGACCGACCAATCGATAACGGAGCTCCTGATACAGCGAAGGATCGAGGTTGGGAGCGTTGCCCGATCGCTGCGCCGAGATGACTGCGGTGCAGAGGGCAAACAGAACGAGAGGAAAAAAGCGGCGGGATCTCACGACGGCACCCCGGACTGCTCGTGCGTTTTTTCGTTTGACGACGTTCTAGATTTCCTGCGTGATCAACGAGAATTCCCAGTCTCGATGCCGTCCTCGCGCAGGCGCTCGGACAGCGCCAGCACACGATCCCGATGCGCATCGGAATCGTGGCTGTCGCTGATGAAGACCTTCCTGCTCACACGCTCATCCGCCGTTGCTGCAGCGTGCCCAGCTCGCCGGTGCGCACGCCGCCTCTCGGCGCATAGTAGAACGTGGTGAACGTATAGTTGAAGAGAGCGTTTCCGATCTGGATCCGCAGCGTCGCGTCGCGCGGATCGAAAATGAGCTTGCCGACGCTGTCGCGATTGGTCGCGCGGCCCCAGCCCGGCTTGTGACTCCACATCCCGTCATCGTCCTGCCGCAGCCAGTGATAGTCGGCGTTGGGCGCCGTCACCAGCGCGATGAGATAGTAGCCGGGCACGTTGACGACCACGTCGGGAACCGCTTCGCCGCTGAGCCGGATGAGCGGGATCAACCGCTCCAACTGCATCGCACCGCGCATCAGGTCGTCCTGCATCACCGCGTAGCGCACCGCGTAGTCTTCCATCGTCTGTACCGGCGAGCGTCCGAGCTGCCCCGGCTGCGGCTTGGCGAGCGCTTTGTGGTTCACTGGATCGTTGCAGGCGTAGGCGTAACAGTTGGTCGACCATTGAATGACCGAGTTGTCGTTCCATCGCGCCGGCTCGTATTTGGGATGCGAGACGGGATCGATGACGCGCGGCACGCCCTTGCCCCAGTACTGGACGCCGGCCATGCCGATCTCGTAGCGAAGCTGGCTCTCGGTCTTGCTCCCGCGGTCCGCAAATTCCTTGGGATCGCGCCGCTTCCACTCATCGAGCTTCTGCTCGATCGTCTCGAGCCTGGTGCCGTCGGGCGACTTGATGTACTCGTCGATCGACAGCACGAGCGCATCGAGCCGCTTCGAACGGCTGCTGAGAGCTCCGCGTTTGATGTCGCCTTCGAACCTTCCGGCCGTATCGAGATAGCCCATCTGAACCTCGCGTGAGAATTGATCGACAGGGTTGCGCGCCTGAAGGCCGCCAGAGGATCCGTCAACAGGAACTTGACACGCCTTTACAGCGACTGCAACATGGCCGGCAAAGAGCACCGTCCTTCCGCTCATGCCAGACCTCAGCGCGCGTGACTCCGAACACCTCTCGCGATACGACGCGCTGGTATCGATCTCGAAGACCCTGGCCGGCCACAAGACAGTTGCGGAGCTGTTTCGGGTTCTCGCCGATCACCTTCATTCCGTCGTCCCCTTCGACGCGCTGGCGCTCGTCCTGCACGACGCCAAGACCGACGACATGCGCCTGGTCGTGCTCGAGCCGACTGATATCGTACCGCCTTTCGTGACGGTGCCGGTCGCCGATCACGGACCGGCGGCGACGGTCTGGGAGACCCAGAAGAGCGCCGTCGTCTCCATCGCCGACGAACCTCCCGTACCGCCCGAACTTGCGTACATTCACAGCCTCGGGCAGAGCGTCGCGTGCCTGCTGCCGCTCACGACGGCGCATCGCAAACTCGGCGTCGTCGCATTCGGCAGCCGTTCCGCGACGTCCTACACCGACGACACGCTCGCGTTCATGGAACAGATCGCTGCGGTTGTCGCGATCGCCGTGGAAAACAAGATCAACTACGATGACGTGCAGCGCTATGAGGGCGAACTTCGCGACCAGCGCGATCACCTCCAGTTCCTGCTCGACATCAACAACGTTCTCGTCTCGCAGCTGGACGCCCGTGCGCTGCTGAAGGCGATCTTCGCGGCCGTGCAGCGCGTCATTCACGCCGAACACGTCAGCGTGGCGCTTTGCGATCCGGAATCCGGGCTACTGCGGCTCGGCTGGAGCTACGACGTCGCACGCGGCTTCAACAAATCGGACGTGACGATTCCGCTGGATCGAACGATTGCCGGCGTGGCGCTCAGCCGGGGCGCGGCGATGGCGTTCCGGCTGTCGGACCTTGAAGCGGGCCGGCAGGACAGCGCGGCGGTGATGAAAGGCTACGGCCTCGAGTCCGTGTGCTGTGTGCCGCTCGTCACGCGCGACCGCAAGCTGGGAGCGCTGTACGTCGGCAAGGCCACGCCGGACGCCTTCTCAGAAGAAGATGTCGCCCTCCTCGGACACGCGTCGGCGCAGGTCGCGATCGCCGTCGAGAATGCCCGCGCGTACGAGGAGTTGGCCCACGCTAACGCACAGTTGGCCGACGAAAAAGAGTATTTCGAGCGCGAGCTTCAACGGGAATTCGCGGAGATTGTCGGTAGGAGCCGCGCCTTGCGCAAGACGCTGACGGCAGTCAACACCGTCGCGCCAACCGACAGCTCGGTGTTGATCCTCGGAGAAACGGGAACCGGCAAGGAGCTGATCGCGCGCGCGATCCACAAGCTCAGTCCGCGGCGCGAGCGCCCGTTCGTCCGGATCAACGCGGCGGCGCTGCCGACGGGCCTGCTCGAAAGCGAGTTGTTCGGCCACGAGAAGGGCGCCTTCACCGGCGCCGCGGCGAGCCGGAGCGGCCGGCTCGAAGTGGCGAACCGCGGCACGTTGTTCCTCGACGAGATCGGCGACATCCCGCTCGAGCTGCAGCCCAAGCTGCTGCGCGTTCTGCAGGAGCGCGAGTTCGAACGTCTTGGGAGCACGCGAACCCAGCACGTCGATGTACGGATTGTGGCGGCAACGAACCGCGATCTCGAGCGCATGGTCGAGGACGGATCGTTCAGAAGCGATTTGTACTATCGCCTCAATGTCTTTCCGATCGCGATGCCCGCGTTGCGCGAACGCGTCGAGGACATTCCCGCGCTGGCCCTGCACTTTGCCACCCAGTGTGCGCGACGGATGGGGCGTTCTGTTCCAACCATTTCGACGACCGCGATGGACGCCCTCAAGCGATGGAGCTGGCCGGGCAACATCCGCGAGCTGCAGAATGTGATCGAGCGAGGTGTGATTCTGTCGGCGGGCTCCGACTTCGTGCTGCCGCTACAGGACGTTCAGCCGAAAGCCGGAGCGAGCGCGTCGGCCGCGAAGCCGGCCGCGACGCTCAAAGACACAGAACGAGACGCGATTCTCCGTGCCTTGAAGGAATCAGGCGGAGTCGTCGCGGGACCGACGGGCGCAGCGGCGCGGCTTGGCCTCAGGCGCACCACGCTGCAGGGGAAAATGCGACGGCTCGGTATTCACCGGCCGACCTACTGATCCCTTGACCTACGCCGCGGTGAGTTCTTCCGGAACGTCCGCATCGACCGGGAGCGCAGCCGACTTCTCAGAGGGCGTCGAAGCGTCCCGAGCGGCCTCGGAGCGAAATTCACGGACGCCGATTCCGCAGTCGTGCGCCGCCAGGAAGTTCATGAAGCGGCGGTAGTCGCGGCTCGACATGCCAAACAACTTGAGCAGCGACTTGTAGCGTCCCCGCGACTCCCGAAGGCCGCGACGAACGAGCTCGCGCAGGTCGTGGCGGGTGATGTCGCGCGCGAGAAACATCGGATAGACGTACTCCCAGAACGACGCGCCTTGCTTGACGAGCGCGTCGTACAGGTCGTCGGCGACCTGGCGGCGGCGATCGTTGAGCGGCGTCATCAGTGCCGGTCCGGTGCGCATCGATATCGGGAGATGCTCCATCCTGACAGCGCCCGCCGGTGTCAGCCAGAGCAGTTGTTCCACGACGTTCAGCAGCTCGCGGACGTTGCCCGGCCAACCGTATCGCTGGAATGCGCGAAGCGCGTCATCGGTGAAGGTCAACGGTCGCTTGGCGCGCTCGAGAAAGTGCGTCGTCAGCGCCTGCACGTCCTCGGGCCGCTCTCGCAGAGGAGGCACGTGGAGGTGGATCACCCGCAGCCGATACAGCAGGTCCTCGCGGAATTGGCCGGTCGCAACCAGATCGCTCAGGTTGCGGTTCGTGGCGGCGACGACGCGGACGTCGACCCGCGCCTCCGATTGATCCGAACCGACAGCCTGGATCTCGCCGTTCTCGAGAAACCGCAGAAGGAGCGCCTGCATGCGCAGGCTCATCTCGCCGACTTCGTCGAGGAACAGCGTGCCGCGATGTGCGAGCTGGAGCTTGCCGCGTTTGTCGCGGTAGGCGCCGGTGAAGCTGCCTTTGACGTGTCCGAACAGCTCGGACTCGAGGAGCGTCTCGGTCAGGCCGGCGCAGTTCACCGCCACGAACGGCGCGAGCTTGCGAGCCGAGTGACTGTGAACGTAGCGCGCGACCAGATCCTTGCCCACGCCGCTTTCGCCGGTGATCAACACCTTGGCGGAACTCTCGGCGGCTCGTTCGGCGAGCGAGATCAGCTCCGTCATGGCGTGGCTGGCGACAACCAACTGAGATTCAGAGCCTTGCTGCATAACGGGACGTGCTAGAGCAAGTTTCGTGGCAGATCTGTAAACCACTGAATCTAATGGCTCTACGCGATTTCGTCCGTTACCGCTGCCCGCCCGTCGGCGCCGCTGACGCGTCAGATGACGTACGAAGGGCACCTTGTCACGACGACACCCGCATGGAAGGGGACCGACGTCACAACCGATTGGCGAGCCGCATATTCCTGAAGTGCTCGACGATGTCGAACTGCGTCGAATAGCGAGACAGCGACTCGCCCACTGAGACAATCCGTCGGGAATCGACGTTGCCCAGGAACGCCGAGGCCGTGCGCAGGTACGGAATCTTCCAAGGATCCAGACCGATGACGCGGGCGCATGTGGCGTCTACTGCGACGAGATCGGTTCCCATCGCGAGCATTCCGAGCGCTCGCGGGCGACCCATGATTGGACCATCGCCTTCCATTGCCGTCACGCCGTCGACGATCGTGAAGTGCGGCCGGATTGTCGCGTTCAGATCGACGATCGAATTCGGGATGCCCTTGACGTGAAGAATGTTCTTCGGCCACCCATACACGGCGCCAGGCACGACACCGAAGAAGTTCTTCATGCTCGCGGTGAGACCCGCCCAGTGGTGGGTCTTCAGCTTCGGCATCGACACGATGACGTCAGACTTCAGCAGCTCGACTGGCAGAGACATCTCATTCAGCCGCGTGAAGCGGCTCGCCAGCGGCACGCGCGCGACATCGTCGTGGTTCAGATCGACGAAACGGACTCGCAGCTCGGCGAGGACGTCGGCCATGCCTGTCGCGGTCAGTAGGTACTCGATGTCGCGGCGATGTCCCGGTCCCTCGCCGACGACGACTTCGCGCGCGCCGGCCCGCAGGAACGCCTCGACGGCGCCGGCGACGACGAGCGGATGCGTGTTGATGACGGTCCCGGCTTCGTACTCGACGAGGTTCGGCTTGAGGAACACGCGACGGCCGCGAACGCGCAGGTCGAAGAGCGCCAGTCCGCGGCCGATGACGTCCGCGAAATCGGCGTCGTATCCACTCGCGGGCAGTAGCGCCACCGGCGAGCGGGCCGGCAGGATGAAATCGTTCCGTCGATACGGCTGACGACAGGCCGAGACAGCCGCGGCGAACGGCAGCCCGGCGAGAAAAGCACGCCGCGACAGCTTGACGCTCGTGGCGATGCCGCCCGACGGCGGCCCTGCCTCGTGCGGCGCCGCGTCGCTACAGCCGAAAATCTTCGACGTCATGATCCTGTCCCGTCAGGCTGTAGAGCGCCATCGCGGCGATGTGCAGGTTGTTGAAGAACGCGTGCTGCTCGGCGAGGGCCGCGAGGCGCTCGTCGACGTCACCCGCCGGCACACTATAAACGCGCAAGCAGATCGAAGTGAGAGCCAGCGCCATTCCGGACGGTTCAGAAAGCCGGCGCTGCGCGAGGTATTCGAGACTCCTCTGGACGGACGGATGCTCCCGGCGATCCTGCAGGGCGAGAAGCGCGAGCGCGGTGGTCGGCACGTACGCATGCAGTTCCTGGCCGAGCACGTTGGAATTCCCGTAGTTCCAGCCGCCTGTCTGGCAGACACGATCCAGGAGCAGCCGCTCGGCTTCGTCGATGCGCGCGGATCGCTCGCGCGGCGGCAACAGCGCCGGCCATTTTTTCAACGCGAGAAGACACCACGACGTCGGCTCGATCCAGCTGAACGTCCCTTCGACCCAGGACCAACCCTGCAGCGTGTTGTCCTGCCTGGCAGTCGTGTTTTTGGCGGCCACGCCTTTCGTGGCGCTCAGCGCGGCGAGCAGTTCCTTTGCGGGCTCGCCTGACCATGGTCCCGAGCTTCGCACGCTGAGCGCAGCCAGTCCGTTGAATCCCAGATTCGGTGCTCCACCAGTCAGATCGTCGAGGAATCCGTCGACTCGCTGGCGGGACGCGAGCCAACTCGCGGCGCCGTCGGCGAGATCCGGCTGCGACTTCCCGGCGCGCGACAGATACAAGGCGGCCCAGCAGGTGGGCTCGATCCGGCTTGCCTTTCCAGCGTAGTAGCCCCACCCGCCGTCGGCGTTGCGGCTACGACACAGCGCGTCTGCGAGATTGCTCGTTTTGGAACCAATCATTTCGATAAAGCTGACGCGTGACGGAGCAAGTCGGGGGCCTGGCTCGGGGCCACAGGAAACGGCCGATCAGTAGTCGGAGCCAGAAAAATATTCTGTCGCGGCCAAAAAAGTCTGGCCTGGACCAGAACTTCGCCCCTAATCCGACAGCATCGAGACGATCTTCCGGAACCTCACCGGGTGGCCGTCCTTCGTTGCGGGACGGAAATGCCAGGCCTTGGCCGCACTGAGGAACATCGAGTCGTGGACGCTGCGCGGAGTTCGCAGCAGCTTCACGGACTCAACCGTGCCTGTCTCGGAGACGATCAACTCGACACGACAGAGCTGCTCCGGCTTCACGTTCGGCGGAAGCTCGCGCGGCAGCTGCGGCCGCACGCCGACGGGAGGCGACACCCCTTCCGAATCGAGAGAGAAGATCGGCCCGCCGTCGTCTTCGACTGCTTCCGCGACGTCGCTCGGCGCTGCTGATCGGGGATCAAGTGAGGCAGAAGTCTCGGTGCCGGAATCTCGGACGGCGTCGGCATCGAACGCGACGATCGTCTTCGCCGACAACTCTTGCGCGGGCGCGGCGCGCTTCACTCTTGAAGGCTTCGCTGCCGAAGTTTCAGACGCCGTTGGGGGCTCCCCGCCGGGTGCATCGGCAGGTACGAGACGTCCCAGGCCCGTACGTTCAGTCACGGCCGAAAGACCGGAAAGGACAGCAGCGCCGACGGCGTCGGACGCCTTCCGAGCGATTGCCGACACGTCACGTTTTCCGGCCGCGCTGCTCACACGAGTCGCGTACGATGCACCGGCCGCGCAAATGGACAAGGCGATCGCGGCGATCGCAATCTTCGTGGCCGCGGGTTTCGACTTCGATCTCGCACGTTCGTGAGCGGCTTTCGGCTGCTCCTGTACCGGAAGCGGCGCGACCGCGTCGAGCGTTGGGGGCCACGCGAAACCGGAAACCGACGCAGCCGCCGCTCTCGCGTAGAGGGCTCGCAGCAGCGTTTCGCGGCCGGGACGTTCGAAGTAGGCCAAGGCGTCGTCGTACTCGCGAATCGACGCGAACGCGGGCGACGGTGCCGTAGCCTGCACGATGAGAAGCCTGAGTTGAACCGGAACCTCAGCGCGTCCGAGCGTCGCTTGAAGCAGTTGACCGAGGTGCCGAACCGGTTCGCCCGCGATGGTCCTGCCGATCACGTTGACGCCGCCGCCTTCGGAAATCTCGATCTGGTGCAACTCGGGAGTGAGCGGCGCCTCCGTGGAAGTTTCGAGAAGACGCGCGATCACGCCCCGGACGAGCGCCACGGCCTCATACCACTCAATCGCAACGTCGCGCCGAAGAATATCGGACAGAGTCATTCGATCGCTCATGTCAGCCTTCCGTCGTTCACAGCAGTCCGTGAATCATGTCGAGCCCCAACCGGGCGACTTGACGCACGATCTCATTGACGGCTTGCAGCGCCTCCGCCGGTCCGCCGAACAAGATGACGCCGATGACGACCGCGACTCCAATCGGTAGGAGAACCATCAACCCGTCGTTGCCATGTCCGCTCGTTTGCATCGTCGTAGCCGATTACCGCTCTGGCGCGAAATAGCCGCCGCGGCTTCTCACCGTCATCTCGGGCCGGCGCGTCTCGATCTGAACGTCTCGCCAGGCGCCGTCGCGCGCCGGGTTCGTGGACGTGTAGCCGACGACGTAGCGGCGGCGCAGATCCTCGACGACACGCGCGTAGTCGCCGCGCAGGCTGGAAACGTCATCGGGAAAAAAGGCCACGCCTCCGGATTCCGCTGCGAGCCGCTCCAGCAGATCGCGATCGACGCGAGGTCCGAGGCCAATCGGATAGATCATCGTGTCGGTTTCGCGAAGCGCGGCGAAGACGTCGTTCTGCGTGCGCGCGCTTCCAGGAGCGGTTCCGGGATTGTTCTCGTCGCGGCCATCCGACAGCAGGACGATTACTTTTCTGCCTTCGGTCCGCTTCAAGCGCATCAACGCGTCGGTCAGGCCGTCGTAGAGCGCTGTTCCGCCGCGGGCGGTATACCCGTCGATTGCCGAGACGCTTTTTCGGCGATCGGTCGTCAAGTCGTGCGCGAACGCCGACGTGTCGGCGAAGAGCAGCACGCCGAGCGCATCTTCCGGCCTGAGCGCCTGGACGAACGACAGCGCCGCGGCTTTCACGCCGTCGGCCGCTTTCGTCATGCTGCCGCTGGCATCGAGCGCGAGAACGACCGACACCGGCGCGACTGCTTCCTGGAAGGTGTCCACCTTTTGCGGGACGCCGTCTTCGACTACGACGAGATCGTCACGGGTGAGATCAGCGAACTCACGCGCCCCGCCGTTCACCGTGAACTCGAGCGACGGCCGCACCGGAGGCGGCGCCGGCGCGAAGTAGCCGGCGCGCGTCCGTACACGTTGTGACGCGTCGTTCGTCAGGACCTTGATGCTTCGCCACGCCCCGTCGGCGGTCTGGTTCTCGGGTGAGTAGGTGATCAGATAGCGTTGTTGGATATCCGACGCGACCAGTTCGTGCACGGCCGGCAGTTCCCGTTCGCGGGACGGAAAGAACGCGCGTCCGCCCGTCTGGCCGGCGAGCTTCCTGAGCGCGCGCTCCCCCTTGATCGAGATGCCGGCGATACCGCCGACACCGATCGCGTAGACGGCCGCGTGCGCCGACTGCGCCGCGGTGAGAGCGTCGTCCATCTTCGCCTGGCTGTGCTCGTCGTATCCGTCAGTGATGAGCACGATTGCATGCCGTCCGTCCGTGCCCGCGACGAGGCGCGAGGCCTCGATGAGGACGTCCGAGATTGCGGTGCCTCCGCTAGCTGCGATCGCGTGAACGGCTCCCACGATCGTGTCGCGATCGCCCGTTGGTCCTGTGATCGCTCCCAGCGACCGGGTGAAAGGCGCCACGATGACGCGATCGTCCCGCCGGAGGAAATCGGCGAGCCGTCCGGCGGCCGCGCGAACGAACTCCATGCGGGGATGCATGCTCTGACTCGCGTCCACGAGCAGGACGTAGTTCACCGGGAGCGATTCGACGCTGACGAGATCGATCGTCTGCGGCTTGTCGTCCTCCAGCACGCGAAACGACGCGGCATCGAGGCCGTTGACGAACCGGTCGGCCTTGTCCGCAACGGTCGCTTCGAGGAGCACGCGTGAGACGCCGGTGGTTTCGAGGATCTCGAACGGCGCGAGGTCGATCGCATCCGAGGCGGTGTTGCCGACCGCATCGCTCGCCTCGACGCGAATGCGGGTCGGCTCGAACGGGTTGGCGTCGGTCCACTCGACGGCGTACGGCGGACCTTCCGCGTCGTCGCCGGCCGGCACGTCGTTGACGAAGAACCGGACCGGTCCGAGCGCGACGTTCGGCAGGTGCGAGACCTGCGCGACGATGCGGATGGCGCCGGGCAGGCCGGTGCGGCCAAGCGGCGACGTGATGCGCACCGTCAGGTGCGGGCTGTCGGGCCCGCCGCCCCTACTCGCGCTCAGGCCCGAGGCGAGGATCTCCAGCGAGACAACGACAGCCAGGCCGGCAACGAGCGTTCGCATCGCGTGTCTCTGCAACCGCTCACGCGTAGGTTGGCGCGGGCTCTGCGTCGTCCACGAAGTAGCCGGTGCACGCCGCCTCGAGGAGCTCGCCGGTCAACCGACGCGGATCCCCTCGATACTCGGCCAGCGAAAGCGCCTGATCGATCAGGTCCCGGGGTTGGCAGCCGCGCAGCGAAATTCCGCGGGGCCGGTAGAAGCCGTCGAGCAGACCATCGACAAGGTCGTCGTCGTAGGGCAGCTCGCGCTGCAGACAACAGCCCTTGAAAATGTCGCGAAACTCCTGGACGGTCGGGCTCTCCGCAAGCACCTTGTAGTGAATCCGTCTGAGAAAAGCCTCATCGACGAGCGTCGAGGGTTGCAGGTTCGTCGCGAAGACGAGCAGGACGGCAAACGGCAGCTCGAACTTCTGTCCGGTTTGCAGCGTGAGGTAGTCGACGCGGCTCTCGAGCGGCACGATCCAGCGGTTGAGAAACTGACGCGGCTCGAACTGCTGGCGACCGAAGTCGTCGATGACGAGCACGCCGCCGTTGGCCGCGGCCTGCACCGGCGCGTGGTAGAAGCCGGATGTCGGGTTGTAGCTCAGTTCGAGCGCGTCGAGTGTCAGCTCGCCGCCGACCGTGACGAGCGGCCGCCGGCAGCGCATCCAGCGCCGATCCGGCGCCGAATCATCGGCGAGCCCGTCGGCGTCGGGAAGTGGGAGCTCTTCATGGTTGACGGGATCGAACAGGCGGACGATCTGTCCTTCGACCTCGAGGGCATGGGGAATCGCGATGTCGCCGTCGAGCAGGTTGCGAATGGCCTGCGATATCACGGATTTGCCGTTGCCCGGCGGCCCGT
>DAIUKO010000108.1:0-20696 GCA_036848175.1 Vicinamibacterales bacterium | reverse complement strand
AGCAGCCACTTGTGCAGGCTGACGCCGTAGTAGTCGCACTCGAGGTCGCGAATCTTGAACGGGAAATGCGCCAGCGCGTGGGCGCCGTCGACCACCGTCGCGATCCCTTTCGACCGCGCCAGGCGGCTGAGACGCTGGACCGGAAACAGCTGGCCGGTCAGGTTCGTGATGTGGCAGAAGTGCAGAACCTTGGTCTGCGGGGTGATCGCACGCTCGAATCGCTGATACAAGTCATCCTGCGTCGTCGGCACCGGGAACTGGATCCGCGTCACCTTGATCTTGTCGCGGCGCAGGCGCTGATCCCACGTGGTCAGCATGCGCGGGTAGTCCTGCTCCGTCGTGATCACTTCGTCGCCTGGCTTGAGATCCATCCCCATCTGGACGATCTGAAGCGACTCGCTGGCGTTGCGGGTGAGCGCGACCTCGTCCTCGTCGCAGCCGAACTCCTTGGCGAGTCCGCGGCGCACGGTCTGCAGATGCGACTCCTCCTGACTGCGATAGTGAACCGGCAGCATGTTCGCCATGTCCATATAGCGCTTGCAGGCCTCGTGGACGACGCGCGGACTCGGGCAGGTGTTGCCGTTGTTCAGATTGATGAGCGTGCGGTCGAGCGTGAAGGCTTCCTGGATCTCGCGCCAGTAGAACTCATCCTGCGCGACGTCTTCAGGCGTGCGGTCCGCAACCGCCGCCGACGCCGCCTCGAGCGCCGTGAAGCCGTCGGCCGCCCTGGCCGTCCACGCCGCCGCGCCGAGCGCGCCGCCGACGCGAAGAAATCCTCGTCGAGTCCACATATCAGTCCTCCTCGTGCAGGGACAGTTGATGATCGGGCCCGATGCTACCAGACAACAGTGGTCCGGCTTCGCGCTAAAAGTGTCTGCGGATGTTTCGAACGGCGAGCACTTCCGACGCCGGTGTGCGATCGCCGGTGCAGCTGATGCGCCGCGGCGCGTCGAGGAACTTCAGCGTAAAGCCCAGATTGCGATAGAGCTTCACGATCCGCGGCGTGGCCTGATTGGACAACACGACCGGGCCCTTATGTTTGGAGAGCCACACGGCCGCGCGCTGCTGTTCGTCCCAGCCGAAGCCGCCTTTGGAGTACTGCGTGAACTCCACGTCGTAGGGAGGATCGGCGTAGATGAAATCGTTGTCGGCGACAGGAATCTTCTCGAAATCGAAGTTCGTGAACCGCCACCCGGCAAAGGTGGACGCGTACGCGGAGAAGTCTCGCCGGTATCGGATGTTGGTGTAGCTCCCGAAGGGAACGTTGAATCCGCCCTGGCTGTTGAAGCGGCACAGGCCGTTGTAGCCGGTGCGATTGAGATAGTAGAAGAGCGCCGCTGCCTCAGCGCTGTTCGCGCCGCCATCTTTCAGGAGATCGTTGAACCGATCGCGATGCCGGTAGTAGCGCACCTCGTCGTTCTTCATCTCGAACGAGATCGGAAGGCCGCGCTTCAGCCAGTTGTAGAAGTTGATGACGTGAGGATTGATGTCGTTGAGGATCGCGCTCGCGGGCATCAACCCAAGGGCCACGGCGAGCCCGCCGCAGAACGGTTCGACCAGGCGGCGATGGCAGTGCGGCGTCCAGAGCGGCTCGAGCGCCGGCAACATCCAGCGTTTGCCGCCGGCCCATTTCAGCGGCGGGCGGACGTTGTCGATGGCGCGTTCACGCATCCGAAGGATTCTGAACTATATACTTCTCAGCGCCGAGCACGCGCTCATCAAGAGGAGATGATCATGAAGCCGTCAACCATCGTCGTTGCAATCACGCTGACCGCGATCGCCGCAGGTGTCGCCGCGCAACAACCGGGGTTCAAACGCACCGTTCTGCAGCAGGTGGACCTCTCCGTCCCGGGCCGCGAAGCCGTAACCGCCGTCGCCGAATTGCAGCCAGGCGCGGCTGCCGGACGGCATACGCACCCCGGCGAAGAAGTCGGATACGTGATCGAGGGCACCGTCCTCATCGAACGCGACGGCATGCCGCCGCTGACGGCGAAAGCGGGGGAAGCCTTCCTGATCCCGTCCGGCAAGATTCACAATGCAACCAACAAGGGATCGGGCGCCGCGCGCGTCCTTGCGACCTACATCGTCGAGAAAGGCAAACCCATCGCCACGCCGGCGGCCACGCAGTAGACGGCGATGTGGCGAGCCTTTTTGCCGGACGCCCGCGCGTGACCTGATCGAGCGGCCGGAACGGATCGGGTACAATCAAAGCTTCCGATACAACAAGGAGCTTGCTCGTGGTGGATTACACAACGACGCCGGAGGCGGCGTACGCGACGCCTCAGGCCCAGGTCGAACGGATCGGCGCGTTTCTGCGAAGCGTCTACGGCTGGATGTGTCTCGGGTTGATGATCACGGCGCTCACCGCCGGACTGGTCGCCTCGTCGCCGCAATTGATGGCGACGGTCATGACCAACAGCCTGCTCTTCTGGGGCATGGCGATCGCGCAAATCGGACTCGTCCTGGTGATCTCGGGACGCGTGCACAAGCTGGCGACGTCCACGGCCTCGGCGCTGTTCGTGGCCTATTCGATGCTCACCGGCGTCACGTTGTCCGTCATCCTGTTCGTGTTCACCGGCGATTCGATTGCGTCGACGTTCGTCGTGACGGCAGGGATGTTCGGCGGAATGGCGGCGTTCGGCACGGTGACGCGGCGCAGCCTGGCAGGATGGGGACAGTTCCTGTTCATGGGCCTGATTGGCGTCGTGCTCGCATCGGTGGTCGGCATCTTCTGGCAGAACGACGGCTTCCAGTTCGTGACCGCGTTCATTGGCGTCATCGTGTTCACCGGACTGGCGGCCTACGATGCACAGCGGCTCAAGGCGATGGCGCTGGCCACGCCGGACGGTCAGGCCGGCTCGTACGCGATCCTCGGCGCGCTGATCGTCTACCTCGACTTCATCAACCTGTTCTTGTTCCTGCTGCGACTCTTCGGCAGCCGCCGGCGCTGAGAAGTACTCGCGGGGCGGCCCTTTCAGGGCCGCCAACACGGTTCAGGCCGCATCGAAGCGGGCGATCACGACGGTGATGTTGTCTCGCCCGCCGGCGTCCTTCGCCTGCGCGACGAGCTTCCGGCATCCGGCTTCCGGATCCAGCTCGTCGCGCAATGTCGCTGCGATCGCGTCGTTCGTCAGCATCTCGGTCAATCCGTCCGAACACAGCAGCAGCCGATCGCCGGCCTGCAACTGCAGGGCGTGCGCTTCGACGAAATGCAGCGCCTCGTTGCCGCCGACGACGTTCGTGATGAGATGTCTGAAGCGGGTGCGAGCGACCTCTTCGGGCTTCAGCTCGCCTCGACGAACCAGTTCCGCCGCAACCGTGTGGTCGTGCGTGACCTGGCGCAGCTCACCTTCCTCGAAGGTGTAGGCCCGGCTGTCGCCCGCGTGCACGATGCACAACTGCGAGTCGAGGTGATAGGCCATCGTCACCGTCGTCCCCATGCCGGTCAGCTCGGGACGCTCGGCCGACTCCTCGAAGATGCGCGCTTCGGCCTCGCGAAGCGCTTTCTGGAACTGCGTCAGGACGCGCTGCGCGTCGTCGCCGCCCGGATGGAAAAACCACTTGAGCGTATTCAGCGTGAACTGCTGGATCGCGGTGACCGCCATCGCGCTCGCGCACTCGCCCGCGTTGTGGCCGCCCATGCCGTCGGCGACGAGAAACAGGTGCGCGTGCTCGTTCCCGAACTGCACCTTCGGGTCCGGCAGGCTGGTGTGACTGATACGCATCGTCTTGGCGAGCTCGGCGACGAGAAACTGATCCTCGTTCGACTCGCGGACGCAGCCGATGTCGGTAAGGCCGAAGGCGTGGACTTCGAGCACCTGACGGGCTGCGTTGGGAACAGGCTCACGGAGTTGCGGGAGCACCATCAGAGCATTCTACGGCGAAGGTCCCTGATCGGTGACAGCCGATACGGCGTGCAGCCCCTATGGCTCTCGGAGCGCCAGCAGCGGGTCGACGCGGCTCGCGCGGCGCGCCGGCAGGTAGCTGCCAAGGAACGCGACCGCGGCCAACAACATCGACGCGCTGGCAAAGCTGACAGGATCGCTCGCGTTCACGCCGAGGAGCAACGAAGCCAGCGCTCGCGACACGATCAGCGACAGACCGACGCCGAACACGAGGCCGATCAGCACGAGCGCCATGCCGTCGCGCAATACGAGCCGCAGCACATCGAGGCGGGCGGCGCCGAGCGCCATGCGAACGCCAAGTTCCCGACGCCGCTGATTCACCGAGTAGGCGACGAGGCCGTAGAGCCCCACGCTCGCGAGCGCGAGCGCCAATGCGCCGAACACGCCCAACAGACCGGCAGCGATCCGCATCATCCAGAGCGATTGGTCGACCGTCTCGTCGATGCTCGCCGCATTCTCGAGCGGCACCTGCGGGTCCATCGCGCGCAGTTCACGCTGCACCGTGCCGATCGCCTGCGACGGATCTCCCGATGTCCTGACGTAGAGCACGAGCGAGTCGGCGTAGTTCTGCCGCAGCGGCAGGTACGCGGCGGGCTGCGGCGTCTCGCCCAGCGTCTGGTACTTGATCGTCTTCACGACGCCGATGATGTGACGCGCGATCGACTCGCTGTCGAACCGGAAGGTGCGGCCGATCGGATCCTGATTCGGCCAGTAGCGCTCGGCCATCCGCTCGTTGACGATGGCGACCGGTAGCGATCGATCGCGGTCGGCATCGGTGAAGTCGCGGCCGCGCTGCACACCGAGGCCGAGAGACCTGAAGTAGTCGAGATCGACGGTGGTGACGATCGCCAGCGGTGCTTCCGATTGTTTCGCGGGCTCGCGACCCTCGATCGAAATCCGGCGATACTGATTGGCCCACAGCGGCAGGTTCGTGGACCAGGACACCGCGTCGATGCCCGGCACGCGCGCGATGCGGTCGCGCACGTCGCGCGCGAACTGGCGGCCGCGGATCCCATCGTATCCGGCCTGCGCGAGATTCACCGACACGACCGCCAGCGGCTTCGTGTCGTAACCGAGATCGATGGTGTGGGCGCGCTGCAGGCTGCGCAGAAACAGCGCCGCCGTGACCAGCGCGACGAGCGAGAACGCCACCTGACCGACGACGAGCGCGTTCGCGAGGCTGAGACGCCGCCGTCCGGCCGCGAACAGCGGCTCGAGCTTCAGCGCCCCGACCAGATCCGCGCGCGACGCGCGCAGCGCCGGCATCAAACCGAACGTCGCGCCGGTGACGAGCGACAGGACGAGCGCGAACAGGAACACGTGGCCGTCGATGTTCAGCTCGACGAAATTGTTCGCGACCACCGCGGGGCGCGCCGCCCACAGGAGGTCGCGTCCCCAGATCCCGAAGACGAAGCCGAGCGCGCCGCCGGCGATGCCGAGCACGAGGCTCTCGGTGATGAGTTGCCGCATGAGACGGAGGCGCGTCGCGCCAAGCGCGAGGCGGACCGCGATCTCCTGACGCCGCGCGGCGGCGCGCGCCAGCATCAGATTCGCGACGTTCGAGCATGCGATCAGAAGTACCAGACCGACGATCGCCATGAGGACGCCGCCGGCGAGCATCATCATCCCGCGCATGCCCGGAAAGATCGTCGTCTCGGTGAGCGGCAGGACGGTGACGTCGCGGCCGGCATTCGCATCCGGGTACTCCTGCTCGAGCGCACGCGCGATCGTTTTCAGATGCGCGTCGGCTTGCGCGAGCGTCACGCCCGGCGCGAGCCGGGCCGCCGTGTTGAACACGACCGCCGCACGCTCGTCGAGCCAGCTCCCTGACTGTTTCGGTTGAAGCTGCGGCGCCATCATTGACGGCAGCCAGAGCTCGGGCCCGAACATCGACGTCACGCCTTTGAACCCTTCGGGCGCGACGCCGACGATGGTGAAATCCCGGCGGTTGAGCGAAATGGTCTGGCCGATCGCGTCGGCTCGTCCCGCGAAGCGGCGCTGCCAGAGGCCATAGCCCACGACGGCGACCGGATGTGTGCCGCGTGTCCGATCCTCGTCGCGCGCGAAGAAGCGTCCCGCCGCGGGCCGCACGCCAAGTACGTCGAAGTAGTTTCCGACGACCAGCTGCGCGAACACACGCTGTGGCTCGCTCGCTGCTCCAGGCGTCGACAGGCTGAGGGCGAGCGGCGGCGAATAGCCGGTGAGGCCCGTGAAGACGCGGTTACGCTCGCGGAAGTCTTTGAGATTCGGGTACGACAGCGGCAGCAGATTGCCGAACTGCGTCGCGTTCTTGCTCGCGACGGTGAGCACCGCGACCAGCTCGGACGGCTTTTCCACCGGCAGCGGATTGAGGAACAGCGTGTTGAGCAGCGTGAAGATCGTCGTGTTGGCGCCGATGCCGAGCGCCAGCGAGACGATCGCGGCGATCGCGAAGGCCGGCGTTTTGATCAGCGTGCGAATCGAGTATCGAATGTCGCCCCAGATGGTGTCCATGGTTCCTCGCTCGGTGACACTTCAGACTTCAGACTTCAGACTTTGGCAGCGTGAACCGCATCGTCGTGCCGCGGCCGTCTTCGCTCGATGCGCGAATCTCGCCGCCGTGTGCGGTGACGAGGCTTCGGGCGATCGTCAGCCCGAGGCCGGTGCCGCGCGAGTCGGATCCCTTGTAGAAACGGTCGAAGGCGCGCGCGACCTCCTCAGGCGTCATGCCGCGGCCCGTGTCGCGCACTTCCACGGCCACGCCGCCATCCGATTCCGCGGCGACGTGAACGGCAACGGATCCGTTCGCTGGCGTGTGACGCAGCGCGTTGGACAGCAGGTTCGTCAACACCTCGCGGATGCGCACCGGATCGACGTCGATCGGCGGGAGATCGGCCGGCGCGTCGATCGACAGCGTCAGCTGCCGTGCCGCCGCCTCGCCGCTGAACGCGTGCACGGCGTCACGCGCGAGATCGCCGAGGTCGGTCGCTTCCTTCTCCAGCTTCAGCGCGCCGCTCTCGGACAACGCGAGGGTTCTCAGATCCTCGACCAGCCGCGAGAGCACGTGCGTCTCCTCGAGCAGCTCGGTCAGCTGTTTCGCATCGGGCTGGTAGACGCCGTCGAGCAGACCTTCGAGCTTGCCCTGCATCACCGTCAGCGGCGTGCCCAGCTCGTGCGCGAGGTCGGCCATCAGATCGCGCCGCTGGCGATCGTGATCCTGGAGCCGCGCCACCATCGCGTTGAACGCCCGCGCCAGCGCGCGGATCGGCGGCGGCCCGCGCTCGATGACCCGCACTTCATAGTCGCCGCCCGCGACGCGGTCGATCACGTCCAGCACACCGCCGATCGGCATCGCGATGCGACGCGTCGCCGCGAATGCGGCGACGGTCACGCCGACGCCGACGATGCCGCCGACGAACCACATCGCCGGCGTTGGCAATCCTGATGACGCGACCAGGCCAAGCTTCGCGGCGGCGAGCCACGCGAGCGTCGCCATCCCGTAGACGCTGAACGTCAGCACGATGAGCAGGACCACTGCGGCGCGGCGGAAGAACCGCCGCCGCCCTGCGCGGCGTCGCGCCTGGACGATCGGCGGCGGCCACGCTTCGTTCTCCGGCCACCAGCGCGGCCGGTCCGGCCCGCAAGGAGGTCGTGGCATCAGCCCGCGAACTTGTAGCCCACGCCGTGCACCGTCAGCACGTAGCGCGGGCGCTTCGGATCGGCTTCGAGCTTGCGCCGTACGTTCTTGACGTGCGCGTCGATCGCACGGTCGAACGAATCCACCTCGACGCCGCGAATCGCGTCGAGCAGTTGTGCGCGGGTGAACACGCGGCCCGGCTGACTGGCGAGCGTCGCCAGCAGCTCGAATTCGGTCGAGGTCAGATCGACCGACCGCGTGCCGACGCTCACCTGGAGTTTGCGCTTGTCCAGCGTGACGTCGCCCGCGCGAATGATGTCGCCGCGCTCCGGCGCCGCATCGATGCGGCGGAAGACCGCCCGCACGCGCGCAACCAGCTCCTTCGGGCTGAACGGCTTGGTCACGTAGTCGTCGGCGCCGAGCTCGAGCCCGATCAGCTTGTCGCTCTCGTCCACCCGAGCGGTCAGCATGATGATCGGGACGTTCGACTGCTTCCGCAGCGCGCGCGTGACGTCGAGGCCGTCCATCATCGGCAGCCCCAGATCGAGGACGATGAGATCGGGCCGCTTGGCGCGCGCGAAGGCGAGCGCGTCGGCGCCGTTGCCGGCGATGGCGACCTTGAAGCCGGCGCGCTCGAGGTAGTCGCGCGCGATCTCGGCGATCCGCGGCTCATCGTCCACGACGAGGATGTGTTTCATGTCAGAGGTTCACCGGAGTCGCCGGCGGCTGGTCTTGACCGTGCGCACGTCGATGCCACTCGTCGAAACCTCGCGGCACTCCGCGCGACCCGCACGCGTAACCGCCGTACCACGCGCGACGCCAGAAGAGTCCGCGCAGCAGGAAGATCCCGAACAGGATGAACAGGAACGGGAAGAATCCGAAACCGAATCCCCACGGTCTCGGATAGAACACGACCGGAAAGGTCGCCGCGCCAGGCGCCGCGGCCACGGCTCGCTCGGCGACGCCCTGCACGACGCCGTGCGCGACGCCGAGGTTGTACGAATAGAAGGCGACGCCGGCGAGCGCCGCGATCATCAGGAATCCCATCAGCCACCGCACGGCGAATCGACCACCCATGATGCCTCCTTACAGCTGAGACCGCTGTCTGACATCACCGAGTGTCGCAGCCGCTGATGAACGAATTGTGAAGATGCTGCGAAGCGCTCCGTGAGAAGATGCCACCCCTAAAGGGGGGATACATGTTCTCCGCCCGCACCACTGGTTTCCTCCTCACCGCCCTTCTCGTTGCAGCCATTCCCGCGCCCGCCACCGGCCAGAACATCGGCGCCACGTTGCAAGGGCTCGTCACCGATGAGCAGAAGGCGGTGCTGCCCGGCGTCACGGTCACCATCATCAACGTCGACACCGGCATCGCGCGCACGGTCGTCACCGACACGGCCGGATGGTATCGCGCGGCGGCATTGAGTCCTGGCACCTATGAACTGACGACGGACCTCACCGGATTCGTGACCTACAAACGATCCGGTCTCACGCTCACGACAGGACAGGCGCCGCGCATCGACATCATGCTGCAGGTCGCGGCCGTGAAGGAGACGGTTCAGGTCGTCGCGGCGGCGCCCCTCGTCGACACGACGAAGAACACCATCGGGTTGACCGTCACGCGCAAGGATCTGGACTCGATTCCGCTGGTGACGCGCAACTTCCTCGATCTCGCGAACATGACGCCCGGCGTGACCGGCGTCGGCGGCGGCGGCGTCAACACCGCCGGCCAGCTCAATCGCAGCAATTCGTATCTCGTCGACGGCGTCAGCAACGACGACACCATCGTCTCCTCGTCGCGCGGCGGCTTCTCGCTCGAAGCGGTGCGCGAGTACGTCGTGCTCGCCAATCAGTACACGGCCGAATACGGGATCTCGTCCGGCGCGATCGTCAGCGTCGTCACCCGCTCGGGCACGAACAAGAACGAAGGGCGCGCGTTCTACTTCGCGCGCAACGACGCCCTCGACGCGCAGAATCCGTTCTCGGTCGCGCAGGGATCGGGCAAGGCGCCGTTCAGCCAGTATCGCGGCGGCGGTTTCTACGGTGGACCGCTGATCCACGACAAGCTCTTCTATTTCGCGTCGTACGAAGGCAACCACATCGACCAGACGTCAGTCGTCACCTCGCCGCTCGTCCCGGTCGATCAGCGGGAATGGCCGAACCCGACCAATCAGAACCAGGCCTTCGTCAAGATCGACAATCAGATCACGAGCACGCACTCGATCAGCGGACGCTACCGAATCGATCGCAACATGCAGGTCGGCAACGGCATCGGCGGCAACAACACGCACGATCGCGGCAACGACAACCTGACGCGCGATCAGGACGGCGTCTTCAGCGACACGCTCGTCCTCTCGAATCACGCGCTCAACGAATTCCGGTTCCAGGCGAGCCAGCGCTACAACAACAGCGATACGCAGCACTACAGCCCGATCGGCACGCCGGCGATCGCGCGGCCGTCGGGCAACTTCGGCAAGGCGGTGAATCAGCCGCAGGGCCGGACCGAGGAGCGCTACCAGTTCGTCGATAACTTCTCGCTCACGCGCTCGCAGCACGATTTGAAGTTCGGCACCGACATCAGCCTCATTCGCGGCTCGAGCTATTTCCCGCGCACCAACGACGGCAGCTTCGTATTCGCGACCGACCGGCCGTTCGATCCGCTCGATCCGACGACGTATCCGACGCAGTACACGGTCGAGCACTTCAACCCGAACTTCCTGCTGCCGAACGAACTGTACGCGTTCTTCGCGCAGGACACGTGGCGCGCGCGCGCCGGCCTGACGTTCAATCTCGGGCTGCGCTACGACTTCGAGACGGGCTATCGCAAAATCAACGGCGTCCCCGACGATCACAACAACGTCCAGCCGCGCGCCGGGTTCGTCTGGACGCCGTCCAGCGACGGCCGCACCGCGATTCGCGGCGGCTGGGGCCTGTACGTCGACCGATCCTTCCTCAACGTGCAGCTCGACGTCGCGGCGGCGCAGAATTCCGACACGATCGTCATTTCGAACCCGGGCTATCCGAATCCGTTCTCGCGCGGAACCATTGGCACGGTGACGGCGAGCAAGACGGTGATCGCCGACCATCCGCAGTCGCCGCAGACGCAGAGCGTCAGCCTCGGCGTGCAGCGCGAAATCCGCCCAGGCCTCTCGGTCTCGGCCGACGGCGTTTACAGTCGCGGCAAATATCAGTTCAACAACCGCGACCTGAACTACCCGCTCTTCCCCGGCGGACCGCGCCCGGATCCGACCATCGGCCGGATCATCATGTTCGGCATGGAAGGTAGCTCGTGGTCGCAGGCGCTTCTGAGCAGCGTGCAGTACCGTCGGGCGCGCGGACCGCAGTTCGGCGTCTCGTACACGCTGTCCAAGGCGCTGCGCGACGTCGAGGACTTCCAGTACTTCGCGCAGGACGAGCTGAACCCGGCGGCCGACAAGGGGCCGGCCACCAACGATCGCCGACATCAGCTGGTCGTCAACTTCAACTGGAACCTGCCCGGCGGATTTCAGGTTGCCGGTCTGGCTTCGACGCGATCGGGACTTCCATGGAACGTGACGACCGGCGTCGACAGCAACCTCGACACGCAGATCAACGATCGACCCGATCTCGCGGTCCCGGACGGCAATCCGCTCGATAAGGCGACCTACAACGCGAACTTCACCCGCCGCGTCGGCAACCTGCCGCGCAACTACAACCGCGGACCGAACTACTTCTCGTTCGACGCACGCGTGTCGAAGCACCTCGCGGTGCCTCACGTCAGGATGGAGCTCTTCGCCGAGGCGTTCAACATGACGAACTACGTGAATCTCGGGTCGCCCACCGGCAACCTGCGATCGGCGACGTTCGGACAGTCGACGGCGCTTGCGACCGGCGCGGCGCCGCGCCGCATCGAACTCGGCTTCCGGATCAATTTCTGAGACGCGGTAGCTCAGCGATACACGAAAATTCACATCGATCGGCGCTGCCGGTTCTGCGATACTGAACGTCCCCCAATTCAGCTTCGAGCGACACACGTTCCGGGGCCGTCCCGTCCCACGGCGGGTCTGCACGCACGTGGTGCGCGGGAGCGGAGTGCATGTGCGTCTGACGGCGAAGTTCGGTGTGTGTCCGCTTCTCGTGTCTGTCGTCTCCGCCGCGTGCGGCGGCGCCAGCGCGCCGCTGTCGCCCACCTCGCCCAACGCCTCGTCGACGCCGAACGCGCTACGCGCCCTGCAGGGCCAGACATCGAGCGCCGCGGATTCGGCGACGCTTGGCGGCGTGTCGGTTCGGCTCGGCACACTCAACCCCACGACATCGGATTCGAACGGCTACTTTCGCATCGAAACCAACGGCACCGGCGCGATCGTGATCGAGCTGACCGGACCGACGATCGTCGAACGCCGTACCGACGTGCGGCTGCCATCGGCCGGCCTCGTGAGATTCGGACTAATCCCCTCCTCGTTCGATCTTGCCGCCTTCAACGAGATGTTCCGCGGATCGCACGACCGCCTGCAACGGTGGATCGCCGCGCCGTCGATCGTCGTGTTGACGACGGTCATGAAGTACGAGAACGGCGACGCGAGCACGGCCGAAGGGACGAGCGAACAGATGCCCGCCGCTGAAGTCGACGTGATGGTTCGCGATCTGACCGACGCGCTCGCGACGCTGACCGGCGGGACGTTCACCGCGTTCGCGCAGGTGACGCGCGAATCGACGCCTGCGGGCTCGCGCACGAGCCTCACCCGCAACGGACAGATCGTCGTCGGCCGTTACCGCGATCTGCGGACGTCGGGGAGCGTCGGCTTAGGGCGCTGGGCGGAGCGCGAGGACGGCGTGATCACCGCCGGCACGATGTTCCTCGACGCCGGCTACGACAGCGGCGGCGACAAACGGAAGCTGCGGACCCACGAGCTCGGCCACGCGCTCGGCTACAAACACGTGACCGCGCGGCCGTCGATCATGAATCCTGTGCTCGTTTACGACGTGATGGATTTCGACAGAGAGGGTGCGGTGATCGCGTTTCAGCGGCCGGTGGGCAACCGCGCGCCCGACACCGATCCCGTCTCGTCCAGCGTGCGCGCGCTGACAGAGGGCGGCGCCGGTCGCTGGGTGTCGTCGATTCCGTAAGAGCGATTGTCGTGTAGACGCTCGTGGTGAGCGTGTCGAACCGCTCGTGGTGAGCGTGTCGAACCGCTCGTGGTGAGCCTGTCGAACCGCTCGTGGTGAGCCTGTCGAACCGCTCGTGGTGAGCTTGTCGAACCACGAGCAACCGGGCGAACCCCGATTACTCCGCTCGCAGCGATTCCACCGGATCGACCATCGTCGCGCGGAGCGCCGGCACGTAGCTGGCGATGACCGCCGCCGCGATCAGACTGACGGCAACCGCCGCGTAGGTCGCCGGATCGACCGGGCTCACCTCGAACAACAGCGACGACATCAGCCGCATCAGCACGATCGCGGTTCCAGCTCCGCAGGCGATGCCGATCACCGCGAGCGTGAATCCGTGGCGGACGAACATCCGCGTGACTTCGGCGTTCCGCGCACCGAGCGCGATGCGGATGCCGATTTCTCTCGTGCGCTGCGACACCGCGTAGGCGATGACGCCGTAGATTCCCGCGATCCCGAGCAGCAACGCCATCCCGCCGGCAATCGCCAGCATCACGAGCGTGAACGAGGTCCGCGCCAGCGACGCGTCGTAGACTTCCTGCAGGGTCCGCGGGCTGGCCAGCGGCAGATTCGGATTCACGGACCAGACCACATGACCGATCTCGTTCAGAAACGCGCTCGAGCCGGCGCGCGGGCTGCGGATCATGTACGCCATCGTCCGCCGCACATACGTCTCCTCGTTGATGAAATTCGTCATCAGCATCGGCCAGAACACGATCGCCGGCGCCTTCCGATCGACGCCGTCGTCGCGCTCGTCGCCGACGACGCCGACGATTTCGCGCCACGGCGCCTTGCCGCTCTCGCGAATGCGCTTGCCGAGCGCCGCCGACGGCTCCTCCCAGAGCTCGCGCGCCATGTTCTCGGACACCATCGCGACCTGTCGCTTTTCGTAGAGATCGGTCCAGGTGAAATCGCGGCCGGCGATCAGACGGTTGCCCATCGTCGTGATCAGTCCCGGCGAGACGAACTTGAATTCGCGAAGCGGCGGGATCTGACCGTCCGGATAGATCTTGTCTTCCGCGGAGACGGGGTCGTGCCAGCCCTGTCCGGCCATCGGAACGATCGTCGTCAATCCCACTGAGGTCACGCCGGGAATCGCCGTCAGCCTGGTCACGATCTCCTGCTGCATGCGGACGGCCATCACCGGATCCTTGACCTGTGTTTCCGGAATGAATATCCGCAGCGTCTGAACGTCCCGGGGCCGCGTGAATCCGGGATCCACGTGCTTCAGTGACTGGAACGTCCGGATCATCAGACCGGCGCTGACGAGCAGCACCAGCGCGAGCGCGACCTGCACGACGACGAGAGTGCTGCGCGCGCGATGACGCTCGCGGCTCGCGCTGAGGGAACGGCCGCCCGCCCGCAGCGTGGCATTCAGACGCGGCCCCGCGTACTTCAGCACCGGGATCAATCCGAACAGCAGGCCGGCGAAGACCGAGATCGCGAACGTGAACACGAGGACGACGCCGTCGATCGAAATCTCGTCCAGTCGCGGAAGATTCGTTGGGGCGAGCGCCGTCAGCAGTCGCAGCGCGGCGAACGCGACCGCCAGGCCCGCGACGCCTCCGGCGATGCCGAGCGCCACACTCTCGAGCAGCAGTTCGCGCGCGATCTCGGCGCGGCTGGCGCCGAGCGCGGCGCGGATCGCCAGCTCCTGCTGCCGTCCCTCCGCCCGCACGAGGAGCAGGTTCGCGACGTTGGCGCAGGCGATGAGCAGCACCATCCCGATCGTGCCCATCAGGACCCACAGGACGGTACTGATGTCCCCGACGAGATCTTCCTTGAGCGACTTCGTGTGCGGCGTGAGCTTCGCTTCCTCCAGCATGTTGGTGGTGAAACCCGGGAACGGCGGGAAGCGCTGAAAAGCGATCGGAATCACGCGCGCCGCGTCCGCGTCGGCCTGCGCGATGGTGACGCCGGGCTTCAACCGGGCGATCGCGGCGGCGTTGAAGGCGCCGAGAAACGTCTTGCTGCGATCGAGCCGCATCGGCAGGAGCACGGCCGGCTTCCGATCGAGGAAGCGGAACGAGTCGGGCATGACGCCGATGATTTCGCGCGCGCGGCCGTCCAGCATGACACGCCGTCCGATGACGGACGGGTCGGCTCCGAATCTCGAGCGCCAGTATCCGGCGATGAGAATGGCGGTTTCCGGGCTGCCCGGCTCGTCGTCTTTTTGAGTGAAGGCGCGTCCGAGGGCCGGCTGAACGCCGAGGATTCTCAGCACGCCGTCGGTGAAGACGAGACTACTGACTTCTTCCGGCTGCGCGACGCCGGTCACGCTGACGGTGTCGGGGGTCCAGAGCCCGACGTCCTGAAAGCTGCGTGCTTCGTCGCGGTAGGTGAAATAGAGGAACGGCGCAGCGCCCACGCTCGTCAAGTTGACTCCGGGCGCGGCATGGTCGACCGCCACGAGCTGCTCCGAATGCGGAAACGGGAGCGGCTTGAGCAGCACGCTTTCGGCGACGCTGAAAATCGCGGTGTTGGCGCCGATCCCGATGGCGAGGGTGACGACCGCGACGGACGTGAACAGCGGCAACTGCCACAGGCGCCGCACGATCTGTTTCACGCGCATAGACGGTAGATACGGTCGGCTTGAATCGGATGTTCAGGGTAGGATCCGCGCGAATGCTTCCACGGGATGTGGCGCTGCGCCTCCTGCTCGCGGCCGCGCTTGGCGCCGTCATCGGCCTCGAGCGCGAGTACCACCGCAAGCCGGCCGGTCTGCGCACCAACATCCTGATCGCCGTCGGATCGGCGCTCTTCACGATCGTGTCGATCACCATATCGGTCCACGGCGGCACGCCGGATCGGATCGCGGCGCAAATCGTGACCGGTATCGGATTCATCGGGGGCGGGGCGATTTTACGAAGCGGCAGGACGGTCCATGGGATGACGACCGCCGCCACCATTTGGGTAAACGCCGCCATCGGCATGGCGGCGGGTGCCGGCGAGTACATCCTCGCCACGGCTGCGACGGTCGTCACGCTGGTCGTGCTCGCCGTACTGGCGCCGATCGAAGGCTACTTCGAGCGCCGCCGGTCAGCCGAGCGGACCCAGAAAAAAAGGATGTGATCCTTACGGCTGGACGACGATCGTCCCCTTCATGTTCGAGTGGATCTTGCAGTGGTAAGTGAACGTGCCGGCGGTGCCCATCGTGACGGGTGCGCCGTGAGCGCTCATCGCGTTGACGAAGTCGTCAAATCTGCCATCGTCTGCCGTGGCGGTATGGTCGACGTTGTCGTTGTTCTTCCAGTTGACCTGTGTTCCGACTTTCACCGTCACCGGATTCGGTGTGTAGACGAAGTTATTGATATTGACGGTCACGACACCGTTGACCGGCGTCGCCGGACTTGATGGGCTGGGGCTCGACGGGCTCGACGAACTGCCGCACGCTGAGGCGATAAGCGCGAGGCCCAGCAGAATTGCCGAACTGAAACGCATGAGCATTCCTCCCTTCGCTGGAGAAATACTCGCAAGTGACGTGCCTGCGATCTTTACGGTTTGACGTTGACTTTGAGCAGAGCCGTTGACCAGCAGCAGCCGAATCCGCCGCCGCCGTCGCCGGAATAGTCGTTCGCGGTGAGGTGAAGCACGTAGTCGCCAGCCTCGCTGAACTTCACCGTCGTCGTCGCGCGGCCGTTGAAGGGCGCGGCGCCGGACGGCAGCTTCTCGACGTCGGGTCTGGCCTTGTCGAACGTGACCGTTCCGGGTCCGCGGTACTTCGACCATCGTGCGACCACCGGCGGGCGCGGCGTTGCCATCGGCGCACCCGTACCGCTGGTGTACTTCATGTCGTCGGCGGCCCAGAACGTCAACGTGAACGGCGACGCGAGCGACGCGCCACGCGCGGGCGCCGTCGCCATGTTCGCCAGCGGTCCGCGAACGCCCTGCTCGTTCTCGTCGAGCTTGATCAACGGCGGCGTGTTGCCGACGGCGATCTCGCTGAACGGCGACATCACGTAATCGGCGTTCAAGCGCAGCGGAATGCTCGTCGTCTGATTGTTCGCGGCGATCGTCCAGATGTAGCTGTCGGTTGGCTTGAAGTCACGCGGCACCGGCACCGTGAACATGCCCCATTGCCGGCCGGGAAGAAAATGCGTCGGCTGTCCCATGTCGGGACCGCCGGGCTCGATCTTGTTGTTGGGCCCGATCGGAACGTCGAGCGCCTGCTGCGTATTGCGGTTGTAGTAGCCGATGAGAAACGACCGGCTCCCATCCGGATTGTAGTACCAGCCCTCGAAGGCGCCCGTCACGCTCGCACCGGAACCGGGTCGCGGCCCGGGAATCGTGGCCGGTACTTGCGCAGACACAAAAACGCCGCCGGCCAGAAGGCCGGCGGCGCATTGGAGCCCGAACCGGTTCACTGCTGTTTCTCGTTGTCGTTCGTCGTCTTCGCCAGCTTCGCCTTGCGCTCGTTCTGGAGCGCCTTGTATTCCTCGTCGTTGAAGTAGACGACGTTCATCCAGGCGTGCGCCATCTCGTCGACGGTGCGATCGCCGTACCCGACCCACTGATCGGGATCCGGGTTGTTCTTGTTGCCGCGGGTGTTGTCGTACCAGGCCGTGACGTGGATGACCGTGCCTTTCGGCAGGAGCGGCGCCGCGTCGTCGTCGTAGATGTAGTTCGTCATCCAGTTGAAGTTGAAGTTGCCGACGTAGCTGATGATCTGCCGGCCGCCGTCGGGCAGAATCGCTTCGACCTGCATCGCTTTTCCACGCAGATGGAAATGCGGCTGGAAGTTCTGGATGAGCGCGTTCTCCTTCAGCACGGTGAAGCCTTCGGTCATCGCGAAGGAGTTCGGCGGGATGTCGAGCATCTTCGCGCGGTCGATGCCGGTGAAGCCGATCAGGTAGCTGCGCTTCTTCGGCTCTTCCCCTTTCTTGTAGAGCCAGAGGCCGACTTCGGATCCGCCCGTAATCTCCTCGCCGACGGCATGAATGTGCTGGTCCCACGAAATCTTCTCACCGGGGAGAATCAGCTTGCCGGTGCCGGGACGATAGAGGTCGTAGCCCTTGCCAATCGCCCATTCCATCAACTGCGGGCGGCGATTCACGAGATCCGTCGCATCGTCGAAGCGGCCGGGGCCTGACGCCGTCAGGGTGTTCACCGCATCCGGATCGTTGTTCAGCACGAGATAGGCGATCGAGTGATGAATGATCCGGCGCGCCTTCAGATTCGACGGCCGAATCTCGACCATCTTCACCCAGCGCGGCTCGGTGACCGGCAGATCGGACATCGGGCGGAACCAGACGTCCTGATGCTGGGCGGCCATCGTGTAGTCAGGCGACCTGACGACGATGTCCGGCGGACCGAAGCCGTCGCGCACGCCCTCCCACTGGTTGTCGGTGACGAGCGGCTTCGGTTGCGGCAGATCCTTCGGATCGCCCTGCAGCGCGCCGCCGTCGACCCAGCGGACGATCGTGTCGACCTGCTCGTCGCTGAGCGACATGTCGTTCTTGAATTTCTGGACGCCGACGGTGCGGTCGATGTGCCACGGCGGCATCTGGCGCGCCGCGACGCGCTCCTTGATCGCGCGCGCCCACGGCCGCGCGTCCTGGTAGGTGATCAGCGACATCGGCGCGATCGAGTTCGGCTGATGGCACTCCTGACACTTCGCCTGGAAGATCGGCGCGACGTCTTTGGAAAACGTCACCGGCTTGGTGTCGGCGGCCACGCCGGGCGCTGCGACTCCGAGTACGAGGCCGAACGCCGCGATGCGGACAAACATGTCGCCCTCCTGATCTCCGCGTATTTTAACTGAATAAGGGCTTCGTTCTGCTGAGCCGCTCCAAGATGACATTCGCAGACAAGCCCGGAAACGCGCACGTTTCATCACGCCAGGCGAGCGTTTCGTCCCAAACCCCTCGCGCTCCCCGAATGCTGTAGCTACCGTGTGTCAGACCGCGGTCTGACCGCGGTCTGACTGTGGTCTGACCGTGGTCTGACCGTGGTCTGACCGTGGTCTGACCGTGGTCTGACCGTGGTCTGACTCAGAGAGGGAGGGGATGATGCGCAGCGCACGGACTCTGGCGATTGCCCTTCTGGTTGTCGCGCCGGTGGCGGCGCAAAACACACCGCCGCCCTGGAAGGGCGAGAACCTCCAGTTCTATCCGAAAGACATCACCCGCCCGCGGCTCATCCAGAACATGCGCGAGTTCTCGTTAGCGCTGGGCGTGCGCTGCCAGTACTGCCACATCGGCGGCGACGGCATTTCGTTCGACGGCGTCGTCTTCGCGTCCGACGAGAAGCCGGCGAAGGTCAAGGCTCGCGCGATGCTGAGGATGGTCGACGAGTTGAACACCGTGACGCTCGCCAGGCTGCCGTCGCGCGCCGAGCCGCGCGTGACCGTCGAGTGCGCCACCTGCCATCGCGGCCTGCCGCTGCCAAAATCGCTGCAGACGACGCTGCTCGAGACGATCAACAAGGATGGCATCCCGGCGGCGGTGGCGCGCTATCGCGAGCTGCACCAGAACCTGGCGTCCGGTCTCTACAACTTCGGCGAATGGGAGATGAACGAGCTGGCGCGCCGCCTGACCGAAGCGGGCAAGACCGACGCCGCGATCGCGATGCTCGAGCTGAACGGCGAGTTCTACCCGCAGTCAGCGGCCATCGACGTCATGCTCGGCGAGCTGCACCGGAATCGCGGCGAGCGTGACAAAGCAATCACGCGCTTTCGTGGGGCGCTGACCAAGGCGCCGGACAACGAACTCGCGAAGCAGCGGCTCAGCGAGCTGGAGAAGCAGCCATGACGGGCGATTCGGCGAGCAGCGCGATCCCCGGATGCTGCCGCTGGAAGTAATCGCGCTCCCAGTCGGACCCGAACAGCAGCACGCGGCGCTCCTGACGATCGGCGGCGAGGACCGTTGCGCCCCCGAGCGACGGGATCGCCTGTGCCGGGTCCGCGACCCACCGCGCGACGGCGTAGTTGGTCGGATCGATCCGCATCTCGACGCCGTACTCGGTGCGCAGCCGGCTGACGATGACGTCGAACTGCAGCGCGCCGACGACGCCGACGATCGGCTCGCGCCGGCCGCCGGTCAGATAGAACACCTGCATCAGCCCTTCTTCCTCGAGCTGCTGCAGTCCCTCGTCGAACTGCTTGTAGCGCGTGTCGAGCAGGCGCACGCGGCCGAAATGCTCCGCGGGAAAGCGCGGCAGATCGAGAAAGCGGAGCGGCTCGCCCGCGTGAATGGTGTCGCCGATGCCGAACTGTCCCGGATTCACCAGTCCAATGATGTCGCCGGCGTAGGCGACGTTGATCGTCTCGCGGTCGCGGCCGAAGAACCGGTACGCACGCGAGGCGCGGATCGGCTTGCCGACGCGGCTGTTGGTGACCGTCATGTCCTTGGTGAACCGGCCGGAGCAGACGCGCACGAACGCGACGCGATCGCGATGGCGCGGATCCATGTTCGCCTGGATCTTGAACACGAACCCGGTAAAGCGATCGTCAGTGGGACCGACGACGCCGCTGTCGCTCGGCCGCGGCTGCGGCGACGGCGCGAGATCGACGAGCGCCTGCAGAAACGGCTCGAGCCCGAAGTTGTTCAACGCGCTGCCGAAGAAAACGGGCGTCTGACGCACCGCGAGATAATCCACAGCATCGAACGGCGTCCCGGCCGCGGCGATCACGTCGAGCGATTCGACGAGATGGGCGTGGAGGGTGTCGCCGACGAGCTCGCGCGCTTCCGGATCGTCGAGGGTCGCCACGTCGACCGGCGCGCGGTACTGCCCCTGCGCTTCGCGCTCGTAGAGCAGCAGCCGCTTGCCGAAGATGTCATAGACCCCGCGAAACGTGTCGGCGCTGCCGATCGGCCAGTTCACGGGGGCGGCGTGGATGCCGAGCGTCTTCTCGAGATCGTCGAGCAGTTCCATCGGATCGCGCGACGGGTGATCGAGCTTGTTGATGAAGGTCAGGATCGGCAGGTGATGCCGGCGCGAAACCTCGAACAACTTGCGCGTCTGCTCCTCGACGCCCTTCGCCGCGTCGATGACCATGACGACGCTGTCGGCGGCAATCAGCGCGCGATAGG
>DAIUKO010000107.1:15394-20731 GCA_036848175.1 Vicinamibacterales bacterium | reverse complement strand
CGCAGGTGCTCGCGGCGGAAGTTCCAGCCGATGTCCATCAGCTCGACGGCGTCGAGCGCGGAGCGTCCGCGCCACGGCGCGCCGGCCGCGTGCGCGCTCTCACCCTTGAAGCTGTACTCGACCGAGACGAGGCCGTTGCCGTTGCTGTCGCCCCAGCTCACCTGCATGTTCGATCCGACGTGGGCGAAGAGCGCGATGTCGACGTCCTTGAACGCGCCGGCGCGCACGTAGTACGCCTTGGTGCCGAGCAGTTCCTCGGCGACGCCGGGCCAGAGCTTCAGCGTGCCGGGCAGGCGCTGCTGCTCCATGATCTTCTTGACGCTCAGCGCGGCGGCGATCTGAAGCGGCATGCCGGAGTTGTGGCCTTCGCCGTGTCCCGGCGCGCCGTCGATGATCGCTTCGTGCCACGCGACGCCGGGCTTCTGCGACGCCTGCGGAATGCAGTCGATATCGGAGCCCATGGCGATCACCGGCTTGCCCGATCCCCACGTCGCCATCCACGCGGTCGGAATTCCCGCCAGGTTCTCCTGAATGCTGAAGCCGTTCTTCCTGAGAATGCCGGTCAGGTACTTGGACGTCTCGAATTCCTGGAATCCGAGCTCGCCGAAGCTGAAGACCTGATCGTTCATACGCTGGACGTCTTCGCGCATGCCGTCGACCTCGAGGGCGACGTCCTTCTTGTACTGTTCGAGCTTCGGATTCGCCGGCGCGGCCGCCGCGGGTGCCGCCGGCTGCTGTGCCGGCGCCGCCGTGAGCGAGACGGTGACCACGGCCATCGCAGCGACGAGCCAGAAACGAGATCGATGCATGAAGCCCCCCAAAACTGTAATGGAGAGATTTGAGGATCTGAGGATTTGAGGATTTGAGGATCTATCGGCAAGATCCTCAAATCCTCAAATCCTCACATCCTCAAATCTCACAATTCAGAACGTGATTCTCGCACCGATTCGCACGATGCGCGGCGGAATAATGTTCAGCGGCCGCAGGAACGACGTGCCCGAGTTGTAGCTCGTGTTCTGCTCGGCGTTCGTGTTGAACAGGTTGAACAGATCCACGAACCCCGACACCTTCAGGTTGCGCGGCATCGAGAACACTTTTTCAGCGCGCAGATCGAAGAGCGTGATGTCGTCCTGGCGGCGCGTGCCGAACGGCTCGGCGAGCACGGTGACTGCGGTGCTGTAGTTCAGACCGGTGGACGCGACGAACACGCGGCCGATCGGCTGGCCGGCCTGATAGCGGAGAATCGGCGTCACGCGAACGCCGTAGGGCGCTTCATACGTGCCGTGCAGCTTCATCGTCCAGGTCGTGAACTCGTAGCGGCCGCCGCTGGAGTTGATCATGTCGTTCGGCGTGAGCACGAGCCCATTGGTGCGCACGCGCTGGCCGAAGTAGGTGCCAGCGTTGTCGAAGCTCTTCGTAAAGGAGTACGCCGCGAGCAGCGACCAGCGATTGCTCATGCGCTTGGTGCCGGTCAACTCCCACGTGTAATAGTCGTCGTCCGAGTTCGGCACGTTCATCGTGACGTTGTTCGTCGTCGTCAACGCCAGGTGGGCGGCGTCGAGATTGAATGCGGAAATCGATTTGTCGTCGGCGTTGCCGCGGACGCCGTCGGGGCCGGGATCGACAATCGTCACCGGCACGTTGAACGCCTCGAACGGCTGGTTGGTGTTCACACGCTGATAGCGCTGGCGCTGCCCGCGCCACAGGAACCCCGTGCGCACGCCGAAGTTCCTCATCACTTCGCGCTCGAACCAGACCGCCGCCTCTTTCGTGTAGGTGTCCTCGATGTTCGGATCGAGCGATTCGGTCGGCCCACCCTGCGTCTGAATGAGCCGTCCTTCCTCGCCGACGTCGTAGAGGCGATCGTTGTTCAAGTCGGTCCACGCGTAACGCTTCCACCACACAGCCGAATTCGGATTGACGTTGGTCAGCAGAAAATCGGCGCCGGGGTTCCACCAGTACTTGCCGTAGTTGAACTTCAGGACGCTCTTCCCGTTCCCGGCGAGATCGTAGGTGGCGCCGAGGCGCGGTGACGCGAGATTGAAATGCACGACGTCGCTGACCGGGGCGAAGCTGATCGGCGTCTTGTTCCACTTGCTGACGCCGTGCTCCTGCGCCGGCAGAAACGCGCGGTAGCGGTCGAACCGCGCGCCGACGTTCAGCGTGAGGCGATTGTTCACGCGCCAGATGTCGTTGGCGAACGCTGAATACGTGTAGAGCCCATTGAGCGACGCCGACGGGGAATCGATCAAATACACCTCGAGCGGATTGCCGTTGTTCAGCATGTGGACGACGTCGCCGAAGTAACCGTCCTTCCAGTATTCGTTGACGACTTCCCGGAAGAAATCGCCGCCGAACTTGAAGTTGTGGGTGCCGGCCCAATCGTCCTTGAAGTAGCTGACCGAGCCGAGCGCCTGATTGCGCCGGCGGTCGCGCTGCCATTCGCGGTTGCTGCCGCTGACGAAGTTGTTGCCGCGATCTTCGTAGCGCGGCTGGCCGCCGTTCGAGTGGTTCGGCCAGTTGTAGCCGAACTGGCCACCGCGGATTTCGAGAAACAGCTTTTCGCTGAGCACAGAGTTCCACTCGCCCTTGTACACCCACGCCCAGTACAACTGTTCCCAGGTCGAGACCGCGGACGTGTTGATGTCGGTCGTGTTCCCGAGCTGGAACGAGTCGAGGCGCGTCGGCTGGTGTTTGCGGTTGGCGGTGCCGAAGGCGATGAACTTGTTGTTCGTGGTGATCTGATAGGTCCCCTTCCCGCTGAAGTTCAACAGATCGGTGACGTGCGGCTGCACCGGGAAGTTGGCGTACTGCGCCGCGACGTTCTGGTTCCTGAACGAGCCGTACCACCACAGCTTGTCCTTCTTGAGGAAACCTCCCAGGTCGGTGTTGATGTCGTGGTAGCTGGTCGTCCGATTCAGATCGCCCGGCGCGAGCGGCGGCGTGACGCCGGGAGGGCTGCCCTGCGCGCCGCGCTGAACCTGGCTCTCGTCGACGTTGAACGACTGCAATTTCTTGTTCTCGTAGTCGCTGTACCAGCTGCCGTGGTACTGGTTGCCACCCGACTTCGCGACGAACATCGACTGGACGCCCGGCCACGGCATCTCCGCGCTGTGAGCGGCGGTCTCGACGTTGATGTCCTCGAAGGATCCGTAGTCGTAGTAGAAGCCGGCGGCGTCAGTGCCTTCGGTCGCGACGATGCCTTCGACCGTCGGCCGATTCTGGCCGCTGGTGCCGTAGACCGTGTAGCCGGTCTGCGTCCCGGCCGCGCTGCCGCCGACGTCGATGCGTGTCAGGCTGACCGCCGGCGACTCGGCGAGAATCGCCCACATGTCGCGCGCGCTCGGCAGGCTGGCGAGCGTCTTCGCGTCGAAGTTCGTGGTGATCGCCGTCGACTGCGTGTCAACGACCGGTGACTCGCCGGTGACGGTCACGTTCTCCGACAACGACGCGACGCCGAGCTCGGCGTTCACCGTCGCCGTGAAACCGAGCGCGACGCGGATGCCCTCGCGCTTCATCGTCGTGAATCCGGTCAGCTCGAACACGACCGCGTAGTCGCCGGGCGGCACGGCGGCAAACCGATAGAACCCGTCCTCGCCCGTCACCGTGTTGCGCGTGCCCATCATCGCGGGACTGGAAATCGTCACCGTCACACCCGGCAGGATCGCATTCGTCTTGTCGGTCACCTTGCCATTGATCGCTCCGGTCGTGGAGCTCGTCGTCTGCGCGGCGGCCGCGCCGGAGATGAAGAAAAGCGCGATGAGGATGAGAACGAGGGGAACGCGGACGCGACACCAGACCATGCTGCCCTCCTTGTAGACGCGTTGCGCGTTGCGACGTGAACGACTACGAACGGACAGACGATTCTCGAGGTTCGCGATGGATGCGGGGATGATAGGGCACGCGGTGAGCGAATTCAATGGACACAATCGTCGGGCGGACTGCCGATGGCGACGCGCGTGTGCCGCGCGTCGATTGAGCGCCGAGGTGGCTATCGTCCCCGGTGCTGCAAACGCTCGGCGGCGCGCTTCACCGCCGGCGCATCGGGATTGAGCTGCATCGCACGCTGCAGCGCGACCGCCGCACGGTCCCATGCGCCAAGGTTCATCGTCGCCTCGGCGATCCCCACCCACGCGTCGACGCGCGTGGGATCGAGGTGCGTCGCATGGGCAAAGCTGTCCAGCGCATCGGCGGACCGGCCGAGGTTCATCTCGACCATCCCCTTCCAGACATACGCCCGCACGTCGCGTGGATCGTAGTGAACCGCAGCGCGGAAGGCCTCGATCGCACCGCGCTCGTCGTCGCGCCGCCAGAGAATGAGCCCGCGCGTTTCGTGTGAGCGTCCGAGCCTGGGGTTGATGGAGATTGCGCGATCGATGGCCGCCGTGGCGCGGCTCAGCTCGTTCTCGTTCAGATAGCCCGACGCCAGATTCACGTAGGCCTCGAATCGTTCCGGATCGCGCGCCACGACCTGTTCCAGCAACCGCACTCCCTCGGCCGTGCGGCCGGCCTCGACATACACCTCACCGAGGTGATCCAGAAGCGCGATGTCGTCGGGCTTCTCCCGACGCAGCTGCTCCAGCAGCGAAATCGCCTTCTCCAGCTGTCCGCTCGAGAAGTACGCGGTCGCGTCCTTGAGTCGAACGGCAAACCCGCGCCGATACTGCAGCATCTCGTCGGTCCACGGATCCGGCCACGCCGGTTCGCCGGTCATGCCGACCGCGAGCGCGTATTCCGCCTCGTCCATGCGGCCGAGGCGCCGGTACGCCGTGCCGAGCAACTGCAGCGCGTAGCGGTCGCCGGGATGTTCCGCGAGCGCGCGTTCGAGGACGTCGACCGCCTGTTGATTCTGCTGACGCTGCAGGTAGACGCGCGCCAGGCCGACCGACGCCGACACGTCGCCCCGATCCAATTCGGCGGCGCGCGCGAAGGCGCGCTCGGCGCCATCGGTGTCGTGGCGATCGAGCAGCCAGAGCCCGAGCCGGCGATACGCCGGCGCGTAGGTGGGATCGAGCTCGATCGCCTGATGCAGATCGTGGATCGCCTCGTCTGATCGCCCGCTGCGCGCCTCGACGAGAGCCAGCCGGTACCGCCATTTCGCATCCGCCGGGTCGAGCGACACCGCAACGGCATACGCGTCGCGCGCGGGTCCGATGATGCCGTTGGCTTCGCACGTCATTGCGAAGCGACCCCAGCCGGCCGGATCGCGGGGGTTCTGCTCGAGGAGGTCGAGGGCTTGCCGGGCCGCGTCGGCAACTTCCGGCGCAACGGCGCCCAGATTTTCGACGCGCGGAAGGGAGGGCCTGGTCGCGCGGACGAACAGGTAGACGCCGGCCG
>DAIUKO010000107.1:8426-15294 GCA_036848175.1 Vicinamibacterales bacterium | reverse complement strand
TACCAGTCGAATTTGGCGCCGAACCGCGCCAGCCTCGGCGCGATGATCGTCACCGGCTGCAGGAACGTCGAACCGGAGCCCCACTGGATGTTCGACGCGGGATTCGCGTTCGTGAGGTTGTAGCCGTCGACGAACAGCGAAACCGCCTGCCCTTTCATCACCTTGAAGACTTTTTCCGCGCGAATGTCGAAGAGGAGGATGTTGTCCTGCTGGCGCGAGCTGATTGGCTCGGTCAAAATCCGCTGGGCGCCATAGTTGATCCCGTTTGCAGCCGCGGCTGAGATCGTGCGGCCGTACGGCTGCCCCGACTGCATCCGCACTGCCGGCGTGATCCTGACGCTCCACGGCGCTTCATACGTGCTGTGCGCCTTTGCCGACCACGTATTGAAGTTGTAGCGCCCGTTGTCGGTGTTGATCATGTCGTTCGGGTTGGCGACATCCTGCCGAACGCGCAGATTCTGGCCGAAGTAGCCGTTCGCATTGTCCCGGTTCCAGCGGTAGGCGTACGACGCCGCCAGCGACCACTTGCCGAGCGAGCGCCGGTTGACGCTGAACTCGAGGTTGTAGAAGTCATCGACGCCCGGCGTGTTGTGCAGGACGTTCACGACCGGCATCGCCAGGTTCACCGGATTCAGGTTGAATCCCGGAATCGACGGGCCGTCGTCGGCGTTGCCGAAGACACCGTCGGGACCCGGATCTCTGATCTGCACGGGAACGTTGAAGGCGCTAATCGGCCGGTTCGCGTTGTCCTGCTGCGACAACTGGTCGATTCGCCGCCAGATGAAGCCGGCGTGGACGCCGAAATTGGGCAGCAGTTCGTGGTCGATCCACGTGGCCGCCTCGCGAGTCCTCTGGTCCTTCAGATTCGGATCGAGAATCGTACTGCCCACGCCGCCCGACTGCGCGGTCAGCAGCGTTTCCTCCCCCCGCTGCCACACGAGATCGCGGTTCGCATCGACCCAGTTGTACCGCCTGTTCCAGTCGACCGCATTCGGGTTCACCAGTTCGTCGACCGCGCCGGTTCCCGGGTTCCACCAATACAACGCGACGTTCCCCTTCAAGACCGTTTTCCCTGTGCCGCTCAGGTCGTACGTGAAACCAATCCGCGGCGCCGGCAGGTTCCACGTCAACAGGTCGTCGACGGCATCGAAGTTGACTTGCGTCGGATTGAACGGACCGACAGGCGGACCTGTCTGCCCGGGTAGATACGACCGGTACCGATCGAACCGGACGCCGAGCGCCAGCGTCAGCCGAGGTCCGACCCGCCACGTGTCGGCGAGAAATGCGCCGTAGGTTCGCAAGCCGTTGAGAGAAGCGGTCGGCGACAAGAACAGCAACACTTCAGAGGCCGCCCCGTTCCTCAGAATGTGCAGCACGTCGCCCGGGACGTAGCCGACGCCGTTCTGCCCACGCAGGTAATCGAATCGTTCGTCGAAGATCTCGCCACCGATCTTGAAGTTGTGGTTGCCGCCCCAGCCATCCTTGTAGTAGTTGAACGAGCCGAGTATCTGGTTGCGCGTCGGAATGTTGAACCAGCCGTCCCGGTTTCCACCCGAAACGATGTTCGTCCCGAGGTCGGCGTACGCAGGAGCCTGCGTGTACCGTGTGTTCGGCCACTTGTAATGGAACTGGCCGCCGCGGATTTCGTAGAACATCCGATCGTTGACGACGCTGTCCCATTCACCCTTATAGGTGTGGGCCCAGTACGACTGGTTCCACGTCGAGTCGGCGCTGTTGTGCAGCGCCGCCGTCGCGCCGACGAGGAAGGTGTCGAGGCGATTCGGTTGCTGCTTCTTCGCCCACTGACCGTAGGCGATCAGCTTGTTGTTCGTGTTGATCGCGTAGGTCGCTTTGCCGGAGACGTTGTGGAGGTGCGTCTCGAACGGCTTCACCGGAAAGTTCGGCAGGAGCGACTGCACGTCCTGATTGCGCACCGACGAGTACCACCACAACTTGTCCTTCTTGACGAAGCCGCCGACGTCCGCGTTGAGGTCGTAGTACTTGTGCAGCCGGTTGAGATCGGTCGGTCCCAGGCCGCCACCACCTCTGATGCCGAGCGCGATTTGCGAGTCGTCGATGTTGCGCGACTGGATGTTCTCAGACTCGTAGTCCGCGTAGACCTTGCCGTGATAGGTGTTGCCGCCCGACTTCGCGATGAACTGCGTCATCACGCCCGGCCACGGCATCTCGGCGCTGTTGGTGCCGGTCGCCACCGAGACTTCGTCGAATGAGCCGTAGTCGTAGTAGTAGCCGGCGGCGTTCGTGCCTTCGGTGTTGACGATCCCCTCGACCATCGGCCGGTGTTGATCCGATTTCGTGTCGTAGGTGGAGTAGCCCGTCTGGGTTCCGGCCGCGCTGCCGCCGATGTCGATGCGCTGCATCTGCACCGCCGGCGCGGCGGCGAGAATCGCCCAGAAGTCGCGCGCGCTCGGCAGCGACGCGAGCTCCTTCGCGTCGAAGTTCGTCGCCGTCTTCGTCGACGTGATGTCGATGACCGGCGACTGCCCGCTGACCGTCACCGACTCGGTGAGCGAGGCGACCTTCAGCTCGGCGTTCACCGTCGCGGTGAATCCCAGGCCGACGCGAATGCCTTCGCGCACGACCGTCGCGAACCCGGTGAGCTCGTAGGTGATGCTGTACTCACCCGGCGGGATGGCCGGAAAGCGGTAGACACCCTCCTCGTTCGTGACCGCCGTGCGGACGCCCTGCATGGCGGGACTCGCGATGGTCACCGTCACGCCTGGCATGACCGCGCCGGTTGCGTCGGACACCTTGCCGTCAATCGCTCCCGTCGTCGCACCCACGGACTGTGCGACGGCTGGGAGTGCCGTGCATGCGATCAAGCCAAGCAATACCAACACAATCCGAAGCCGCTTCATGGTCGCTCCTTCGTCGTGTCCCAGAGTGGAGCCGCGCCAGCGAGATGATGGATGATGGCGACACCCTATACCCGAAGAACTCATGATGCAATCGGGTTTTGCGGCTGTGGCGCTGGTGCTCGCGTGACCGGCGGCGCTGGATTCAAAAGATGGGATCTTATTGCGATGACCCGAATCGGCCGAGGTCGCCTCACCGTCGTGATCTGCATGGCGCTCGCAGCATGCGGACGCGAGGCGGCGAAAGAAGAGCATGGAGCGGCAGCGCCGGAGCCGCCACCATGGTTCGAGGAGATTTCCCAGCGCGCCGGCATCGACTTCGTCCACCGGTCCGGCCATCACGACCGGTTCTTTCTGCCGGAGATCATGGGCGGCGGCGCCGCGCTGTTCGATATGGACGGCGACGGCGATCTGGATCTGTATCTGGTGCAGAGCGGCAGCCTGTCCGATAGGTCGGCCGGCGGCGGCAACCAGCTGTTCCGAAATCGCGGCGACGGCACCTTCGAGAACGTGACCAGCGAAAGCGGTGCGGGCGTTCGCGGTTACGGGATGGGCGTCGCGGCGGGCGACTTCGACAACGACGGCGCCATCGATCTCTATGTCACGAACTTCGGCCCGAACGTGCTGCTCAAGAACGACGGCCGCGGCCATTTCACCGACGTCACGGCAAAGGCCGGCGTCGCCGGTTCGGGATGGAATACGAGCGCGGCATTCCTTGATTACGATGGCGATGGGTGGCTCGACCTCTTCGTCGCGCACTATCTGGACTGGCGGCCGTCGGCAGAGATCGACTGCTTCAGCCTGAGCGGAGTCCCCGACTACTGCAGCCCCAGGACCTACGACCTGCCGACCTCTTCGACGCTGTATCACAACAACGGCAACGGAACGTTTACGGACGTGTCCGAACGCGCGGGACTGCATCAGGCGGTCGGCAACGGACTCGGCGTCGTCGCCGGCGATTTCAACGGCGACGGCCGCGTCGACATTTTCGTCGCCAATGACGGCACGCCGAATCATCTGTGGCTCAATCAGGGAGGAGGAACATTCCGGGAGGCCGCATTGCTGGCCGGCTGCGCCGTCGATGAAGACGGGCGGCCGAAGGCCGGCATGGGCGTCCACGCAGCCGATGTCGACGATGACGGCCGGTTGGATCTGCTGGTCGTGAATCTCGACAGCGAGTCAGACTCGTTCTACCGGAATCATGGAACGTTCTTCAGCGACGACACCGCGGCGGTCGGTCTGCGAACGGCGAGCCGACCGTTCACCCGCTTCGGCATGGCGCTCGCAGACTTCGACAACGACGGCTACCTCGATCTCTACGAGGCGAACGGACGGGTAGGCCGCCAATCGGAGATGTTCTCGGAAGATCCGTACGCCGAGCCGAACCTGCTGTTTCGCGGCGGCGCCGGACCGCGCTTCGACGAAGTGAAGCCGCGGGGCGGCACGAGGACGCCGCTCGTCGGCACCAGCCGTGGCGCAGCATTCGGCGACATCGACAACGACGGCGGCCTCGATGTCGTTGTCGTCAATCGTGACGCCGGCCCGTATGTGCTTCACAACGTCGTGCGCGCGCGAGGGCATTGGGTGATGTTCCGCGTCGTCGATGCGCACGGGCGCGACGCGCTCGGCGCCGAAGTCGCGATGACGGTCGGATCGCGATCGATCCGGCGTGACGTGCGGGCCGCGTACAGCTATCTCGCCAGCAACGATCCGCGCGTCCACGTCGGGTTGGGACGCGAAACCGGCGTTCGCGGGGTGACCGTGCGGTGGCCGGACGGCGCGCACGAACGGTTCGGCGACTTCGCCGCCGACAAGATCGTCGTGCTCCGCCGCGGCAGTGGGCTCCGATGAGGGATGGTTTCGAACCGAGGCGATCGCTGCGGGGCGGGCACCGCATGACGCTCTACAGCTGGGCCAATCCACGGTACTTCCCTCGCCTGCCGCCTCCTGAGCGCCGCTACTTCGACGTCGCTGCGGGCACGCGTGTCATGGCCGCCTGCCACTGGCAGCCGCACCCGTGGGAGCATCGGACGGTGCTGGCGCTCCACGGACTCAACGGCTCGAGCGACGCGCACTACATGCGCGGGCTGGCGGCCAAAGCCTTCGCGCGCGGCATGAACGTCGTCCGCTTGAATCAGCGGAATTGCGGCGACACGGAGCACCTCTCGACCGGACTGTTTCATTCGGGCCTGACCGCCGACGCCGCGCACGTCGTTCACGAGCTGAGCGACGTGGACGGCATCCGCGCGATTGCGGTCGCCGGCTATTCGCTCGGCGGCAATCTCGCGCTCAAGCTCGCGGGCGAGTACGGCGCGCACGCGCCGCGGACGCTCGTCGGGGTCGCCGCCGTCTCGCCGATCATCGAGATCAGCGAGTGCACGCGCGCGCTCGAACGGCGCGAAAACGTGCTGTATCAGTGGAACTTCGTGAAGGATCTGAAGCGGCGGATGCGCCGGAAGGCGCGCTGCCAACCGGGCGCGTTCGATCTGTCGGCGTTGAACGCTGTGAAGACCGTGCGCGCGTTCGACGAAGTCTACACGGCGCCGTATTTCGGATTTCGCAACGCCGAAGACTACTACCATCGCGCCAGCGCGATGCGCGTGATCGATCGCATCCGCGTGCCGGCGCTGATCATCACCGCCGAAGACGACCCCTTCGTCCCGTCGCAGCCGTTCCACGATCCGACAGTCACCGGCAACCGGTGCATCGACCTCCGTCTCTGCGAGCACGGAGGACATTGCGGATTCGTCGGCGAGAAGACGTCAGCCGACGACGACGGCTACTGGGCCGAGCAAGAGATCGTCGAATTCGTGGCGCGCATTACTTGAAGACGACGTCCACCCAGTAGTTCGCCGCGTTGAACGTCTGCGTCGGAAACCCGCCAGCACCGTACAGATACACACCGTTGGCGCCGTCCACGCCCGTCGCCAGCGCGTGCAGCGGCGGGTTGTCCACACCGGCCGACGCGAAGTAGCTGCTGTTGGCCGCGTAATTCCCCGTGTTGGTGTGATACGAGACCACATACGTCGTGTTGGCGCTAATGGCGACTGGCGTCGCGAAATTCATCTGCTGCCAGCCGGACGCGGTCTCGCCGGTGAACGTGACGGTCGCCAGCAGCGTCCCCGTGTTGCTCCACAGGCTGCCGGTGTGGGTGCCGGTGTTGCCCGCGCCTTTGTAGAAGCGCACCCCGGTGATCGTGCCGTTGATCTCCGAACGGAAGCGCATGCCCAGTTCCACGGCGCTCGGGTCGTTGGCGATTTGCGCCGGCGTCGCCGACGCGTTCCAGATCGTGCACGGACACGTCCCGCTCGCGCCGGTCGTGAACGACCAGACCATGTTGCTCGCCAGCGCGTTGCCGGCCTGGTCCTTCACGCCGCTCGCGCCGCCCGTCACCGTCGCCGTGTAGGTCGTCGATGCCGCCAACGCCGTCGTCGGCGTCAACGTCGCCGCGTTGGTCGTCGCGTTGTAGCTCACCGTCGCCGCCACCACGTTCCCGCCCGGATTGCGCAGCGCGAAGGTGCCCGTCGTGATCGTCGACGCGTTCATCGCTTCGCTGAACGTGGCCGTGACGCTCGTCGACAGGCTCACGCCCGTCGCGCCATTGCCCGGCACGACCGACGTCACCGTCGGCGGCGTCGTGTCCGGCGCCGCCAGCGCGAACACCACGTCGACCCAGTAGTTCGCCGCGTTGAAGCTCTGCGTCGGGAATCCGCCGCCGCCGTACGCATAGACACCGTTGAGGCCGTCCACACCGGTCGCCAGCGCGTGCAGCGGCGGGTTGTCCACACCGGCCGATGCGAAGTAGCCGCTGTTGACCGCGTAATTCCCCGTGTTGGTGTGATACGACGCCACGTAGGTCGTGTTCGCCGTCACCGCGACCGGCGTGCCGAACAGCACTTGTTGCCACCCCGACGCGGTTTCCCCACTGAACGTTGCCGTCGCCAGCAGCGTCCCCGTGTTGCTCCACAGGCTGCCGGTGTGGGTGCCGGTGT